>JBJFGB010000025.1:0-24556 GCA_051892295.1 Faecousia sp. | reverse complement strand
GTAAACCATGTCCCTTCACAAATTGTAAACCATGTTGCTATTGACACATGTCCCCACCCTACATTGAGAATCTGCGCGGAGCGTTATTCACTCTTCACTATTCATTATTCACTATTCACTGAAATACGAACTGCCTGCAAAGGCGCGTCAGGGATGCCGCGCGCTACAGATTCTAAAAAAGTGCCTGCACACGGGCGGCTGATCGCCGCCCATACGGCGTTTTACGGGAGGTTTTATGGAGCTTTTACTTACGATGCTGCGCGGACTGCCGGAGTATCGGCGGCTTTCTGCGTGTTTGGAAAAAAATCAGGCCGTCGGTGTATCCGGCGCGGCGCAGATCAACCGTTCGCATTTGATTGCCTCGCTTCTGCATGACACGAAGCGTCCCGCCGTCGTCATCTGTCAGGATGAGCTTGCCGCGCGGCGCACACAGGCGGAGCTTTCCGCCTTTCTCGGCGTGGAGCCGCAGATTCTGCCCTCCCGCGACCTCACCTTTCACAATGCCTCCGCTGTCTCCCGCGGCTGGGAGCATCAGCGTTTGCGTCTGCTCTATGACCTCGCACGCGGCAAGGAAAAGCTTCTGCTTACAACTTGGGACGCGCTCGCCCTGCGCACCGTGCCGAAGTCCGCGCTGTTCTCCGCTGCCCTGACTCTGAAGCTTGGGGCGCAGATTGGCTTGGACGAGCTTTGCACGAAGCTGGTGCAGGCGGGCTATGTGCGCGGCACCCTTGTGGAGGGCGTGGGGCAGTTTTCCGTGCGCGGCGGCATTGTGGATGTCTATTCTCCCGCCTGCGACCGTCCCATTCGTATGGAATTCTTCTGGGACGAGATTGACGCGATGGGCTATTTTGATGCCGTGACCCAGCGCCGTGTGGAAAATGTGGAGGAATTCGTCCTTCTGCCCGTCGCGGAGACCCTGCCGCGCCTGCATCCCGACGGCTCGGACGGACTTGCCGCCGACCTCGCGGCATTGCAGACACGTCTCCGTCGGCGCAGAACGCCGAATGAAAAACTGCTGCGAACCCTTGCGGAGGACGAGGATATTCTGAAAAGCGGCGCGACCTTATCCGCCGCGGACCGTTATATGGCGCTCATTTATCCGGAATTCTCCTGCGCCGCAGACTATATCCCCGCAGACGCCCTTGTTTTCTTCTGCGAACACGGCAATCTGCGCCGCACCGCAGAACGCTTCACCGAGGAGGAGGGCATGATGCTCGACAGCCTCCTTGAATCCGGCATTCTCTGCGGTGCGCTATGCGAATTCTCCGCCGACTGGGAAAGTGTCTGCGGTCGGGTTGCCGGACGGGCGGCGGTCTTTCTCGACTCCTTCCTCGCCGCGTCCTATCCCCAGTCCCTGCCGCCCAAGGAGCTGGTCAGTATCACCGCAAAACAGCTCCCCTCCTACGGCGGCAACCTCAACGCGGCGGCAACCGACCTTAAATTCTATCAGAAACACGAATATGCCTCCCTCGTCCTGTGTGGAAACCGCCGACGCGGGGAAATTTTGGCGCAGTCTCTGCGGGAACAGGGATTATCCGCCTTTCTCGCCTTCCCGCTGACGTCGCTGCCTCGGGCGGGACAGATTTTACTCACCGACGGCGCACTGCCCTTCGGCATGGAATATCCCGACCTGCGCTTTGCCATCCTGACCGAGGGACAGTTGTTGGCACAAACCGCTCAAAAAACGCGCAAAAAGCATCAAAAAGCATCAAATCGTCAGAAATTGGACTCGTTTGCCGATCTCTCCCCGGGCGACCTGATCGTGCATGAGTACCACGGCATCGGGCGCTATGTCTGCATGGAACAGATGAAAATCGACGGCGCGGTGAAGGACTATGTCAAAATCGCGTATCAGGGGTCGGACGTTCTCTATGTCCCCGCGACACAGCTCGATTTGATTGGCAAATACATCGGCGGCGGTGAGGACACGCCGGTGAAGCTCAACCGCCTCGGCGGCGACCAGTGGCAAAAGACCAAGGCACGCGCCAAGGCTGCGGCAAAGGACATTGCCGACGAGCTGATCAAGCTCTATGCCGAGCGAAAGCGTCTGCCCGGGTTTGCCTTTGCCGCGGACACTCCGTGGCAGTCGGAATTTGAACAGAATTTTCCCTACGCCGAGACGGACGATCAGCTCCGCTCGATTGACGAGATCAAGGCGGATATGGAGTCGCCGCACCCGATGGATCGGCTTCTGTGCGGCGATGTGGGCTTCGGCAAGACGGAGGTCGCCCTGCGCGCCGCGATGAAGGCGATTCTGGACGGCAAGCAGGTGGCGATTTTGGTGCCGACCACGGTGCTGGCGCAGCAGCATTATACGACTGCTGTCAACCGTTTTCGCGGCTTCCCCGTGCATATCGGGATGCTCTCGCGCTTCTGCACCTCTGCGCAAAACCGCAAGAATCTTGCCGATCTGCGCGCCGGTACGCTGGATTTGATCATCGGCACGCACAAGCTTTTACAGAAGGATGTGGCGTTTAAGGATCTCGGGCTTCTGATTGTGGACGAGGAGCAGCGCTTCGGCGTGACGCACAAGGAGCGGCTGAAGGAGCTTTCCCGGGGCGTGGATGTGCTGACGCTCTCGGCAACGCCCATTCCCCGCACGCTGAATATGGCGCTCTCGGGTCTGCGCGATATGTCCACCATTGAGGAACCGCCCCACGACCGCTATCCCGTACAGACCTTTGTGCTGGAATATGCCGAGCCTGTTTTGATTGACGCAATGCGGCGCGAATTGGAGCGCGGCGGACAGGTCTATTATCTGCACAACCGGGTGGAATCCATCGCGCAGTGCGCCGCGCGCATCAAAAAAGCGCTCCCGGACGCAGAAATCGGCATTGCCCACGGCAAAATGAGCGAGGAGGAGCTGAGCGAGGTCATGCAGCGCATGGCGGACGGGGAGATGCAAATCCTCGTCTGCACGACGATTATTGAAACCGGCATAGATATCTCCAATGTCAACACGCTGATCATTGAGGACGCCGACAAGCTCGGTTTGGCACAGCTCCACCAAATTCGCGGACGCGTGGGACGCTCGAGCCGCCACGCCTTTGCCTACCTGACCTTCCGGCGGGGCAAGATGCTGACCGAGGTTGCGGAAAAGCGCCTCAATGCCATCCGCGACTTTGCCGAATTCGGCTCAGGTTTTAAAATCGCCATGCGCGACCTTGAGATTCGCGGCGCGGGCAATCTGCTGGGTGCGGCGCAGTCGGGGCATATGATCTCCGTCGGCTATGACCTCTATTTGAAGCTCTTGGAAGAGGCTGTTTTGGAGGAGCGCGGCGAGAAGCCCGCCGAGGAGGTCTCCTGCACCGCCGACCTTGATGTCACGGCGAATATTGACAAGGACTATGTCTCCTCGGGCGAACAGCGCATGGATTTCTATCGCCGCATGGCTGCCATCCGTTCACAGGAGGACGCCGACGAGCTGCTCGATGAGATGGTAGACCGCTACGGCGACCCGCCCAAGGGAGCGATGAATCTGATCTCGATTGCCCTTTTGCGCGCAAGAGCGGCAGGGCAGGGAATCTCGGATATTTCGCAAAAAGGAAGGACCATCCAATTTACCCTGGCGAAATTCTCCTTTGAGGCGGTTTCTGCGGTCTGCGCTCTGCCTGCGTACCAAAAACGCGTCTTTCTCTCGCCGAAAACCGAAAAACCCCTTTTGACGCTCAAATTGGCTGCGGGTGAGAATTCGCTGAAAGCCGCAGAGGAGTTTTTAAAAAATTTCCATAATGCATGAAACAAAACCGATACAAATCACGTCTAAATTGGTGTAGAATCCTTCTCGGTGGTTCCTGCACGAGATTGCACCCGCAAGGGGTATGCCGCATCCGTAACGCTCCTTCGTCGCGAACGGCTGCGCAACCACGTTGCTGCGCTCCTCGCAATGACATATAGGCTACCCTTTTTGTCATTGCGAAGCCAGTGCGCACACTGGCTGTGGCAATCTCAGGCTATAGACTTGTAGGTGCTTGGTACTTCCTGCACGAGATTGCCACGTCGCTGCGCTCCTCGCAATGACATGGAGAAAAGCTGTATGCAGTCGATGATTCCTGCACCGGCTTAGGACATGTCCCCGCCCTACTGAAAAATATTTTACATTGCATATATTAAGTTTACATAACTATATTATTTTGTAATGAATTCGTCATGAATTCGTAGTTGCTTTTTTGCCGCTGAACGGTATAATAAATGGAGAAAAAGGATAACGGCAAGCATTGCGCGATGGTATACATAATTTTTGATTCCTTTGAAGGCGCCGCAGATGCCGTGATATATGCTCGAATTAGGAGGAAACTATGGGTAAATTTGAAAAAGCCAATCGACCGCAGGCGCAGAGCGCTGCACAACGCGCTGCCAACAAGTCGCATAAGAAAAAGAAAAAAAGCCGCCTGCCGCTGATTTTGGGCATTGTGTGCTCCGCTGCTGTGATTGCAGCGTGTGCGGTCGGCTATATGCTGCTGCGGGACGATCACAAAATTGCGCAGAATGTCTTTGTCGGCGGCATCGATCTCGGCGGCATGACCAAGGAGGAAGCAAAGGAAGCATTGCAGAAGCTTTCCTTTAGCGAGGATATGAACATCCGCCTCTATACGGAGGGTGACGAATTTCCGCTCTATACAACGACCTACGACCCCGCAAAGGAGGTCGTTACGGACATTTACGGCAACCCTGTGGAGAACCCGCAAACTCCCGTCGCCATTCCCGAGGAGGAACCCCGTGAGACAGATGCCGACGCGCCGCTCGATGAAAACGGTGAGCCTTATCTGCTTGACAAAACAATCTGTCTGCCTGCCTCTTATGTGGAGATCACGCTGGACACCGATGCCGCCGTGGAGGAGGCTTACCGCTACGGCAGAGAAATCAGCGCAAAGAGCGATGGTAAGCGGGAGGACATTGACGTTTCAAAATATCTGAATGTCAATGACACTTATATCCGCGATGTATTGGAAAGCACGCTGGAGGATACCGTTTGTGACGGCACGGAAACACAGATTAAGGACACCACAACCACTGTGACGGACGCGGACGGCAATCCCAAGACCGTGGATGCAATTGAGATCACCATCGGAACCTTAACGCGCAATATCGACATCGACGCACTCTACGAAGAGATCATTGAGGCTTATATGACCGGCTGCTATGATCTTCAATATGTCTACGATGAGACAATTCCGGAGCCTGTGGATCTGGATCAGCTCTACAAGGATTACAAATGCACTGCACCGGTCAACGCCGTTTGCGACGAGGATACCTATGAGATCACCGACGGCAAAGACGGCTATGGCTTCACGATGGCAGACGCTGTGACCGCCTTTTCCTCCGCAAAGCCCGGCGATACCGTGACTCTGACCTTACAGGAGCTGACACCGCAGTTTACCCGCGAATCACTGCAAAATGAGCTGTTCTGTGACGTGCTTTCCTCTTACGACAGTCCCCATGTTTGGAATCCGACCCGTACGCATAACCTTGAGCTGGCGTGTGAAGCAATTGACGGCACGATTCTTAAGCCCGGTGAGGTTTTCTCCTTTAACAAGATTGTCGGCGAACGGACCGAAGAGAAGGGCTACGGAGCAGCTGCCGTGTATGTCGGCGGCAGAACGGAAAATCAGCTCGGCGGCGGCGTCTGTCAGGTCGCTTCCACAATCTTCTGGTGCACGCTGAAGGCGGATTTGGAGGTCATCGAGCGCGCCGAACACCAATTCCTCCCGTCTTACATTCCCTACGGCATGGACGCGACGATCTATTGGGGAAGCCTTGACTATAAATTCCGCAATAACACGACGCATCCCATCCGCATTGATGCCTCTGTCTCCGATGGCTATGTGCACATCCGTTTTATCGGTACGGAGACAAAGGATTACACCGTCAAGCTCGACTATGAGATCACCGCATGGTTCAACTCCGAGGAGAAAATCGTTGATATTTCGCCCGATATGCCGAACTACGACCAGTATAAGGATTACAAGGAGGGCGACGTCATCCAGACCGCCTATGACGGCGCGAACGTGACGACCTATATGTACAAATACGACAAGGACGGCAATCTGATTTCGAAAGAAGTTGTCTGCTACTCCAAGTACGACCGCCGTGACCGCGAAATCGCCCATATCGTCACGGAGGAGGAGACCGAACCAAGTACCGAGCCTTCCACAGAACCTTCCACTGAGCCCAGCACGGAGCCTTCCACAGAACCAACCACCGAGCCTCCCACGGAATCCAGCGAGGAAATCCCGGAAGATACCGGAGAATAAGTGTGGTTCTGAAAATCGAAATAAAATCCACGCAAAAGGAGAGTTTCTGCCTTTTGCGTGGATTTTTCCCTATTCAAAGTTCCTATATAGCAACGCGCAGCTTGTCCTACGGCAAGCTTGTATGCAGCAAAATATGCCAAGGAACCCGTCCCCTTGACACCTTTCGGATTTGATTGTTTATACTGTCTGCCGCTTCGCGGTCGGCGGGGACATGTCCCCGCCCTACAGAATTGCTTGTGAATTATGGTGTTGTATGCGTATGAGAGAAAAACAAATTACCGCGTCGCTGCGCTCCTCGCAATGACTGTGCATAGGCTTTTTAACAGCCCTAAAAGTTATGCCGCCGCATTGAGCATATTCTCGATGAAGATGCCGTAGCCCTGCGTAGGATTGTTAATCAGAACATGGGTCACGGCGCCGATGAGCTTGCCGTCCTGTATGATTGGACTGCCGGACATGCCCTGGACGATGCCGCCGGTTGCCGCGAGGAGGTCAGGATCGGTTACTTCAAGGTGGATATTTCTGTCCTGCGGGTCGTCGGGCGACAGGGCGGTAATGCGGATGTCATACTCCTCCACCTGCGTACCGCGCACATTGGAGCGAATTTTGGCTTGTCCCGTATGAATTTCCTTATTTTGCGCAATTTGGATCGGTTCTCCGCCAATTGCCTGCATCGTGCCAAAAACACCCTGCGGCGTATTTTTTTTAATGTTACCTTTAATTCCGCGCCCATTGACCACACCCTGTAATGCACCCGGTTCACCCTCCTCGCCGCGAATGACGGAGGCGATTGAGGAGGACAGCACGCTGCCGCTCTTAATAGGAAGGAGCGTTCCGTTATCATTTACCCCGTGTCCAAGCGCGCCGAAGGTCTCCGTTTCTGTATCATAATATGTCACCGTGCCGATACCGCTCACGGTATCGCGGACATAAATGCCGAGTCTCCAGCCGTCTTCCGTCTGTGTCGGTGACACGGTGACGGTTTTCTGCGTGCCGCCCCGTGAGACGGTGAGCTTCAGCGGCGCGCCGTTTGCGTTTTTCACCGCCTGTTTGACCTCCTGCGTGCTTTTGATCTGTATGCCGTTGATTTCACGGATGACATCGCCGCACTTTAAGCCTGCGCGCGCAGGGACGCTCTCAGACAGCTCGACCACCGCGACACCGTCCGTATGCAGCTGCAATCCGATGGTATTCCCGCCGGGAATGACCGTTTTCGGCGCGGCAGAGACGCATATTGACAGCAGAAGCGTCAATAATACTGCAAGCGCGCCCTTTCTTTTCCATTTCATGCATAGTTCCTCCCGCTGTTTTTTCGGCGTTTTCTCCGCAAAGCATCGCCGTGTGAGTAATATGGCTCAAACAAGCGAAAAGCACTTTGACAAATCCATGCGGATTTGGCTTGTCAAAAAATGAAACCCGCTGCAAACGCGAAAATCGCGTCTGCCGTCGGGTTTGTTTTTTCCTTCTTTTCAAATTATTATTTTGGGAATTATTATAATAATGTATAACCCTTGCTTTTTTCGCTGAATTATGGTATAATTTTGTGGATTAAAATAGAATGGAAAGGAGTCGGCTATGTATTCGAATGCCTATGTATGGTCACGCGTCTTGTCCTATTTGGAGCAGCATTCTCCCTCCATGGCGGTCGCTTCGTTTTTTGACGACGCGGAAATTGTTGAGCTGAATGGGGAGAAGCTTGTCATTTATTCTCCGTCCCCCTTCCGCAAGGATGTCATTCTGAGCCGCTATTCCGAGCTGATCAAGGACGCCATGCGCGACCAATTCCAGACGGAGATTGAGCTTATCGTTTTAGACGAGGACGAATATCCGCAGTATTCCGGCAATCAGCGCAGACGCAATTTTGCGGAGTTTAATTCCCAATTTACCTTTGACACCTTTGTTGTCGGCTCCTCCAATCAGCACGCCTTTTCCGCCGCGGAGGCGGTCGCGGAGGAGCGCACCACGGTCTATAATCCGCTGTTTCTCTACGGGCAGTCCGGCTTGGGCAAGACGCATCTGCTCTACGCCATTGCAAACCGTATCCAGCAGAAGCACCCGGAATACAACATCGTATACCTGCGCGGAGAGCAATTTACCAATGAATTTATCGAGGCCGTGCGCTCCGGTAAAAACTTCGAGTTCCGCGATAAATACCGCAATGCCGATCTGTTGTTGATGGACGACATTCAATTCATCGCCGGTAAGGACGCGACTCAGGAGGAATTTTTTCACACCTTCAATACCCTCTATGAAAACAAGCGGCAGATTGTCCTCACCTCCGACCGCGTGCCAAGCGATATGCTCCGTTTGGAGGAGCGTCTGCGCACCCGCTTTGAATGGGGTCTGATTGTGGATATTCAGCCGCCCGATTACGAGACGCGCTACGCGATCATCAAAAACAAAGCCCTCTCCTACGGTCTGGAGCTGCCGGACGACGTGTGCGACTATCTTGCGGAGAATATCACGAACAATGTCCGCCAAATTGAGGGCACGGTGAAAAAAATCAAGGCGTATCATGACCTCGGCAACTGGAAAATCAATATTGAAAACGTCTCCCGCGCCATTAAGGACATGTATAAGGGAAAATCACAGGAGATTCCCACGCCCGACCTCATTATCAGCGAGGTCTGCCGCTTTTATTCCATTGAAGAAAGCGTCCTGCGCAGCAGAAACAAGACAAAAAACACCTCGGAAGCACGTCATGTCGCCATGTATCTGATTCGCAAGCTGACGAATCTATCCTATCCCGATGTCGCGAATGTATTCGGGGTCAATCATACCACGGTCATCTATGCGCTTCGCCGCGTGGAAAAGGATCTCGGCAATTCCTCCAACGGTTTGCAGGATAATATCCGCGACATTACCGCCAACATCAATGCCCGCCTGTAGAATTTTGTCGCAAAAGCTGTCCACAAGTCCTGTGCATTTTTAAAAAGTTTTCCTGTGTAATTCCGCGTTTTGTTTTTTTTGCACGAAAGCTGTCAATAACTATTTTGTTTCCACACATTTGCCTGTGCATTGCAAAGCCTTGCAATCAGGGCATTTGCAGAGGTTTTGCACAAAGTTGTTGACTACTACTGTTTACTACTAAAAAATAAAACCTATTCTTTCTACAAAAGAGAGAAAGAAAGCGAGGCTGTAAAAAAATGAAATTTACCTGTGAAAAAGCGCTGCTCGTCTCCGCAATCTCCGTTGCGTCGAGAACCGTCTCCGCAAAAAGCACGATTCCCTGCCTCGAAGGCATCCTTCTTCGTGCCGGCGTCGGAATCCAACTCACCGGCTTCAACCTCGAAACCGGCATTACCGTAAAGGTCGGCGCGGCAGTGACCGAGGCGGGAATTTGCGTCATGCCTGCGCGTCTGTTTTTTGATATCGTGCGCAAGATGCCGGATGAGGAGGTCTCCATCGAGGTCGATGAGAAATTGCAGGTCTCCATTCGCGGCGGCGCTTCCTCCTTCCGCATTACCGCGATGGAGGCGGAGGAATATCCCGAGCTGCCGGATGTCAACTCCGAAAAGGGAATTTCCATTCCCCAGTCTGCGCTGCGGGAGATGATCGGCGGGACGATTTTCTCCGTCTCCGAAAATCAGGCGCGTCCGATTCATACCGGCTGTCTCATCGAGGTGCGGGACGACTCCATCACGATGGTCGCGGTGGACAACTTCCGCCTTGCCAGAAGAACCTGGCACAGTGAAGGCTCCATCGGCAGAGAACTGAAATTTGTCGTGCCGGCAACCGGTCTGCGTGAGGTGGAAAAGATTCTCAGCGACACCGATGAGGAGGTTGTTTTCACTTTAGGCGAGAAACACATTCTGTTCGAAATCGGCGACGCAACCCTTGTCTGCCGTATTTTGGAGGGCGAATTCATCGACTGGCGGCGCGTTGTGCCGGTGAACAGTCCGATTAAGCTGGTCGCGAATGTCGCGGCGCTGACCTCGTCCATCGAGCGCGTGAGCCTGATTGTGTCCGAAAAAATCAAAAGCCCCGTGCGCTGCGTGTTCGGCGACAATATGGCGGATTTCCGCACCACCAATACCATCGGCTCGGCGCACGACACCTGCGACATTGCGGGCAACGGCAACGAGTTGGAAATCGGCTTCAACTGCCGCTATCTGCTGGATGCGTTAAAGGCAGTGCCCACCGAGGAGGTCACCTTGGAGCTGCAAAACGGCTTAAGCCCCGTCGTTTTAACGCCGGTGGATGACAAAACCGACTTTGCATATATGGTGCTGCCAGTCAGATTGCATTAAAGCAGAGAATAGTGAATGGTAAACAGTACGGAAATATTTTCCTAATTTGTCATTGCGAACCCAGTGCGCACACTGGGTGTGGCAATCTCCGGCTGTAGGTTAGTACGCAGTCGATAGTTCCTACCCAAGATTGCCACGTCGCTGCGCTCCTCGCAATGACATGGAAAGAAAGCCTACTCGTTTTTCAATCCGTGCGGAGCACACCTCAGCCATTCACCCTTAGCCCTTAGTCCTTAGCAAAAAAAGAGTTCCAAACAAGGAGAAAACTTATGAAAGTTCGCGTGCGGCGGGTGTCCGCCGAGGTCATTCCCGTCGGGATTACGACGGATTTTATTAAACTGGAAAGCTTTCTGAAGCTTGCAAACGCCGTTGCCTCGGGCGGTATGGCAAAAAATTTTATCCAGAACGGCGAGGTTACCGTCAACGGGGAAGCCTGTCTCATGCGCGGGAAAAAGCTCGTGGACGGCGACAAGGTCGGTTTCGACGGCGTGACTTATCTGGTCAAGCATGCAGATTGAACGTCTCTGTCTGCGAAATTTTCGCAACTATGCCGACACAGAGGTCTGCTTTGTACCGGGTGTGAATCTGCTCGTCGGCGGCAACGCCAATGGAAAGACGAATCTTTTGGAGGCAATCGGTTATCTCTCAACCTGCCGCGCCTTCCGCACACGCAAAGAGCAGGAGTTGATTCGCTTCGGTGCGGAATTTGCCGAGCTTTCGGCGGAGCTGTTCTCGCAGGAGCGCCCGCAGACGCTCAGAGCCGTCCTGTTTTCCGGCCGCCGCCCGCGCCAGCTCTTTTTGAACGGCGTAAAGCAAAAGACCGCGGCGGGCATCGTCGGCGTACTGCCCAGCGTACTGTTCTGCCCGGAGGATCTGCTTGTGCTGAAAAAGGGCGCGCAGCCGAGAAGAAAGCTCTTAGACACAGTGATATGCCAATTGCGCCCGAATTATGATGCCGCGCTGACGGAGTATCAGCGTCTTTTGGAGCAAAAGAGCGCCGTGCTCCGGGACTGGCGGGACAGCCCCTCCTTGCGGGAGGTGCTGCCGGAATATAATCTTCGTATGGCACAGGTCGGCGCACTGGTCATCTCCTACCGGGCGCGATATCTCAAGGCGCTCTCCGCCTGCGCGGCGGAGTTCCATCGGGAGTTCTCCGGCGGAACGGAGAAACTGACCCTCGAGTATCATACCGTGTCGAATATCGACGACCCCTTTGCGCCGGTGGAACGCCTCAGAGAGCTGCTTGCGGAGCATCAGGCGTCACACGAGCGGGCGGAGCTGGAGAGCTGCCAATGTCTTTCCGGTCCGCACAAGGACAATTTTGAGGCAAGACTGAACGGTCTGCCAATCGCGCAGTTCGCCTCGCAGGGGCAGACGCGCACGGCGACGATTTCCATCAAGCTTGCCGAACGGGAGCTGCTGAAACGGGACAGCGGAGAGGAGCCGATTTTGCTCTTGGACGATGTGCTGTCCGAATTGGATATGGGGCGGCAGGATTTCGTTCTCAATCAGCTGAAAAACGGACAGGTGTTTATTACCTGCTGCGAGACCGACCGTCTGACAAGCTTGGGGCAGGTCTTGCGCATTGAGAACGGCAGCGTAAAATAGGAGCATTGCAATGTACATTTCCATCGGAGCGGATTTTTCCGTCCGCGACCGCGCCGTAATCGGCGTGTTTGACCTTGATAATACAAGTATTTCCAAACACACAAGGGCGTTTTTGTCCGAGGCGGAAAAAATGGGCGAGGTCGTCGACGTGTCGGGAAAGCTGCCAAAAAGCTATATTTTAACCGAGGAATTCGGTTTGCGCCGCGTCTATCTGACGCAATACAACGCGCAAATTTTGGAAAAACGCGCCGAAGAACCATTCCATGAAATGAAGTAACTGTAGTCTGGGGACATGTCCCAGGCGACTTTGAAGCGGCATCCGTACGGATTCACGATACTGCATGTGGTATCGTTGCTGCCACGGCGGGGACATGTCCCCAGACTACAGAAAACGGTGCGTTTATGTTAAGTAAGGAGTTTTAGAAATATGTCCGAAGAATTATTCAGCACAACTGTGGATCAAGAATATGACGCCTCGCAAATTCAGGTGCTTGAGGGCTTGGAGGCGGTGCGCAAGCGGCCGGGTATGTACATCGGTTCAACCTCGTCCAGCGGTCTGCATCACCTTGTCTATGAGATCGTCGATAACTCCATCGACGAGGCGCTTGCCGGCTATTGCAAGCACATCACCGTGACGATTAACCCGGGAAATACCATCACCGTCACCGATGACGGCAGAGGCATCCCCGTGGACATTCAGGCGCAGACGGGAAAGCCGGCGCTCGAGGTTGTCTTTACCGTTCTGCACGCGGGCGGCAAATTCGGCGGCGGCGGCTATAAGGTCTCCGGCGGTCTGCACGGCGTCGGTGCGTCCGTCGTCAATGCCCTGTCCGAATGGCTGGTTGCCGAGGTGCACAAGGACGGCAATATCTATCAGATGAAATTCTCCCGCGGACATATCACCCAGGAGATGCAGATTGTCGGTAAGACCGACAAAAACGGTACCGTCGTCACCTTCAAGCCTGACCCGGAGATGTTCGACACGACCGTGTATGATTATGAGATTCTGCATACAAGAATGCGGGAACAGGCGTTTTTGAATGCCGGTCTGCATATTTCCATTGCGGACAAGCGCACGGAGGACGGAAGCTCCGACGCCATGTGCTTTGAGGGCGGCATTCGCGAGTTCGTCCAGTGGCATAACCGCCATAAGACACCGCTGCATGAACAGGTGATCTATATGTCCGGCGCGAAAAACGGCGCGGAAGCGGAAATTGCCTTGCAGTACAGCGATTCTTATAATGAGACGCTTGTCTCCTTTGCCAATAATATCCACACGCCGGAGGGCGGCATGCATGAGACGGGCTTCAAGACTGCGCTGACCCGCGTGATGAACGCCTACGGCATGAAGACCAACGCAATCAAAACCGACGCGGACAAGGTTTCCGGCGAGGACTGCCGCGAGGGTCTGACGGCGGTGATCTCCGTCAAGCTGACGGACGCGCAGTTTGAGGGACAGACCAAGGCAAAGTTGGGGAATGCCTATATCCGCACGCTGGTGGATTCCATCGTCAATGAGCAGTTGACAATCTATTTTGAAGAACATCCCGCCGTGGCAAAGATCATCCTCGAGAAGGCAATGACAGCAAACCGCGCCCGCGAGGCGGCAAGAAAGGCGCGGGAGAGCATCCGCAGAAAGACCGCGCTGGGCGGCGCCGCGATGCCGGACAAGCTGCGCGACTGCAACGAGACGGATCCAACCCTGACCGAAATCTACATCGTCGAGGGCGACTCCGCAGGCGGCTCCGCGACGCAGGGCAGAGACTCGCGCTTTCAGGCAATCTTGCCGCTTTGGGGCAAGATGCTGAATGTCGAAAAGGTGCGGGAGGACAAGGTCATCGGCAACGATAAGCTGCAACCGGTCATCACCGCCCTCGGCGCGGGCATCGGCGAAGAGTTCAATTTGGAAAAGCTCCGCTATCATAAAATCGTCATTATGGCGGATGCCGATGTGGACGGCAGTCATATCCGCACGCTGCTTTTGACCTTCTTCTTCCGTTATATGCGTCCGCTGATTGAGCATGGATATGTGTATTCCGCAATCCCGCCCCTGTATAAGCTGACGCGCGGCAAGACAACAAGGGTGGCATTTTCGGATGAGGAGCGCGACCGCGTCTCTGCGGAGCTGCGCGCGGACAATCCGAACGCGAAGGTCGATATCGCGCGGTTCAAGGGCTTGGGCGAAATGAACCCCCATGAGCTGTGGGAAACGACAATGGATCCCGAGCGCCGCACACTGAAGCAGATTCGCTTGGAGGACGCCATCAAGGCTGACGAGATTTTTACACTCCTCATGGGCGAAAAGGTCGAACCAAGAAAGGAATTCATAGAACAAAACGCCAGATATGTTGTGAATTTGGATTATTAATAATGGGCTAACGATTATGTCATTGCGAACCCAGTGCGCACACTGGGTGTGGCAATCTCAGGCTGTAGGTCAGTACGCAGTCGATAGTTCCTACCCAAGATTGCCACGTCGCTGCGCTCCTCGCAATGACAAGGAAAGGCTGCCCTAATTTGTCATTGCGAGACCAGTGCGCACACTGGTCGTGGCAATCTCCGGGTGTAGGTTTGTATGCACTTGGTAGTTCCTACACGAGATTGCCACGTCGCTGCGCTCCTCGCAATGACAGGATAGGCTACCTTATTTGTCATTGTGAAACCGGTGCGCACACTGGGTGTGGCAATCTAAAAAAGATGAGAGTAAGCCATGCAGTACTATGTTTATTTTCTGACCAATAGAACAAATTCAGTATTATATGTTGGTGTAACAAATAATTTACAACGAAGACTATACGAGCATAAAAATGAGCTTGCAGATGGTTTTACAAAGCGTTACCATGTGCATAAATTAGTGTATTTTGAGACAACAACCGATGTTAAAGCAGCGATTGGACGGGAAAAGCAGATTAAAAGCTGGTCTCGTGCAAGAAAGAATTCTTTGGTTGAAACAATGAATCCAAAATGGGAGGATTTGTCATTAAACTGGGAATAGATTGCCACGTCGCTGCGCTCCTCGCAATGACACGGAGAGGCAACCCTAATTTGTCATTGCGAACCCAGTGCGCACACTGGGTGCGGCAATCTCAGGCTGTAGGTTTGTATGCAGTCGGTAGTTCCTGCACGAGATTGCCACGTCGCTGCGCTCCTCGCAATGACACGGAGAGGCAACCCTAATTTGTCATTGCGAACCCAGTGCGCACACTGGGTGCGGCAATCTCAGGCTGTAGGTTTGTATGCAGTCGGTAGTTCCTGCACGAGATTGCCGCGTCGCTGCGCTCCTCAGAATGACATGAAAAGAAAACCCGATTTATATCAATTACAACGCGTAAACTAAAACAAGGAGGAAACACCTTGGCACATAAGAAGGATTACAAGCCCGAGGATATTATGTTCCCGAATCAGGCAATCGTGACCAGCGAGCTTGTACATGAGATGAAAACCAGCTATATGGAATACGCCATGTCCGTCATTATCGGGCGTGCTTTACCCGATGTGCGCGACGGCTTGAAGCCCGTGCATCGGCGCATTCTGTATGCAATGTATGAGGATAATCTGACCTCGGATAAGCCGTTTAAGAAATCCGCGACCTGCGTCGGCGACGTCCTGGGCCGTTACCATCCCCACGGCGACGCGTCCGTTTATGACGCCCTCGTGCGTTTGGCGCAGGACTTTTCCATGCGCTATATGCTCGTAGACGGCCACGGCAACTTCGGCTCCGTGGATGGCGACCCCCCTGCGGCTTACCGTTATACGGAGGCGCGCCTCTCCAAAATCTCCAACGAGATGCTCCGCGACCTCGAAAAAGAGACGGTGGATTGGGATTCCAACTTTGACGAGACACGCAAGGAGCCCCGCGTGCTGCCCAGCCGCTTCCCGAATCTGCTCGTCAACGGCTCCTCGGGTATCGCGGTCGGTATGGCGACGAATATTCCGCCCCACAACCTCACCGAGGTCATTAACGCCTGTCTCTGTGTGCTGGACAATCCCGAGGCAAGCTTATTCGACCTGATGGAGCATATCACGGGACCGGATTTCCCGACAAAGGGCTTGATTCTCGGTCGTGCCGGCATCCGCAGCGCCTACGCCACCGGCAAGGGACGCATCACCATGCGCGCCCGCACGGAGCTGGAGGAGTTCGGACAGAATCGTCAGCGCATAATTGTCACCGAGATTCCCTATCAGGTGAACAAGCGCATGCTCATCAAAAACATGGCGGATCAGGTCAATGAGAAGCGTTTGGAGGGCATTTCCGATATCCGCGACGAGTCCGACCGCAACGGTATGCGCATTGTCATAGAGCTGAAACGCGAGGCGAACCCGCAGGTGGTTTTGAACCGTCTGTTTGCGCAGACGCAGCTGCAATCCACCTTCGCGGTCAATATGCTCGCGTTGGTCAAAAATCAGAGCCAGCCGAAGGTGCTCTCCCTCCGCGAGATCCTGGACGAATACCTCGCCCATCAGGAGGAGGTCGTTATCCGCCGCACACGCTATGACCTCAAAAAGGCGCAGGAGCGCGCCCATCTGTTAGAGGGGTTGATCATTGCGCAGGACAACATTGACGAGGTCATTCGCATCATCCGCTCCGCCTATGACGACGCGAAGGAGCGGTTGATGGAGCGCTTCGGTCTGAGCGAAATTCAGGCGCAGGCAATTCTCGACATGCAGCTCAAGCGCCTGCAAGGGCTGGAAAAGGACAAGCTGCTCGCCGAATATCACGAGTTGGAGGAGAAAATCGCCTATTACCAGAAGGTTTTGGGCGATATGGAGCTGGTCAAGGGCATCGTCCGCGACGAGCTGACCGCCATCCGCGACAAGTACGGCGACGCACGGCGCACGGAGATTGTGGATGTGGAGGACGAGATCGACGACGAAGACCTCATTGAGGAGGAGGACTGCTGCTACACCCTCTCCGAAGGCGGCTACATCAAGCGTCTGCCGGTGGATACCTACCGCAGCCAGAAGCGTGGCGGCAGAGGCGTGTCCGGTCAGAGCCTGCGGGAGGAGGATTATATCAAGAATCTCTTCATCGCCTCCACGCATGACTATCTCCTGTTCTTTACGAATACGGGGCGTGTCCATCGCCGCAAGGGCTATCTCATTCCCGAGGCGGGACGCACCGCCCGCGGCACCCATATTGCGAATGTTTTGCCCTTGGAGCAGGACGAGCGCGTGACCGCGATGCTGCTCACCCGTGACTTTGCCGAGGACGAGTTTATCACGATGGTCACCCGGCAGGGCACGGTCAAGCGGATGCAGATGTCCGAAATCTACACCGCGCGCAAGGCGGGTATCCGCGTCTTAAGTCTTGACGAGGGCGACGAGCTGATTGCCGTCATGAAAACGTCGGGCAGCGACAATCTCCTGCTTGCCACACGGCGCGGCATGGCAATCTGCTTCAACGAGACGGACGTCCGCTGCATGGGCAGAATGGCAACGGGCGTGCGCGGCATCCGCTTGGGTACGGATGACGCGGTGGTCGGCGCGGCGGTCGCGGAGGCGGGCAAGACCCTGCTGACCGTGACGGAGAACGGCTACGGCAAGCGCACCCCGGTGGAGAGCTATCTGCGGGGTGACGAGGTGCAGAGCCGCGGCGGCAAGGGTATGAAGAACTACCGCCTCACCGAGAAAACCGGCGCGGTCGCGGGTGCGATTGTCGTCGGCGAGAAGGACGATATTCTGCTGATTGAATCCGGCGGTATCGTTCTGCGCACGACGGTCGATAATATCAGCGTCTACGGCAGAGATACGCAGGGCGTGATCATCATGCGCATTGAGGACGGCAACCGCGTGATTGCCATCCAACGCACCGACAGCGCGGAGGAGACGGAAGAGCGGGCAGTGAGCAGTGAAGAGTGAATGGTGAATGGTGAATAGTGAATAGTGAATAGTGAAGGAGCGCTCCGCGCGGATTATAAAACCGGGCGGCTATCAGCCGCCCGGTGTAGGCAGCCTGTTTTGGCTAAGGGCTAAGGGTGAATGGTGAATGACTGAGGAGCGCTCCGCGCGGATTTGAAATCGCGGGCGGATGATATCCAACCCTATTTGCCCGTGTTACAATAATGAAACATTCTATTCCGAAAGGAGAACCCTATGGATCAGGAAGAAATTCGTGCAGAGGAGTCGGAAGTGACCGAGATTGAGGAGTCGGAAGAGATTCCTGCGCTCGATCCGCCCAAATTTTCCGCAAATACCGTAATCAACGCAGCCATCCAGCAGGAGGCTTCCGAAACGGTCGCGTCGAAGAATGCAAAATTTGTCAGCTACGGCTGCATCGCGCTGGTCGTGGTGGCGTTGGGTCTGCTGATTTGGCAATATATTGTAAACAGAACGACGATGGGATTAATGATGGTTTTGCTTTGCGTCCTCGTGATTGTCTATTTGGTCTACAGCCAGATCACCATGCCGAAAAAGGCGCTGGAACGCTGGGAGGCATCCATTCTAAAATCCTTCGGCAGTAAGGAGCTGCACCTGACCACGGAATTTTATGAATACTCCCTCGCGCAGAGCGTTCAGGAGGACGGCTCGGTCAATGTGCAGGGCTATTCCGATCTCAGCGAGCTGAAGGAAAGCGAGCATCTGTTCCTCCTGCGACGCAGCAAGCAGCAGTGGTTCTTCGTTGCGAAGGACGGCTTCACCGTGGGCAGCGCGGAGGAATTCCGCAGCTTTATCACCGAGCGCTTAGAGGGCAAGTAATATGGCTTTTTTTCTGACAAAAAGCAAGACGGAGGAGAAACGCCTCGGCATCTATATCCATATCCCGTTCTGCAAGAGCAAATGTGAATACTGCGACTTTTACTCCATCGGCGGCAGCCGCGACCGCCGGGTGACAGATGATTATTTGCAGGCACTTGCCGACCATATCCGCGAGGCGGGCAGGCTTGCGCCGGAGTATTTGGTCGATACGGTTTATTTCGGCGGCGGTACGCCGAGCTTTTTCGGCGCGGAGAATTTGGAAAAAATTCTCGACGAAATCCATAAAAGCTTCCGTCTGAGCGTGGAAGCGGAGATCACGCTGGAGGCAAACCCCGACAGCGTGACGCTGCAATCCATGAAAAAGCTCGTCCGCGCGGGCTTTAACCGCATTTCCATCGGTGTGCAGTCCGATGACGACGAGATGCTCAAAAAGCTGGGCAGACCGCACAATTTTCATCAGGCAAAGCAGGCGCTGACCCTTGCGCGGCAGGCGGGCTTCGGCAATATTTCCCTTGACTTGATGTACGGTTTGCCGAATCAGACGCTGACGGCGTGGAAGGAGACGGTACTGCGCATTGTCGGTCTGCGTCCGGAGCATATCTCGTGCTACGCGCTGAAGGTTGAGGAGGGCACGCCGCTCTGGGGCTATAAGGAGCTGGCGAATTTGCCGGACGATGACACGCAGGCGGATATGTATCTTGCCGCCTCCGACCTTCTGCGGGATTACGGCTACGAGCATTATGAGATTTCTAATTTTGCCAAAAAGGGCTTTGCGTCCAAGCACAATCTGAAATACTGGACGGGCGGGGAATATCTCGGCTTCGGTCCGACCGCCGCTTCCGATTTTGCGGGAAAGCGCTTTACCATCCTGCGCGATTTGCAGGGCTATATCCAAGGTATCGCAAAGAAGGAGACTGTTCTCAGCGAGTGCGAGACAATCCCCGCGCGGGAACGGGCAGGCGAGTATGTTATGCTGCGCCTGCGCACAAGCGACGGCATCAGCGCTGAGGAATATGAGCGGCAGTATTTAATGCCCTTCGCGCCGTTGGAAAAGGCAATGAAGCGCTTTGAAGAGAAGGGGTACGCGGTGTACGAAAACGACCGCTGGCACCTCACCGAACCGGGCTGGCTCGTGTCGAATCAGATCATCCTGACCCTGAACACCTTGCAGGAGCGCTCAACCCCGCTGGCGAAGAAACGGTAAAATGATTGGGTTTATGAACAGTGAATAGTGAACAGTGAATGGTGAATAGGTTGTCGCTGTGGCTTCTTCTGTTGCTTGCAGCTTGGTACACAGTCGGTGGTTTCTACCTGAGATTGCCACGACCACTGCGCAGCCGTTCGCGACGAAGGAGCGTTACGGATGCGGCGTACCCCTTGCGGGTAGTGTGCGCACTGGTCTCGCAATGACAAAAAGGGCAGCCTTCCCATGTCATTGCGAGGAGCGCAGCGACGTGGCAATCTTGTGCAGGCATTCGCAAGTGCGTACAAACCTACAGCCTGAGATTGCCACGACCAGTGTGCGCACTGGTCTCGCAATGACAAATTAGGGCAGCCTTTCCGTGTCATTGCGAGGAGCGCAGCGACGCGGCAATCTCGTGTAGGAACTTCCAAGTGCGTACAAACCAACAGCCTGAGATTGCCACGACCAGTGTGCGCACTGGTCTCGCAATGACAAAAAGGGCAGCCTTCCCATGTCATTGCGAGGAGCGCAGCGACGCGGAAATCTTGTGTAGGCAGTTACTCTACGATGAGGGTAACAAATAACCATAAAATACGGAGGATAGTTTCATTATTCACGATTCACTATTCACGATTCACCATTCACTGTCAATGAAAAACATTACAGAGACCCTATTTTTATAAACAGGAGCATTATTTCATGTTTCAAGGCTTTTCCCCTGAGACGATGGACTTTCTCTGGGGTATTCGGTTTAACAACAACCGCGATTGGTTCAATGCGCATAAGCAGGAATATCAGACCTATCTCTACGAGCCGATGAAGGCGCTTTCCGCAGAGGTCGGCGCGGCTTTCTCCGACGTTGACGGACTGCGGATGCACCTTTCGCGCATCTACCGCGATATGCGGATGCATCCGACCACCTTTTACAAGGACAGCCTGTGGTTCTGTCTGCGCAGAGAGGGGCATCCGTGGCTGGAACGTCCGTGCCTGTGCTTCGAGATACGCCCGGAGGGGTATCGTTACGGCTTCCTGCTGGCATACCCGAAGTCGGCAATGGCGGACGCACTCTGTATCAAAATGAACGACCATGCGGATCAATTTCTGTCGCTTGTGCAGAAAGCGGAGCAGGAGAGCGGCGTCAAGCTTGACGGAGATCATTATAAACGCCCGAAGACCTGCACCAATCCGCGTCTTGCGCCCTATTTCGGGCTGAAAAATTATATGGCGATTCGCGACTGCCCGCCGGACGAGCTGCTGTATTCTCCCGCCCTTGCCGACGAGGTGCGCCGGGTGCTGTTGGCATGGCTGCCCGTGCATGAGTTTTTCCAAATCGCGGAATAATTGTCATTGCCATAAAACCCTCTGTAGGGCGGGGACATGTCCCTAAGCTGCAAGGGCTTTTCATTGTGAAAGAGGAATTACTATGTTAGAAATTCAAAATCTCTCCTATCATGTGGAGGGCGAGACGGGCGGAATTGAAATTCTGCGCGATATCTCCCTGACCGTGGAGGACAAAAAATTCGTTGTCATCACAGGCCCCAACGGCGGCGGAAAAACCAGCCTTGCCCGTGCGATTATGGGCATCAACCCCGCCTCCTCGGGTAAAATTCTTTGGAACGGCGAGGACATTACCCAGCTTTCCGTGACCGAACGGGCAAGACGGGGCATCTCTTACGGCTTCCAGCAGCCGCCGCGCTTTAAGGGCATGAAGGTGCGCGATCTTTTGGACGTTGCCGCAGGCAAAAAGATGCGCCACGACGATGCCTGCGCTTATCTGACCAAGGTCGGGCTGTGCGCCCGGGACTATATCGACCGGGACGTGGATGCCTCCCTCTCCGGCGGCGAGGTCAAGCGCATTGAGATTGCCACCGTCCTTGCGCGCAAAAGCGGTTTGATGATCTTTGACGAGCCGGAGGCAGGTATTGATCTGTGGTCGTTTGCGCGGCTGACCGACACCTTCCGCGAAATTCACGACAAAAAAGAGGCAACCATCCTCATTATCTCCCATCAGGAGCGCATCATCCGCCTTGCCGACGAGATTGTCCTGGTCGCAAACGGCGTTGTCAGCGCCCGCGGCAGCGTCGAGGAGATTTACCCGCGCATTATGGCGGACACCGTTGCGGGCTGCAACTTGCTGGAGGTGAACGGCAAATGCTGAACGAAATACAGGAAAAAATTCTCTCCATTGTCGCGGACATGAAGGGCACGGGCGAGGGCGCGGTCAACATCCGTTCCGACGGCACGAAGGCGTTCCGCCGCAACACGGAGCATATCGTCATCGAGTCCAAGACCGACAAGGACGGCATTGACATCCGCATTGCGCCCTTTACCAAGCACGAGTCCGTGCATATTCCCGTTGTGCTGACGAAGTCGGGCTTTCACGACATGGTCTATAACGACTTTTTTGTGGGCGAGGGCGCGGATGTGACCATCGTCGCCGGCTGCGGCATTCACAACTGCGGCAGCTGCGACAGCGAGCACGACGGCATCCATACCTTCTATGTCGGCAAAAACGCCCGCGTGAAATACATTGAGAAGCACTACGGCGAGGGCGAGGGCGGCGGCAAGCGCATTCTCAACCCGCAGACCATCCTCTATTTGGAGGAGGGTGCGTCGGTTACCCTTGAGACAAGTCAGATTCGCGGCGTGGACGACACGAAGCGCTACACCAAGGCGGAATGCCGGGGTGCGAACAGCGAGATTATCATCCGCGAAAACCTGCTGACCCACGCGGACCAGCACGCCGTGAGTGAGATGGACGTCTTTCTGCGGGGTGTGGACAGCAAGGCACAGGTCGTCTCCCGCTCGGTGGCGCAGGATGAATCCTCGCAGATTTTCTATCCCCGCGTGGAGGGCGATGAGAAATGCTTCGGGCATGTGCAGTGCGACGCCATTATCATGGGCAAGGCGAAGGTGCGCGCAATCCCGGAGATCACCTGCAACCATGTGGACGCCAGCCTCATCCACGAGGCGGCAATCGGCAGAATCGCGGGGGAACAGATTCTGAAGCTCATGACCCTCGGACTCACCGCCGAGGAGGCGGAGCAGAAGATCTTAGAGGGCTTCCTGCGCTGAAAAGGAGACTGCCATGTTTTCCATGACCTTGCTGACCGTCGGAAAAAACAAGGAAAAATTCTATCAGAGCGCCGTGGACGAATATGCCAAGCGCCTCGGGGCGTACTGCAATTTCCGTCTGGTGGAGCTTGCCGAGACGCGCCTGCCGGAGAACCCGAACCCGACCGAGATCGCGGCGGGGCTTGCCAAGGAGGCGGCGCTCATCCGCGCGAGCATCCCGAAGGGCGCGTGGTTCTGCGTGCTGACCCCGGAGGGGAAGGAGCTTTCCTCGGAGGCGTTCGCGGAAAAGCTCAAAAGCATCAAGGTAGAGGGGAAGAGCGCGGCGTGCTTTTTGATTGGCTCGTCCTTCGGAATTGACCCGGAGATCAAGCGGCTTGCCGATCTGCGCCTCTCCTTCGGCCCGATGACCTTCCCCCACCATTTAGTGCGGGTGATGGCGGTCGAACAGCTCTACCGCGCCGAGACCATCCAAGCCGGCGCAAGATATCATAAGTGATTCCCTGCGGGAGATTCTTTATAATTTTTAGACTAAGGGCTAAGAGTGAATGACTGAGGTGTGCTTTGGCACGATAAAAAAACGAACAGGACTTTTTATCTGTCATTGCGAGGAGCGCAGCGACGTGGCAATCTTGTGCAGGAAGTAGCGAGTGCGTACAAACCTACAGCCGGAGATTGCCACGACCACTGCGCAGCCGTTCGCGACGAAGGAGCGTTACGGATGCGGCGTACCCCTTGCGGGTAGTGTGCGCACTGGTCTCGCAATGACACGGTGGGGAAGGTTGTGCGTAATCGTTGGTTCCTACACGCGGTTTAGGACATGTCCCCAACCTATAGGGGCATAAAAAAGCTTCCGATTTCCGTGGGGAGATCGGAAGCTTTTTTCAATTTTATTTACATGCGGTCGGGTGCGGAGAAGCCTAACAGGTCGATGCACTCCTCAAGGGCGCGCTTTGCTAAGGCAATCAGGGCGATATAGCCGCGCTGCTTTTCCTCGTCCGCTTCGGTCAGAATGTGGGTTTCATGATAGAACTTATTGACCGCGCCTGCCAAGGCGTAGGCGTAGGCGCAGACCGCGTTCGGCGCGGAGTCGCGGTATGCCATGGAAAGCTGTTCGGGCATATCCGCTAAGGCAAGCTGCAGCTGCTTTGCGCTCTCATTTTCTGCCGCGCGGAGGGGCAAGTCTTCCCACGGCGCACCGTAACGGTTTAAAATCGACTTGATGCGCACGATGGTATAGAGCAGATACGGGCCCGTATTGCCCTCGAATGCCGAGAAGCGCTCCAAATCGAAGATATAATCCTTCGTCGCGAGATTCGAAAGGTCGCCGTATTTGAGCGCGGCGACAGCAATGCGCTTCGCGGTCTGCGCAGCCTCCTCGGGGCTGAGGGTCTGGTTTTCGAGAATTTTCTGCTCGACATAGCTCGTAATATCCGCAATCAGCGTCTCCAAACGCATGACGCCGCCGCTGCGGGTCTTAAAGGGCTTGCCGT
>JBJFGB010000024.1:0-1538 GCA_051892295.1 Faecousia sp. | reverse complement strand
TGGCAGCGGGTGAAGGATTCGAACCCTCACAAACGGAGTCAGAGTCCGGTGTGCTACCATTACACAAACCCGCTATGCTGTTCTGCGCTGAAACGCATGTTTAATTATATGCAGATTTTTGAAAAAGTCAAGGGCAAATTGCTATTTTTTCAAAAATTTTTACAGGAATGCCCGCAGGGCAAGCAGCGTGTCTACTTCATAGTCCGGTATGATGTCCGGGCGGCGGGGTTTATGCTTGGGGTTGAACCAGCAGGTCTTTATCCCGGCGTTTTTACCGCCGAGGATATCGCTGGTCAGGCTGTCGCCGATCATCAGGGCGCGCTGCGGGTCGAAATTTTTGATCCTTGCAAAGCAACAATCGAAATATTCCCGCTCCGGCTTATGGTGTCCCGTTGTTTCCGAGATGAAGATCTCGTTGAAATAATGTCCAATGCCGGCACTCTCTAAGCGCGAATACTGTGTTGCCGCGACGCCGTTCGAGGCGAGGTAGAGGTCATACTTCGGCGCAAGATAGGCAAGCAAATCCTCTGCGCCATCCACGAAATAATGCCCTACGCTGAGGTAGCCACGGTAGATATCCTCTGTTGCAGCGGGATCGTGCGCCGTGCCTAATTCAGCGAACAGGAGGGCAAAGCGGCGCGTTAGAACCGTCTCGCGGGTAATCTCGCCGCGCTCAAAGGCTTCCCACTGGGATTGGTTGATCTCGCCGAAGCGGCGCAGGAGGGCGGGCGTCGGCTCCATGCCGATTTCCCGAAAGGTTTTTGAGATTGCGACCCGTTCCGCTGCGCCGAAGTCGAGCAGGGTGTCGTCGAGGTCGAGGAAGATGGTTTGAAACATGGGAGGTCTCCTTTGGAGGAATGACTGAAAAGGGCTTGCAATTTACGACGCAGCAGGCGGTATGGAGGACAGATTTGTACGCAGTTAGTGGTTCCTGCATAGGATTGCCACGGCGCAAGCGCCTCGCAATGACATACCAGGCTGCCCATTTTGTCATTGCGAGACCAGTGCGCACACTGGTCGTGGCAATCTCAGGTTGTTGGTTTGTACGCGGTCGGTCGTGCCTGCACGGGATTGCCACGTCGCTGCGCTCCTCGCAATGACATGGGAGGGAGGTTTGTACGCAGTTGGTAGTTCCTGCATGGGATTGCCACGTCGCTGCGCTCCTCGCAATGACATAGGAGGGAGGTTTGTACGCAGTTGGTAGTTCCTGCATGGGATTGCCACGTCGCTGCGCTCCTCGCAATGACATAGGAGGGAGGTTTGCACGCAGTTGGTAGTTCCTGCACAGGATTGCCGCGTCGCTGCGCTCCTCGCAATGACATGGGTGGGAAGCTCTTGCCTGCCGGAAAGTTCCTGCACCGGCTTATAACTGTCCCCGCCCTGCATTTTAAATCCGTGCAGAGCACACCTCAGTCATTCACCATTCACCCTTAGCCCTTAGCCTAAAAAGCCGGTTCCTGCACGCGGGCGGCTGATAGACGCGGGTACGAGGTTGATCGGAGTTTCGTCTGCGGATGGGTTATTGCAGGGCGTTGGAG
>JBJFGB010000023.1:0-24723 GCA_051892295.1 Faecousia sp. | reverse complement strand
TCACGCATACGCTCCGCGCCGAATTCCTCCTCGCGCTTGGCGTAGGTTTGACGGAAAAGCTCGTAAAGCTGCTCGCAGGCCTGCTCCTTCGTGACATCCGCTGCCGGTGCAAACGCACCCTTCGGGAAGTAGATGCCTTCAAATTTTGCGGTAAGGGTTTCAACAGGCTTGCCCTCCTCGGCACCGAAGGCATCCCCAACCTCGGTGTCGATGACGTGATGCATCATGGACTCGATGGTCTGCGAGAGATCCTCGCCGTCGAGTACCTTTTGACGCTGCTCGTAAATCACGGTACGCTGCGTGTTCATGACATCGTCGTATTCCAGCACGTTCTTACGGGCTTGGAAGTTGCGGCTTTCCACGGTCTTCTGGGCATTTTCGATTGCGTTGGAAAGCATTTTGGCGTCAATCGGCGTATCCTCATCCACGCCGAGGGAATTCATCATATTCATAATGCGCTCGGAGCCGAACAGACGCATGACGTCATCCTCCAGCGAGAGGAAGAAGCGCGTCTCGCCGGGGTCACCCTGTCTGCCGGAACGACCGCGGAGCTGGTTGTCGATACGGCGGGACTCGTGGCGTTCGGTGCCGACGATGAACAGACCGCCGGCTGCGCGCACCCGCTCCGCCTCGGCATCGACATCGAGCTTGTGGCGGGCATAAGCCTCCTTAAACGCGGCGCGGACGGCAAGTACCTCGGGGTTGTCCGTCTCGGCATAGGAATTTGCCTCTGCTATCAGCTCGTCTGCAATGCCCTGCTTGCGCAGATCGGACAGCGCCATATATTCCGCGTTGCCCCCGAGCATAATATCCGTGCCGCGGCCTGCCATGTTCGTGGAGATTGTGACCGCGCCGAATTTGCCTGCCTGCGCGACGATCTCCGCCTCGCGCTCGTGGTGCTTCGCATTCAGGACGGTGTGCTGCACGCCCTCGCGCCTGAGCATCTTGGACAGCAGCTCCGATTTCTCGATGGAGATTGTGCCAACCAGCACGGGCTGCCCCTTCTCGTGGCACTGCTTAATCTGCTCAATGACCGCGCGGAACTTGCCCGCCTCGGTCTTGTAGACAACATCGTTATGGTCGATACGGACGACGGGCTTGTTGGTCGGGATCTCCACGATATCGAGCTTATAGATTGCGGAGAATTCCTCCTCCTCGGTCAGCGCCGTACCGGTCATGCCAGAGAGCTTGGAATACAGGCGGAAGAAATTCTGGAAGGTGATGGTGGCAAGCGTCTTGTTCTCGCTTGCGACGGACACGCCCTCCTTTGCCTCAATCGCCTGATGCAGCCCCTCGTTATAGCGTCTGCCGTACATCAGACGACCCGTGAATTCATCAACGATGATAACCTGTCCGTCCTTGACAACATAGTCAATATCGCGCTTCATAATGCCGCGGGCGCGCAGGGCTTGGTTAATGTGGTGGGAAAGGGTGGTATTCTCAATATCCGCTAAGTTCTCCACATTGAAATATTTCTCCGCCTTGGCAATGCCGCTGGCGGTCAGAGAGGCGGTGCGCGCTTTCTCATCAATGTAGTAATCGCAGTCGAGATCATCCTGCTCCTGCTTCTCGTCGATGGTGGCAAAGACCTTCTTTTTCAGCGTGGAGACAAAGAAGTCCGCCATCTCGTAGAGCTTGGTCGATTCCTCGCCCTTGCCCGAGATAATCAGCGGGGTGCGCGCCTCGTCGATGAGGATGGAGTCCACCTCGTCCACGATGGCGAAGCTGTGCCCGCGCTGCACCATGTCGGATTTATACAGCGCCATATTGTCACGCAGATAGTCAAAGCCCAGCTCGTTGTTGGTGCAGTAGGTGATATCGGCATTGTAGGCGGCGCGGCGCTCGTTTGCCTTTAAGTCATGGATAATCAGGCCCACGGTCAGACCGAGAAAACGGTAGACCTTGCCCATCCACTCCGAGTCACGCTTGGCGAGATAATCGTTGACGGTGACAATATGCACGCCCTTGCCTGCCAGCGCGTTCAGATATGCGGGAAGGATGGCGACGAGGGTCTTGCCTTCGCCGGTCTTCATCTCGGCAATGCGCCCCTGATGCAGCACCATGCCGCCGATGAGCTGCACGCGATACGGGCGCATCCCAAGCACACGGTCCGCTGCCTCGCGGCAGACGGCAAAGGCTTCGGGAAGCAGCTCGTCCAGCGTCTCGCCCTCCTGATAGCGTTTTTTGAACTCGTCCGTTTTGGCGCGGAGCTGCTCGTCCGTCAGCGCTTTCATGTCATCCCCGAGGGCTTCGATACGATCCACCGTCGGCAGGAGTTTTTTGACCTCGCGCTCAGAGCGCGTTCCGAAAAGTTTATTGAACAAACCCATAATTGTTGGACCTTTCATTTGAGATTCAGTTTAGCCTATTATAGCACAGCTTCCTTATGAAAAAAAGCGGGAAGCAATATTGCTTACAGAAAATTCAAAAATGCGATGCAACCGACGGTTGAACAACAGACGGTTGCTTGACAATAGCACGCTCAGGCTTTAAGCTGGTTATGCGCGGCTACGTCAAAGGTGATCACGGTGTAATAACGCTTGTTTTCGAACTGGACGCGCTCGTCAATCCGCCGCTTCAGCTCCGCCTTTTGATTCGCCATGGAGAAGGGAATGACAAGGTCGAAAATCAGATTTGTGTGACCGGGACCGCGCACCATGCGGAAATCGTGCATGGTAAGCGCGGGATCGATCGCTTTGATTTCCTGCTCCACCAGCGCATGCATGCGGTTCAATTCTTCGTCGTCCGTCACGATGGGGTCGTAATGGATCACGAGGTGAACGCGCAGCTCCCGCAGAGCGTCGCGCTCGATGTCGTCGATGATATCGTGACAGGTGAGCGGGTCGTCGGAGACAGCCATTTCCGCGTGGACGGAGGCAAAGCACTGCCCGGGACCGTAGTCATGCACCATCAGGTCGTGAATGCCGAGAATCTTTTCGTGGGAGAGGATTAAATCAGAGATACGGCGGACAAGCTCGGGATCCGCCTGCTCACCCAAGAGCGGGCTGATGGTATCCTTCGCAATGCCGATGCCGGACCACAGGATGAACAGCGCCACAAGCAGACCGATGTAGCCGTCGATCTTCCAACCGAAGAAATGCCCGAGCAGACAGCCCAGCAGGACGGCTGCGGTCGTAATCACATCGTTGCGGCTGTCTGCGGCGGTTGCGGCGAGGGTTTTCGAGCCGATGCGCTTGCCGAGGGTGTGGCAAAACAGTGCCATCCAAAGCTTTACGAGAATGGAGGCAATCAGAATGCCGAGGGTCAGAAAGGAAAAAGCGACCGTTTCGGGATGCAGTATTTTTTCGAAGGAGTTCTTTGCAAGCTCCACACCGATGATGAGGATGAGGGCGGCGACGGCAAGACCGGACAGATACTCGATGCGCGCGTGCCCGTAGGGATGCTCCTCGTCGGCGGGACGCTCCGCGAGCTTAAAGCCGAGCAGCGTAACAAGGGAGGAGGAGGCGTCGGATAAGTTGTTGACAGCGTCTGCGGTGATGGCGACGGAGCCGGAGAGAATACCCGCAAGGAGCTTGCCCGCAAAAAGCAGCAGATTGCAGAAGATTCCGACGACTCCTGCAAGCTTGCCGTAAGCTGCGCGCACCTTCGGGTCACCCGTGTTGCCGTGATCCTTCACGAACAGACGCAATAAAAGCTGAGTCATGTGCTACCTCTTTTCCATATGTTGCTGATATCCTTCTATTATACTAAAAAAGAATGCAAATGCCAACCTTTTTTTATCGGCGAATAAGCAGTAAACATCATTTTTCTGTTGACTTTCCCGAAATATGGAAATATAATAAAAGAGTGGTGTAAATATCGAGTATGCACTGTATTTTGCCTGATGTTTGAAGGAGGAAAAAACATGACTCGTAAAGAATTTAAACCTGCTGAGATAAGTTTTGACGAGTTCGTCGCTGAGGATGTCCTCACAACCAGCGGAAATCCGGAAATTGTTGACCGCCCGCCGGATGACGGTAATGACGACATGTTCTGATTCGGCGCAAGTTGATGATGTTCGGCTTATCAAGGCAGGTGACTTCGGTCGCCTGCCTTGTTTTGCCTTTGGAGAGGCTCGCCGGAATACTTGTTGAGGCATGGAAGAAAAGCATTTTCCTTTGAACCTCTTCCAATTTTGCTTTTTTATGGTAGAATACCTACTTGGGGGGGGATCGGAATGAAGGATTTTACCGCCGCGTTGCTATCGGCAATTGACACCGCGCAGACCGAGTGTGGGGTTCGGCAGGCGCGGCTGCGGCAAAACGCGGAAGCCTACGGTGGGGTTTCTGCAGCGAAGGATTATATCAAACGAAACCGCGTTTCCGACGGCTTCGACGCGCTGCAGGCGGCCAAACGGCTCGACCTTTCAATGGAAGCGCTCGTCGTTTCGCCGCAGTATCACGCACAGTTTACGGACGAGGAGGTCAATGCCTGCTTTGCTCTGCTGTGCGGCGCGGGCTACTATTGAATGTTTGTAACGAAAGGAATTTATGAAGAGAATACTAAGGTACTTAAGACCATATCTCGGCAAAATGCTCTTTGCCGCGGTATTGGTCTCATTATCAACATTTTGTGATTTGATGCTTCCGACACTGATGTCGGATATTTTGAACAACGGCATCAAGAATAAGAATTTCGGCTTCATCGCGCTGCGCTGCGCGGAGATGCTTGCGGTTGCCGCCGTCAGTCTCGGCGCGATCATCGCAGGCACGAAGCTGTCTGCCAACATTGTCGCCGCGTTCTGCGCCGATCTGCGCGCGGATGTATTTCGAAAGGTCAACACCCTTTCCTTTGAGGAATTCGGCTCCCTCGGTACGGCGGCGCTCGTCACCCGCGCAACCCACGACGTTGAGACGGTCTCTTGGATCGCCTCCATGCTGGCAGGCACGGTGGCGACAATCCCGATGCTGTTTTTCGGGGGCGTTATCCTGTCCATGCGCAAGGACGTGATGCTGTCGCTGATCCTGCTGGCGTTTATTCCCGTCATTTTGGTGGCGGTGCTGCTGATCGGCAAAAAGGTGCTTCCGTTGTGGGAAAAATCCGACCTTTACATCGACAAGCAGAACGGCATTATGCGCGAACGTCTGCGCGGCATCCGCGTGATCCGCGCGTTCAACTCCGAAGGGCATGAGCATGAGCGCATTGCCGACGCCACCCATGAGATGGCGGAGAACATCATCAAAGCGAATGTGACGATGGGTGTGATCATGCCGGTGTCGATGCTCCTGCTCAACATCTCAGCGGTGCTGATCGTCTATGTCGGCGGCTTGCGGATGGTAAGCGGCGCAGGCAGTGTCAGCGCGGGCGATATTTTCGCCATCATCCAATATGTCACGATGGTCATGAACGGCATCATTATGGCGTCCTTTGCCGTTGTCATGTTCCCCCATGTGCAGGTCGCCTCGAAGCGCCTCGGACAGGTGTTCGATGCGGAGGGAACGGGCGACCCGACGGTGGGGAAAAACGCAGACCTGACAGGGGAGATCGTCTTTGAAGACGTCAGCTTCTCCTACGGCGGCGCGGAGGCTGCGGTCAACCATATCTCCCTGACCATCCATCGGGGGCAGAAAGTTTCCATCATCGGCGGCACGGGCAGCGGCAAAAGCACCTTGATCTCCCTTTTGCTCGGCTTCCGTATGCCGACCGAGGGACGCGTGCTGCTCGACGGCGTTTCCACGCAGGAGTTGAGCAAGCACAGTCTGCGCAAGGCAATCAGCAGCGTCTTGCAGGGCGCGGCAATCTACTCCGGCACCATCGGAGAGAATATCCGTATGGGCAAGCCCGAGGCGACACAGGTGGAGGTCGAGGAGGCGGCGCAGATCGCGCAGCTTTCGGACTTCATCGCCTCCTGTGACGGCGGCTATGATTACGAGATCAAGCAGGCGGGCAAAAACCTCTCCGGCGGTCAGAAGCAGCGCCTTTCCATTGCCCGCGCCATTGTCAAGAATGCGCCGATCTATGTCTTTGACGACAGCTTCTCCGCGCTGGATTTTCTGACGGAGAAAAACCTGCGCACCGCGCTCAACCAAAAGATTGCGGGGAAAACGCAGATTGTGGTGACGCAGCGCATCACCTCCGCCATGAGCGCCGACTGCATTTTCGTCATGGATAAGGGCTGCCTCGTGGATGCGGGAACCCATGACGAGCTGCTTGCGCGGTGTAAAATTTATCAAGAGATCTTTGCCTCTCAGACGGGAGGTGGCGCGAAATGAAAAAGGAGAAACAGCAAAAGGAACATATCATCCGCAGGCTAATGCTGGAGGCAAGACCCATTTGGAAGTGGCTCGGGGTCGCCGTGCTGCTCTGCTGCGGCGTGATTTTCTGCGCGGTGGCGGGGCCGAAGCTGCTGGGCAATCTGATTGACCGGCTTTACGCCTATTGGGACGGCACCTTTACGGGCGACCTGATTGCGCAGCTTCTGCCCGGACTCGGCTTATTGCTTGCGGTCTATATCGGCTACAGCCTGTTCTCCTATTTAAAGATGCTCCTGCTGAACAAGGTCGTCAGCCGCTACTTTACCTGTAATCTCCGCATCCGCATATCGGATAAGATCAAGCGTCTGCCGGTGCGCTATGTGGATCAGACGCCCGTCGGAGATATTCTATCGCGTATGACGGACGACGTTTCCACCATGGGCAACTATGTGCATCAGATTGTCGATACTCTGATGAGCGGCTTTTTGATGATTGTTGCCATCGCGGCTATGATGCTTGCGGAGAACTGGCTGCTCGCGCTGATTGTTTTGGCGCTGACACCCGCGTCCATCTGGCTTTCGTCGGTGATCTCGTCCAAGAGTGAGAAATATTTCTATCAGATGTTCACCGAGGGCGGTAATCTCAACGCTGTCGTGGAGGAGTCATTTACCAACTTTGCTACGACGAAAGCGTACAATTTGGAGCAGTACACGCAGGACAAGCACGCAAAGGTGAACGCGGCGCGCAGAAAGGCGGAGGCAAACGCCAACTTTATGTCTGCCATCGTCCGCCCGATTATTGCGTTCTCCAATGCATTGGCGTATATTGCAATCTGCCTGCTGGGCGGCTGGCTGCTGGTCAGCGGCAAGGTGGCATCCGTCGGCGTGATTGTGACAATTCTGCTCTACGCAAAGCAGTTCGCTTCCCCCTTGGAGCAGATTGCCGGCGGCTTCGGCGACCTGCAGCACGCAAAGGCGGCAGCCAAACGTGTGTTCCGCATTTTGGACATGGAGGAGGAGCCTGCGCCCACCGGAAAGCTTGGACACGAGGCGGAGGGCAATATCCGTTTTGAGCATGTCGATTTCTCCTATGAAAAGGACAGCCCGCTCATTGAGGGGCTGAACATCGACGTCAAACGCGGGCAAAATGTCGCCATCGTCGGACCCACGGGCGCGGGCAAGACGACCATCGTCAATCTGCTCATGCGCTTTTACGATATCGATGCCGGGCGCATTCTGCTCGACGGCGTGGATTGCGCGACGCTCTCCCGGGAGGAGCTACGCAGCCAGTTCGGCATGGTTTTGCAGGATACTTGGCTTTTCCGAGGAACGATTGCGGAAAATGTTGCCTACGGCAAGCCGGACGCGACGCGGGAGGAGATCATTGCCGCCTGCGACCGCGCCTACTGCGACCATTTTATCCGCACGCTGCCCGACGGGTATGACACCGTGGTCGGGGACGATCTCTCGAATCTCTCCGGCGGACAGAAGCAGCTTCTGACCATTGCCCGCGCGATGCTGGCAAACCGCCGCCTGCTGATTCTGGATGAAGCGACCTCCAATGTGGATACCCGCACGGAGATCCTGCTGCAAAAGGCGATGGACAATCTCATGCGCGACCGTACCTGCTTTGTCATTGCGCACCGCCTCTCGACCATTGTCGATTCCGATCTGATCCTGGTTCTCAACCACGGCACTATCGTCGAGCAGGGGACGCACAAGGAGCTTCTGGCAAAGCGCGGCTTCTACCATCAGATCTACACCAGCCAGTACGCAATTTGAGAAGAATAAAAAGTTCCACACAAAATGCGGGAGGTTTGCCGCATTTTGTGTGGAATTCCTTTCTTTTGTGCATCCGTAGAGCGGAGACATGTCCCCTATGACCGCGTAAGCGGCAGACGGTACAGATGAACAGGTTTATACAAACTCGGTAGTTCCTGCACCGGCGGGGACATGTCCCCGCCCTACAACATGGTTATGCAACTTAGTGTAAAATAATAATTGGCAAACGAAAAAGGTAGGGCGAAACCGCCCTACGTTATGCAAGAAAGCGGCAAAAAGAATTGCAAAAGGCGGTGAAACATGGTACAATGGCAATACTATGGATTGGAGGCACGAAAATGACCATCGAAGATATGCTCCGCATGGCGGTCGAGGAGGGGTTTGCCGCGGCTGCCGTGATAAAAACCGAAGAGATTCCGCTGGACGCCTCCTTTCGACCGCTTTGTGAGGAGAATCTCTGCGGGAAATACGGCGTGAACTATTCCTGCCCGCCGGACTGCGGCTCTCCGGAGGAGATGCGGCAGCGTCTGCTTTCCAAGAAGCATGCCCTTGTGCTGCAAACAATCTGGGAGATTGCGGACTATGGCGACAACAAGGCAATCAAGGAGGCAAAGGGCGCGCACAACGCCGCGACCATCCGCCTTGCCAAGCGTTTACGCAAAAAGGGCTGCGAGGGCTTCCTTGTCGGCGCAAGCGGCTGCGCCCTGTGTGAGCCGTGCGAGTTGGTTGCAAAGCGCCCTTGCCGACTGCCGGAATTCCAATACTCCTGCATGTCCGCCTACTGCGTTTTCGTCCGAAAGCTGGCAGAACAATGCGGCATGGAGTATGACTGCGGCAGCGGGCTTTTGGCGTTTTTCGGAATGTATGTCTATGACTGAAGTTTGGAGATAGAGCTATGACGGAATTTGTTACGAACGAGAACCTTGCAGAATATGAAGCCTTTGTGCAGAGCCATCCGAAGGGGCACTTTGCGCAAAGCTCCCTTTGGGCGAAGCAAAAGCCCGCGTGGACATGGCGCGCCATTATCTGCCGCAGCGAGGACGGCAGGATCAAGGGCAGCATCGCCTTTTTGATCCGCAAGATGCCGGTTGTCCGCAAAAAGATGATGTATGCCTGCCGCGGGCCCGTGTGTGACCTGACGGATCGGGCGACCTTTGAGGAGCTGATGGAGGCTGCAAAGCAGCTTGCCAAGACGGAAAAGGCGTATGTCATCAAGATCGACCCCGATGTGCCCTCGAGCGATACCGATTTTGTCAAGCTGCTGACGGACTGCGGCTTTCAGACAAAGGACATGGGCAAGAATTTTGAGGCGATCCAGCCGAAATATGTCTTCCGCCTTTACCTGAACGGGCGCACGGAGGAGGAAGTCCTCGCCTCCTTCCATCAGAAGTGGCGCTATAACATCCGCCTTGCCGTCAAGAAGGGTGTTGAGGTGCGCATCTGCGGCAAGGAAATGGTGCCGGAGTTTGCGCGCATCATGGTCGAAACGGGGGTGCGGGACAATTTCGCGACGCGCCCGCCGGAGTATTTTTCCGCAATGCTGGATAATTTGGGCGATAAATGCCGGTTATATATGGCGTTTCACGAGGGAAAGCCGATTGCGGGCACCCTTGCCATCCTCTACGGAGACAAGGTGTGGTATCTCTACGGCGCAAGCTCGAATGAGCACCGCAATCTGATGCCGAACTATCTGCTGCAATGGAACATGATTCAATGGGCAGTTGAGAATCACTGCCGTGTGTATGATTTCCGCGGCGTCTCGGGCGACATCTCGGAGGACAACCCGCACTACGGGCTTTACCGCTTCAAGAAGGGCTTCGGCGGCGAATTTACCGAGTTTATCGGGGAGTATGACTATGTGCTGAAGAAGCTGTCATATTTTATCGCGGAAAAAGGGGCGCTTGCCTATAAGGGGCTTGCCGCGAAGATTTATATGCTGAAGCACCGCAAGGAAGCGTCGGGTGAAAGCGAATGAACACCTATGTCATCAGCCGTGAGCTTTTGGAGCAGAACATCCGACAACTGAAAAAGCAGGCAAAGGGCGTGCCAATCTGGGCGGTCATCAAGGGCGACGGCTACGGATTGGGCACCCTGCCGCTGGCGGAGCTTTTGGCGGACAACGGCATTGAACGCTTTTGCGTGACGGAGGTGCATGAGGCAGAGCTTCTGCGGGAAAACGGTTTCCGTGACGCGCAGATTTTGATGCTTCGCTCCGTCTCTGACCGCGAGACGCTGCACCGTCTGCTCGATTTGGACGTGATCCTCACCGTCGGCTCGTGGGAGACGGCACAGATGATCGATACCCTCGCGCGGGAACGGGCGGACATTGCCGAGGTGCATATTAAGATCGACACCGGCATGGGGCGCTACGGTTTTTTGCCCTCGGAAACGGAGCGGGTGATCGCCCTTTACCGAGAGATGAAGCACCTTGCCATCGGCGGGATCTATACACATTTCAACTGCGCCTTTGCAGACGACAGGCTGACAAAACAGGAATTTGCGGCGTTTCAGAGCGTCATTGCGCAGCTTCGCGCGGCGGGCTTGGAGACGGGGATTGTACATTGCTGCAATTCCTCCGCGTTTTTAAAATTTCCGGAGATGCACTGCGACGGCGTGCGCCTCGGCTCGGCAATTTTGGGACGGATGCCGTTTCGGACGAAGCTGCGCCCGGTCGGTTATTTGGAGAGCGAGGTCGAGGAGCTGCATACCCTGCCGAAGGGACATTCGACGGGCTACGGCGCGGTCTGGACGGCGAAGCGGGAGACGAGGCTTGCCATTGTCCCCGTCGGCTGGTATCACGGCTTTCATGTGAGCTGCCGACCGGATATGACGCGCGCAAGAGACTGCCTCCGCTCGGCACTTTCTGCGTTGAAGGGAATTCTTCGCAGGCAGCGCATTTATGTGGAAATCAACGGGAAACGCTGCCCTGTCGTCGGTGCAATCGGCATGCTCCACTGCGCCGTGGATGTGACGGAAATTAACTGCAAAACAGGCGACCGCGTAATCGTGCAGATGAACCCACTCCATCAAAAGGGCGTCAAGGTCGCTTACCGAAAGTAGATCATCGGCATGCTTTGTAATGAAGTATTTTTAACGGTGCAACCCAATGCGGGCTGCACCGTAATCTTTTTTACCATGCTGTGACTTTGAACGCTTTCACCCTGAAGAGCAATGAATTTACAGGTTACGAATGTTGTCTGCGATTTGCGCAATCACAGCAATAAATACTTCGTCCTTTTGTCCGGTCGGATCAGGCAAACCCCAGTTATCATCGAAGCCTCTGCCGATATATGGGCAGGCGACATCGCAGCCCATGGAGATCACAATATCAGGCGCGGGAATTTGAGCAATGGTTTTGCTGTATTGCGTCAATTCCATATCTATCCCGTAAAGCTGCTTCATCAGCCGAACCGCGTCCTGATTGATCTGCGGCTTTGTCTCCGTTCCGGCAGAGTAAAAGTCGAAGTCTTCGCCTCTGAAATGCTTCCCGAGCGCTTCCGCGATCTGACTGCGGCAGGAATTATGTACGCAGAGAAAGGCAACCTTTTTCTTCACCATTGTTAAAGTCTCCTTTCATTATGGAGAATCTGCATGACGGGTGAGTATATCTGCCGTCGTAAGGATTTGTACGACATAAAGGAACCCCTTGAGTGAAATCCTGTAGCATTAGCAGCCAAATGCATGCAACAGCTTTTCCACATCAGAGGGTTTCAAAACCTTCCCCATAGATACAACCTTTTCATTGACAACAAGGGCGGGCATACGCATAACCCCGTATTCCGTTACTTTCTGCATATCGGTGATATATTCCACCTCCACAGACAGCCCCATTGCCTGCACTGCCGCTTTTGCATTTTCATATTGCTCGTGGCAGGACTTGCAGCCTGCGCCTAAAACCTTGATGCAACAAATGCCGTCTTTTGCCTCCGGACAGCAAGCCTTTGTGATTTCACTCGCTTCCCCTGCAGGGCTGCCGCAGTTGCAGGCACATGAGGGAGCCTCAATTTTTTCTGCCTTTTTCTTACCGAAATGAAATAATGCGTTCATACAAGTACCTCCTGATTTTACAAAATATAAGTTTGTATTGCGTTGAAGAAATAGCCTACAACGATAATACCGACGGTGCATATTGCGATAAAAATACCGAGCAGCTTCGGCTTCACTGCCTTGCGGAGCATAATCATGGACGGGAGAGAAAGTGTGGTGACGCCCATCATAAAAGAGAGGACGACGCCGAGCAATGCACCCTTTGCAAGCAGCGCTTCCGCAATCGGGATGGTGCCGAAGATATCGGCATACATCGGAACACCCGCAACCGTCGCCAAAATGACACCGAATGGATTGTTATCACCAAGCACCTTGACGATGAAAGCTTCCGGTATCCAATTATGGATGATCGCGCCGATGCCAACGCCGATCAAAACATAGGGGGCAACCTTTTTCGCGGTGGAAACGACCTGCTCCCACGCGTATTTCATACGGTCTTTGAAATGCAGTTCCTCCTGCGGAAGGTCAATGGATCGCCCGTTGCGGATATAGTCCTCCACCTGATCTTCAAGGTGCAGCTTTTCAATCAGTGTCCCGCCGGCAACCGCAATGACAAGACCCAGCACAACATAGATCGCTGCCACCTTCCAACCGAAAACACTCATTAACAGCACGAGGCTTCCGAGGTCAACCATCGGAGAGGAGATAAGAAACGAGAAAGTAACCCCAATCGGAAGTCCTGCGCTCGTGAACCCGATGAACAGAGGAATGGACGAACAGGAACAAAAGGGTGTAACCGTGCCAAGGAGCGCGGCAATCATATTTGCCCAAATTCCGTGAAATTTGCCGAGTATCTTTTTTGTCCGCTCCGGCGGGAAGTAGCTTTGAATATAGGATATCATCAAAATCAGAACACCCAGGAGAACCATGATTTTGACGGTATCATAGAGAAAGAATTGAACGCTGCCACCGAGCTTGCCTGCCGTGTCTAAACCGCAAGCGTGCAGAGCTGCCCCAATGAAACGGTTCAGCCATTGCATACCGAGAATTTCATTTTGAAAGAAATCCCAAGCCAAACGCAAAGCTTCCATAAAAACCACCTAACATATTGTTAAATTGAAATGCGTCTATATGACGAGGACGCAATCAGTCGTGCGGAAAATGGATCAATCAATCTTCACAACACGACTGTTCGTCACATACCGCATCAATGGTTGTTAATTCCTCTAAACATTTTGCCGCATACGCTGCGCCTTCGGGGGAGATCGAATAGTGCATCCACTTGCCTTCTTTTCGCCCGACCACAATGCCGGAGTCGCAAAGGATTTTCATATGGTGGGACAGTGTGGGCTGCGTAACGTTGATTTCCTCTAAGAGCCGACAACCGCATTTTTCGCCGGTTCGCAGAAGCTTGAGAATGCGTATGCGGTTTTCGTCACAGAATGCTTTAAAAACAACAGCGGTTTTTTTCTCATCTAAATGCACTTGCTTCACCTCACATAGATGAATGTCTATTTAATATTATACGCATCGTATCGAAGTTTGTCAATGGGTTTGTTAAAAAAGTCAGCTTCCTATTTCGAAGCCGATATGTCTGTTGTACGCGCACAGGAAGGAAGCTCTGAACAAATCCGCTGCGCGCCGCGACGATTTGCTCAGAGCTTCTGTTTTATTGCTTCACGGGCACCCGTTTCGTTATGCTTTAATCTCACCTGCCCATTGGAAGGCGTATTTTGCGATGATAACGGCGATGATTTCGTTGATGATCGCCGCTGCCACGATTGTGCCTTGCACGATGGCGGCGAGGGAGGTGTCAAAGCTGCTCAGGGTGGCTGCCGCGATGCCGGTGAAGACGAGGGAGACGCCGGAATGGGGCAGAAGTGTGAAGCCGAGGTATTTTGTGACGGTATTCGGCGCCTTGGTCAGCCTTCCGCCGAGATACGCGCCGCCGATTTTTCCGACCGCGCGGGAGAGAATATAGACTGCGGTAAACAGCCCCGCGCCCGCGATTAGACGGTAATCCAGCGGCATGCCGAGGTTGACAATCACCAATACCAGCGAGAGGTTCAGAATGCCCTGATACTGCGCAAACAGTGCTTCCGCTTTTTCCTCCGGGATCAGGTTGACGAGCGTTGCGCTGAACGCCATGCCAATCAGGATATAGTTCAGACGGTACGCATGGAAAACATAACGATCAATGACAATGCCGATTGCGGCGGAGAGGCAGAGAAAGCACAGCAGCAGCGCAAAGCACACGCGGCGGTTTTTGACGCGCTTCAAAATGAGTGAAGCGAGCGCACCGAGTCCGATGCCAATCACAAAGGGCAGGCTCACAGAGGCGATGATGACCAGCGGTGAGGTTGCCGCGCCGCCCTTGACGGAGGCAATCACGGAGATCACGGTGAAGAAGACCGCGACGCCAATCACATCGTCGATGGCGGCAAGGGGAATGAGCGTCTGCGTCACGGGTCCGCTTGTGCGGTACTCATTGACGATGGACAGGGCGGGCGCGGGCGCGGTGGCAAGCGCGATGCCGCCGAAGACCAAGCCGAGATAGACCGGCACCTCCGTCAGCCAAAAAACAATGCCGAACACAAGAGAAACGAACAGAAAGGTGCCAATGGACTGGACAAAGGTGATGCCGACGATCTGCTTTCCCGTTTTGGCAAGCTTTTTGAAAAGGATTTCCTTGCCGATCATCACGCCTGCGAGACATTCGAAGACTTTTACGGTAATTTTGTACCACTGTGCGTCTATGATCTCGGCGGTGACCACCTGCACGAGATAGGGACCGAATACGACGCCTGTGACAAGCCAGCCAAGAATAGCAGGCAGCTTGACCTTGGCAGCGAGCTTTCCGACAACGGTTGCGATGCAGAGGATCGCAAATACGCTTAACACTTGAACGATCATAAGAGCCTCCTCAATACTGTAATGACTTGCTCAGGCTCGGCACGCTGCGCGATCACGCGGTCAAACGCGCCGTCTACGATCAGACGGTACGCACTTGCTTCCTCGGCAGACATGCTCCCGCATAGCTGTAGCTTCTCCCAAAGCGCGGCATGCCGTTGCATGGCAAATTCACCGACGGCGCTGTTCAGACAGTACTTGTTGAATATCTCACCGCGCACCATGCAAGCCGCGTCAAAATAGCAACGCAAAAGCGACGCGGGCAAGTCGGCTTCCTTTTGCGCAAGCAGGCTTTCCGCAGTCTGCGCCGCGTCCGTGTAGTATTTCTCATAAATCGCGTAGGCAAGCGCTTCTTTGGAGGGGAAATACTGATAGATCGTCTTTTTGGAAACCCTCAGCCGTTTGGCGAGAGAGTCCACCGAAAAACGAAGCCCCTCCTCCTGTAAGCATCGAATGGATTCCGTAATCAGCTTTTCTTTCAGCATGGAAACGATTCGTCCCCTTTTCGTTTCCGTTATACCACTGAGGATAGGCTTTGTCAAGCTGCAATACGGTTTTTTACGGAAGCTGCTGCCTGTTATATCGTATTAGATTGCCGGGTCATACATGGGAACACGCCATGATAAACGAAACAGCCCCTGTAGGGCGGGGACACGTCCCCGCCGGTGTAGGAACTGCCAACTGCGTACAAGCTCGTTCATACCTGCTGTCTGCCGCTTACGCGGACGGCGAGGACATGTCCCCGCCCTACAGGGAGCTTTATGGCATTGGCAGTTTGGAAGCTTTTTTGACACAATGAAACGGCTGCGACGGGGAATGTCGCAGCCGTTTGCCGAGATACGCAGGAAATTGTATCACTCAATTCTTCATGTCAAACAGGTACTTTCTGCACACCTTGATCTTTGAGAGGGGCGCGATGATCAAAATGCTTCCGAGGACAGATACGGCTTCCAGGAACAGCAGCTTGAGCGAACGGTGCCATCCGGTAAAGCTCATATACCATACCAGCAGCGACATGATGATAATATGGACGAAATAGATCCCAAAACACATTTTGGAAAGCGCCGCGATACCGGCTTTCAGACGTTCAAACAGATGGGAATACCGGCGAATCGCTTCAAAAAGGAAAGCGGCGCACAGGAGGATTCCGGGGGATTCATAGCTAACCAGATAATTTGCGGGCTGCTTGTAAGCATATAACTGATAGGCACAGCAAGCGGCAAAGACCACTCCTAAGACTGTCAGGAGCATCCAATTGCGCATTTTTGACAGCTTGTCCCGGCTGATCCAATAACCGGCGAAAACGTACAGATAGTACATGGAACAAAGATTCGCTTCGCGGATGGGCGAAGAAAGCGTAGGCAAATCCCGAAACGAGCAAAAACTGTTGACCATCTGCAGGAGCATCATCCGAAGGAAGACAAGTAGGAGCGGAAGACATAAATAGCGTCCGGGGACCTTGTCCTTTACGATCACAGCAAAAGGAATTGTGATGTAGAGGCAGAGGATCATGGGCATATACCACATGCTGCCAAAGGCTGTCTGATTGACAAAGAACATCGTCGAAAAAAGCCTTATGATGGCACTGCCAATCCCCTCTGTTTCAAGAATATGATTGCCGGGATTGAACAAAAGAATGCACCAATACATCAGAAAATACCAGATCTCTGTAGTAATGAACAGGCTGAGCAGATTGTGCTTGTAGAAGCGTTTGACATCCTGCCCGTTTTCGATGCGCTTGTTCAGCAGCAGAGCGCCGGAGATCATCAAAAACAATGGAACGCCGAGCTGACTGAATACCGTGACGACGGTTTTCAGAATGGTTGAGCCGAGCGAAATCTCCAAAAATTCCTGCATTTGGTTCGAATAGTTGTTGTAGGTACGGTTTACGGCGTGATTGAGCGAGATGCTGATAATCGCGAGCACACGGGCGACATCCAGATACAACTGCCGCCCACCGGATTTCCTTCCCTGAAGGGGCGTCTGCATTGCTATGTACCTTCCTTTTTTGAGTGTTTTCTGGTGAATGCTGACCGTTTCGTGGAGGAAACGGCTACTTTCCGTATTTTATCACAAAATGCGCTGTGGATAAAGTCTCAAAAATGAAAAATTTTTCGCCCCAAATGCATTCCTGCCAAGTCTTGCAGCAGCGGAAGAAAAACGTCCGTGCTTACCCGACTTGCGCTTTGGCTTGCAGCGTGGTATACTGTTTGCAAAACCATAGGAGCGTCACGATGGAAGCATATCGAATTTTAGCGGTTGACGATGATCCGTCGATCCTGAATATTATAGAAACGACACTCTCGCGGGAGGACTATACGGTGCTGACCGCTACGGACGGGAATGCCGCCTGCCGCCTCGTTGCGCGGGAAAAGCCGCATTTGATCATTATGGATGTGATGATGCCGCAGTGCAACGGCATTCTTGCGACCATTCGCATTCGGGAGGAGAGCAATGCGCCGATTTTAATGCTCTCGGCAAAGGCGGAGGGGAGTGACCGCGTACTCGGCTTGCAGGCGGGAGCGGACGATTATCTGGTCAAGCCTTTTTATCAACAGGAGCTGCTGGCGCGGGTCAGAGCGTTACTGCGGCGCTATAATGACCTCGGCTCCATCCGCGAGGCATCGCGCGGCAGCCTGATTGAAATCGGTCGGGTCTGTCTGGATACCGAGAACAAGCGCCTGACGGTGGATGGCGAAGCGGTTCGTTTGACCGCGACGGAGTTTAAAATACTGCGGCTTTTGATGTCAAATCCGGACAGGGTTTTCTCTGCCGAGGAGATTTATGAGCGCGTTTGGAACACGGATGCTTACGCCGTGGAGAATACCGTCATGGTACATATCAGTCGGATTCGGGAAAAGATCGAGCGGAATCCGAAAAAGCCGGAGTATCTGAAGGTGCATTGGGGGATTGGGTATGCGTTCGAAAAACCGTAGCCTTCTGCGCGGGCTGCTGTGCCTGCTAATCTCCGCGTGTCTCGCAGGCGGCTGCGCCTTGCTGCAATTATCGGAGCGGGCAAGAGGCGGCATCGTGGAGACGACCTACGCCGGTACGGAATGGGCTACGACAATGGTGACGGAGGCAGAGGATATTTCGCCCACAACTACGGCAACCGCACCGCTGACAGAGGAAAGCGAAACGATGACGACTGCGGAGACAGCGTATCACGGTGACAACGCGCAAAAGTTCTGGATTGCGGCGGTGGTGCTGCTCGTAATCGGCATCCTTTCTGCGATTTTGTTTGTCCTCCTCAAGCCGCAGACGCTGCCGCTTTTGGGACCGGAGACCGAGCTGCTTCTGCTCGCGCCAGCCGTTTTATGGTTCCTACAGGCGCGGCTGATGGAGCCTTTGCCTGCTGCGGCGCTGCAATTCCTTCTTGCTGTTTTGATTCTATATCTTCTGCACGGGCTTTGGTCTTGGCTTTTTCGGCGGCTGCCCCTGTCATGGAGCGCAGTGTACCGCATTTCCGCAAGACTTTCCAAACGGCGCGTCGGTGCAGGACTTCTGTTTCAGAGTCTTTGGACGGCGGTGGCTGCGTTATGTACGGCTGGGTGCCTCGGACTGTGCGCGACCAGCCTGTACTTCGCGTTTCCCTGCGCCGCTTTTGCAGGGACTACGCTGCTTTCCGTGCTCTGCCTTCGAAAATGGGCGCGGGGTATCGACCACCTGACGGAGCAGATCGGAAGGCTCTATGAAGGGGAGAGAATTGCGGTCGGGGAGGGTATCTTTGCCGAAGCGGAGACGCGGCTGAACGAGCTTGGCAAGCAGCGTGACGAGGCGATTCAAACTGCGGTTACGAGCGAGCGCTTTAAGGTCGAGCTGATTTCCAATGTTTCACACGATCTGCGCACGCCGCTGACTGCAATCCTCGGCTACGGCGAGCTGCTGCAGAAGGAATCCCTCTCCGAGCAGGGGAGAGAGCAATTAAAACGCCTGAATCAAAAAGCGGGTTATATGCGCGAGCTGGTTGAGGCGCTGTTCGAGCTGACCAAGGTCTCCAGCGGCGCTGCGACCTCCAAGGTGGAGGCGCTTGATCTCATTCGCCTGCTCGAACAGACCGTCGGCTTGTTTGACGATCAGCTCACCGCAGCGGGACTGACGGTGCGGCGGCATTATGCGCAGGAGACGCTTCCTGTTACGACAGATGGCGCGCGGCTGCATCAGGTGTTTGCCAATCTGCTGGGTAATGCTATCAAATACGCGCTTCCCGGCACACGCATTCACTTGCAGGTTACGGAGGCGGACGGGCGCTGCACGGTGCGTATGACGAATATTGCGTCCTACGAGATGGATTTCTCTCCGACGGAGATCACGCAGCGCTTCGTGCGCGGAGACAAGGCGCGCTCCACAAAGGGCAGCGGGTTGGGGCTTGCCATCGCGCAGACCTACACGGAGTCTGTCGGCGGCAGCTTCCATGTCGAGATCGACGGAGATCAGTTCGCGGCGATTGTAACGATTCCCAAAACAGCGACGAACGCCTCGTTATCATAAAATAATTCCGTACGGCGCGGACATGTCATAAGCCGCGTGCAGGAACCGGCGGCTGCATGCAGAAGATTGCCACGTCGCTGCACTCCTCGCAATGACAAATGGGGTAGCCTTTTTGTGTCATTGCGAGGCGCTTGCGCCGTGGCAATCTCTTCTTCCTGATGTTGTAAATTGTCGGCTATGCAGAGCCTTCCTAAATTTCTCCGTGTTTTAAAGTGAAAGAAATTTGTAAGATTTTGATTGACTCTTTTGAAAGACACCCCCTTTACCATAAAAGGTACAGGGGGTGTCTTTCTTGGAAAAAAGAGAATCCGGTTTGGACCTTTTGCGCGTCGTTGCGCTGCTGTTTGTCGTAACCTTCCATTCCTATCTCAATAACGGCTATTATTACGAGGCGCAGACGGGCATATCCATGCTGCTTGCGGGCAGCTTTCGTTGGCTGAGTACCTGCTGCGTCGGGCTGTTCCTGATGCTGACGGGCTATCTCAAGTCCGACCGCACGGGAATCAAGGATTGCTATCGCGCACTTGTACCGGTGCTTTTGGGCTATCTGCTTGCCGCCGCAATCTCGATTCCCTTGCGGCATTTCGTTTTTGGGGATCGGCAGAGCTTTGCCATTTGGCTCAAACGACTCTTTGGCTTCAGCGCGGTCTACTACGGCTGGTATGTGGGAATGTATCTCGGCTTGACCATGCTCAGCCCGTTTCTCAATCTGCTGCTGCGGCAGTTACGGGAGGAAAAACAGCTTTTGGGCTTCACGGCGGTTTTGCTGCTTCTAACCGCACTGCCGGGTGTAACGCCGCTGCCCATTGCGCCGGACTTTTGGAGGAGCATGTACCCGCTGACCTATTATGTTTTAGGCGCGGTCATCCGCCGCTTGCAGCCGAAGGTCAGACCGTGGCTTGCACTGCTTACAGCGATTTTGCTTGCCGTTGCCCTTGGGGCTGCGACGCTGCTCTCTACGGACGGGAAGCTCAGCGACGCGTTTACGCAGGAATTTGCCGACCTTTGGATCACGGTAATCACGGTCTGCATCTTTTTGGTGCTGTACCGTCTCCGACTGCCTTCGGGAGGGCAGAAGCTCTTCCGCTTTGCGGCAGGTGGATGCTACGGCGGGTATCTGCTGTCGCACCTTTTGGACGCGTGGTGCTATCGGTGCTTCCCACAGTGGCGGACGCCTGCGCAGTATCCGAAGCTTTTTTTCGCGGTCACCGTGCCGATCTTTCTAACCTCGCTTCTCGCAGGGAAGACTTTACAATATGGTGTGTCAGCCCTCCTGCATATCGGGAGGAGGGACGCGGGATGCTGACGAGCAGACAAAAGAGGCGTGTTGCGCCGGAGAATCTCTGCCGCCGTGTGCTTTTGTCGTGGCTGCTTGCTGTGACGGTTGAATTTTTGCTTTTGCCGACAAGCTTCCGGCGGTTGGAGGGGTTGGAGGCGCTGGAAGGGATGTCTGCCGTCAGAACAGTGTGCCTGATGTGCGGGTGTTTTCTGCTCCTGTGGGCAGCGTCCCTCTTTTTTGACACAAGACGGACGGAACGGTGGCTGATCGTGGGTACGTTTGTCGTTTTGAGTGGCGCGTGCTTATACGCTGCCTTTTCTCCCGCCCTTCTCTGCGCCCTGCTGCTGTGCCTTGCGCTGCTGCTCGTCTATGCGTGGAAGGGGGCGGCAGCGAAAACGGAGCCGAGGACGGCACCTGAGCGGGGGAGGCGTCCGGCGCTTTGCCTTACGGTGGTGTTCGCGCTGGTGTTTTTCGTTTTTGCCAGCCTTTGGACGGTCTGCCGTGTTTTGGCGTATCGGACACCGACCTATGATTTCGGCATTTTTTCGCAGATGTTTCATCAAATGCGCACGACGGGGCTTCCGACCACAACCTTAGAGCGCGACGGGCTGCTGTCCCATTTTAAGGTGCATGTCTCGCCAATCTATTATCTCCTGCTGCCCTTTTACTGCATCTGTCCCAAGCCAGCCACGCTTCAGCTCCTGCAGGCGGCACTGCTTGCTTCGGCAGCGATTCCGCTGTGGCTGTTGGCGAAAAAGCACGGCTTCTCTCCAATTCTGCGTTCGCTCTTGTGTCTGCTGCTCTTTCTCTATCCCGCTTACTCCGGCGGCGCGGCGTATGACCTGCACGAAAACGCGTTTCTGACGCCGCTCTTATTTTGGCTCTTTTATGCCATGGACTGCGGGAGCGGCTGGCGTGTTGCCCTCTTTGCCGCGCTGACGCTGATGGTCAAGGAGGATGCGGCGGTCTATGTCGCGGCGGCAGGACTGTATCTGACAGCACGCTCGCTGCGAAAGACCTGTGACCGAAAAGGAGTCAAAACGGGTCTGCTGCTTCTGCTCGCATCCGTTGGTTGGTTCTTTGCAGTCACGACCTATCTCTCCCGGTGCGGCGATGGGGTGATGGCATACCGCTATGAAAACTTCATGCCGGAGGGAACCTCCTCCCTGTTATCCGTTATGAAAACAGTTCTGCTTCTGCCGATGAAGGTGCTGTATGAATGCGTCGAGACGGAAAAACTGGAATTCCTTGCGCTCACGCTGCTGCCTTTGCTCGGGCTGCCGTTTTTGACACGGCAGTATGAGCGGTTTCTTTTGCTGATCCCCTATGTCCTTGTCAATCTGATGTCCGATTATCCGTATCAGCACGATATCTATTTTCAGTATACCTTCGGCGCGACGGCGTTCTTATTCTATCTGACGCTGCTGAATCTTTCAGAGCTGATGCGCGCATTTCCGAAACCCGTTTTTCTTGCCCGACTTCCGCTTTTCCTCGCGCTGCTCACGGCGCTTGGCTGCTTTTACCCATCCTCCTTGGGGAGAGGAGCGTTTTACATCAAATTATATGATACAAATCGGACGAGCTATGCGCAGATCGACGCGTTCCTGCAAACGCTTCCGGAGGATGCAAGCGTGGCGGCGACAACCTTCTACACAACTGCGTTGAGCAATCGGGCAGTGCTCTACGATGTCAAGTATGCGTCAACGGAGCACCTCTTGTGCGCGGAGTATATTCTGCTGGATTCCTCGGATACGGCGAGCTATCAAAAATACGGTGGGCTTGCTGACTTTATCCGATTCCTGCAAGCGTGCGGCTATACGGAGACGGACAGACTGGGAGAACAACTGCTCCTATTCCAAAAAGAAACGCGAGCCGAGACCCGCGTTCCGTAAGTTTATGTTCCGAAATAACTGAAGTGCATGTAGTCTTTTGTTCCGCTGTTCCAATAGGCACCTTGCCGGAAGCCGTATTTTTCGAAGATCCGAACCACCTCGCCGTCTAATGGGATGGAATAGGGATCCTCGCCGGGCTTCCAATAGCTGCCGACCGTTTCACCGGTGTTCGGATTATAATAGTAGTTTTCCTCAGGATTGATGTCGATGGCGCAGCCGATGGTATGCTCCGAGCGCCCGCCGTAGCTGAAGCCGCCGAGGTAATGGATGGGGAAGCGCTCTTCGCCGTTATAAATCTCCTCAAAAATCGCCTCCACGGTGGCGGCAAGATTCCGATGCACCTGCACGGTCATGGTTTTCGTCACCTTTTCACCGCTGCTGTCAAAGTCCCATACGCGCACCGTAACGGAGGCCATTTGGGCAGCTGCCCATTCGTAGTCCATATCTATGTAATTTCCGTTCTCGTCATAGATTGCGTAATACATCCGTGGGTCATCTACAATTTCGCCGAAAATGCGCAGGCACTTTTCGTTATAGATTTCGTCGTTCGAGGCGTCGCTGATTTTGCGGCAGGTGAATTCACAGGAGGAATATAAGCCGTTTGCGGCGTAAACAGAGACGGTCGCCGTGCCTGTGCCTACGCAGGTGACCTTGCCGGTTTCGTCTACCGTGACGACATTGGGGTTGCTGCTTCGCCAGACCAAAGGCGTTTGCCGCGCACTGTCCGGCAAAATGTTTGCGGTGAGCTGATATGCCCTGTCAACATAAAGTATAACTGCGTTATCGCTGAGGGTAAGAATGTGTGGCAGAGACGCTTCCTGCTCGGCGCGTACCAATGCCTTGCTGAGTCGGCAGAAAATCGCGGCGCATTCCGCTCTGGTCAGCGTATTCTGCGGCTGAAAACAAACAGTGCCGTCTGCCTGCTCCATGCCGTTCAGAATCCCGAGAGAACGCAGAAGGTCAACGGAGTCCGCTGCCCATGCGCTGATCCGGTCGGCATCGGCAAAGCCGTCGGGAATGGAAGCGTCCGTAACGGGATTCAACGTATGCGCCAGCTTCTGTACATAATAGGCGACGAGCTTTGCGGTCTGCTCCCGCGTGACGGGCGTATTCGGCTCAAACGATGTCGGCGTCATGCCGTCAACAATACCGTTGCAGACCGCCCATGTGACATAGGGGGTGTAATACGCGCCGGGCGCAACATCCGTGAAAATAATCGGCATTGTTGCGTCGCTCCAATCATTGAGGTCAATTCCTTCAAGGCGGCCTAAGACCGTTACAAACATTCCGCGTGTCATCGTGCCGTTCGGAGCAAATTCCGTCGTACTGATGCCGCCGAACAGACCAAGCGCGGTCGCTTCTTCTATGTAATCCTTTCCCCAATGCCCCTCAATATCGGTATACGACGCGGAAACCGTTGCAATCGCAGCAAACAGCATGCAGAAGGAAAGAAGGGCGGAAATCAATCGGTTTCGCATGGAAACGCACCTCTTCCGTCAGATTATGTCTACCGCAATCATACCGCGATTTCCGGGAAAATGCAAGAGGCGAAATATGGTAAAGAGGCTGCACAAAAAAACTTAAAAAATTTGAAAAAAACTTCTTGACAAATGGAAGAGGGCGTGGTAGTATATCAGAGCTGTCCGCGAGAGCGGCGATGTACCTTGTAAATTAAACAACGAGAAACATGAACAAACACCTTGGACAATTTTGATTGAAAAACAAAGTTGTTCTGAAATGTCAATGTAGAAACATTGCGTGAAAGAACAGCCAACGAAAATTCTTGAGTATAGCTAAGAGCGAACTTGTGAATTGATTTTATTGGTTCTACGGAGCCATTAAGATACCATTCATAGAGAGTTTGATCCTGGCTCAGGACGAACGCTGGCGGCGTGCCTAACACATGCAAGTCGAACGAAGCTCCTGAAAGGGCGACTTCGGTCAAACGGACGGGATGACTTAGTGGCGGACGGGTGAGTAACGCGTGAGGAACCTGCCTTTCAGTGGGGGACAACAGTTGGAAACGACTGCTAATACCGCATAATGTCATTTAGAGGCATCTCTGAATGACCAAAGCTTTATGTGCTGAAAGATGGCCTCGCGTCTGATTAGATAGTTGGTGAGGTAACGGCCCACCAAGTCGACGATCAGTAGCCGGACTGAGAGGTTGAACGGCCACATTGGGACTG
>JBJFGB010000022.1:0-5886 GCA_051892295.1 Faecousia sp. | reverse complement strand
GTTGGTGGCTCAAAAATTCATGAGCGCCTGGCTCACTTTTTCATTGACATTTACACGCAGTGAAGGCGTCAGCATCCCGGAGCGCGCACAGATTAAGGTTCTGGCTCCGTTTATGGAGCGGAACGGATTTCAAGACGGCCGAGGCTGGTGGGTAAAGGAACCGTGTCAAGGGGACGGGTTCCTTGACATGTAGAGGACTTTGACAAAACCGAATAGAATGCAAAAACCGCTTTTCTCAAAATCATGGCAGCCTTTTGCCGATTTGAGAAAGCGGTTTTTGTTGCTTTTGCGGCACCTCGTAAGCGCCGATTGCAGGCGAAGGTCATGCTTGGACGCTTCTGAGCCAGTCGATCAGCAGCGTTCTTGCGGCGGCGCCGTCGGAGGCTTCGTGCAGGAGGTCGTGGCGGGCGTTGGGGATTAGCTGCAGGGTGACATTGCGGAGACCTGCCTTTTCCATGCGCTGCTTGACGGTCTGAACGCCTTTGCCGCGTTCGCCCACGGGATCCTCCTGTCCGGAGAGGAGCAGAATCGGCATTTCCCTGTTCCAGCCGCGATAGACATCCCTGCGTCCGGTGCGCTTCATGGAGCCCATTAGCTGCCAAAACAGACCGGCGGAGATATTCTTGCGGCACAGCGAATCGGCAAGATAGGCGTCGAGCTGCGTCTCGTCCGCGCAGAGCCAGTCGGCAATGGTGCGGTTTGGCCGGAATTGCCGGTTGTAGTTGCCGAAGGAGAGCTGCTTTACCAAATCGGTGGTGTTGTCGAAGCCCGCTTTTTTGATCTGCCCCTTAACGATTGACATCATCACGGTGAGCACCGCGCCCGGCTGATAACCCGTTCCCAAAATGGCGGCGGCGCTCACGCCGTCGGGATAACGCCCGAGGTATTCCCGCAGGAGAAAGGAGCCAAGGGAGAAGCCAAGCATAATATGGGGCAGCTTAGAAAAGCGCTCCGCCAAAACCTGAAAGTACAGGTGCATATCCTCCAGCGATGCCTCCCAGCCGCCCTCACCGAAGGAGGCGACCTCCGGATCACCGGTGTTTCTGCCATGACCTCTGAGATCAAAGCCGGCAACGACAATACCCTGCGCGGTCAGCTCCTGCGCCAGAGCCGCGTAGCGCCCGATATGCTCCGTCATTCCATGTGTGATCTGTAAAATGCAGTTTGGTTCGCTCTCCGGCGACCATATTACGGCAGGAAGCGGGAATCCTTCGTGTCCGTCAAATACAAATGTTTCGGTATGCATCGCTCTGTCAAATCCTTTCGCTATGTATGATTGGGAAGCTCCGACAGGGATATTTTACCGCAGTCTGCCGAGCTTGTCTATAGGAAAAAACGAGGGAGAGGGGAAATGACATGCCGACTTCCCCGGTATAACAACTCCGATATAAAATGTGTCAAGGAACCCGTCCCCGTGACAGCTTTTTGGAATATTATCAAGGTACCTTGACAAATGAATGCTTTGTGCTATAATTGTCAAGGTACCTAATGAAAACTGCGAAGGGGGTATTATCTTTGGGAAAAGACGGTGCAGGGCAGTGCGGGGAGCGGTATTTAACGGCGGATGTCAATCAAAAACTGATTCTCAATCTGCGGGATATCAGCCATACCATGCGGTCGCTCTATGAGGGAAAAGGAAGTCAGAAACAGGTTTTGATGGTGCTTTTGCAGACGGGACGGATCACGCAGCGGGAATTGACGCAGCGGCTCGGCATTCAGCCGGGGTCTGCCAGCGAGGTGATTGCAAAGCTGGAGCACACGGGACTGCTGGTGCGTGTGCCCGGCGCGGAGGATCGCAGAACTGCCGATGTTATGCTGACCGAAGAGGGCACGAAGCAGGCGACCCAAGCCGCTTTGCGGCGGGAGAGACGGCATGAACAGATGTTTTCCTGCCTTTCCGAAGGGGAAAAGGCGGAGCTGCTTGCGCTGCTGGAAAAGGTCAATCGGGATTGGGACATTCGCTATCGGCAAGAGCCGGAAAAGGACGGCTTGGCGCAGCGGCGGCAGTGTCCGTGTCTGCGCGGCAGAGAAGCAACAGACTCGGATGGGAGGGTGTAAGCTGCGTGTGGAAGTATCTGAAACGATATCTGCCCTTTGCGTTCCTTGCTGCGGCGTTTATGGTCTGCGAGGTGCTGATGGATCTTTTGCAGCCGGAAATTATGAGCAGCATTGTGGACGACGGCGTATTGGGCGTCCATAGCGGCGGCGCTGCCGATTTGCAGCTGATCCTCCGGTTAGGCTTGCAGATGATCTGTCTGGTGCTCTTCGGCGGCTTGTGCGGCAGTCTGAACAATGTGTTTGTCCACATGGCAGGGCAAAATGTGGGCAACGATATGCGAAAGGACGCCTTTTCTAAAATCATGGCGTTTTCCTTCCCGCAGGTGGAGCGGTACGGCACAGGCTCCCTCGTGACGCGCGTGACCAACGATATTACGCAGGTGCAAAACCTTGTGTCTCAGTTCGTGCGAGGGATGATCCGCACCTCCATGCTGATGTTCGGCAGTATCTTCTTCCTATTCCGGCTGAACACGCAATTCGGCTTGATCGCCCTTTGCGCGTTTCCCTTGATTGTCGGAACCTTGGCATTCTGCCTGTTGAAAGCCAATCCGCTGTTTTACAAATTACAGGCGCAGCTGGACAAAATCAACGCCATTATGCAGGAGGATGTGTCCGGCATCCGCATCATCAAGGCGTGCGTGCGTGAAGTTTATGAGAAGGTACGCTTTGGCAAGGCGAATGACGCGCTGATTAAAACACAGCTTCGGGTGCTGGCGATTTTCGCGCTGATGAATCCCGCGATCAATGCCCTGATGTACGCGGTGGTGACCCTGATCCTGCTGGCGGGCTCCTATCAGGTGGGCGCGGGAACGACAACACCGGGCAACATCATGGCGGCAATCACCTATACCACCCAGCTTTTGAACGGGATTATGGGGCTGACCATGCTCTTTCAGAATATCTCCCGCGGCACGGCTTCCTGGAAGCGCGTCAAGGAAGTGCTGCACAGCGAGACCGAAGCGGAGAAGGGCGGCTTTGACGGCAAGACGGAGCTGCACGGACAGGTCGAGTTCCGGGATGTGTCCTTTGCCTATCCCGGCAGCAGCCGACCCGTGCTGAAACATATCAATCTGACGATCCGCCCCGGCGAGACGGTCGCGATTATGGGCGCCACCGGCTGCGGAAAGACCTCGCTGGTGAACCTGATTCCGCGGTTTTATGATGCGACCGAGGGCGCGGTCTTGGTAGACGGCGTGGATGTGCGGACGTATGACCGAAGGGCGCTGCGGGAGAAAATCGCCGTTGCCGCGCAGAAAAGCGAGCTGTTCAGCGTTTCGCTCCGGGAGAATATCGCATGGGGACGACCCGATGCCTCGGAGGAGGAAATCGTGCAGGCGGCGAAGGTCGCGCAGGCGGACGGCTTCATCCGGTCTGCGCCGGAGGGCTATCAAACCATGGTGGCGGAACGGGGCATGAGTCTGTCCGGCGGGCAGAAGCAGCGCATCTCCGTTGCGCGGGCGGTCTTAAAAGAGGCGGAGATCCTGATTTTTGACGATTCCACCGGCGCGCTGGATCTGAAAACCGAGGCGGAGGTATACCGCGCGCTGCACGATGCCAATCCGGACGGGACGAAGATCATCGTTGCCCAGCGCATCTCGTCCGTGCGTCGAGCGGATCGGATTGTCGTACTGTCGGAGGGCGGCGTGGAAGCCTGCGGCACCCATGAGGCGCTGCTGCAGGAATGCAAGACCTATCGGGATATTTATGACTCGCAGATGGGAGAGGAGGAGCAGCATGGCGGATGAGAACAAATTGGCGGAACGGAATATTCCGGGCATGAACCGCAACGCAAGATTTGCCGCGGTGGAATATGCCGAGAACATCGGCGGGACGCTGAAACGAATTCTCACCTATTTCGCGAAGGAGAAAAAGCAGGTTGCTGCCCTGTTGACCGTTGTTGTCTTCGGCACGCTCTGCGGCATCTACGCGCCCTCCTTGCAAAGCAAAGCCGTCGATATTATCGCGGGGACAAGAACGGCGCCGCTGCTGCAAACCCTGCTGCTGATGCTGGCGGTTTATTTGCTTTACGCCGGCAGTCAGCTGTTTCAGGGACTTCTGAGCGCCAAGCTCAGCCAGCGAATCGTCCGGCGGATGCGGCAGGAGCTGTTCGGCAAGATGATAGACTTGCCCGTGGGATACATGGACACCCATTCCCACGGCGATGTCATGAGCCGTATGACCAACGATATCGAGAATATCTCCACGACGGTCTCGCAGTCGCTGCCGTCCCTGTTTTCCGGTGCGCTGACGATTCTCGGCACCGTGGCAATCATGCTGTACTACTGCTGGCAGCTGGCGCTTTTGAGCTGCGCAACGGTGATTTTGACCCTGCTTGCCACCAAAATCCTCTCAAAAAATGTGCGTAAGTATTCCAGAAAACGGCAGATGCTGCTGGGCAGACTGAACGGCACCGTGGAGGAGATGATCTCCGGCTACCGCACGGTGGTCGCCTACAATCATCAGGACGCCACCGTGGAGGAATTCTGCCAAACGGCGGACGAGCTGACCAAGGCAGGCATCCGCACGGATATTTTCAGCGGTGTCATGGGGCCGATTATGAACTGCATCGGCAATATCGGGTTTGTGATCATTGCGGCGTTCGGCGGTTATTTTGCCGCGAACGGCTTGATCTCCGTCGGCATTATTTCCGCCTTCATCGTTTACGCAAAGCAGTTCAGCCGCCCAATCAATGAGATCGCGCAAATTTACGGACAACTGCAAACCGCGATTGCCGGCGCAGAGCGCGTGTTCGCCGTCCTCGACGAGAGCGGCGAGGATATGGAGGGCGATGCCGTGGGCAGAGACGGAGACGCGTCGGTGCACTTCGAGCATGTGAATTTCTCCTATGTGCCGGAGCATCCGACCATTCAGGACTTTTGTTTAACGATTCCCGCCGGAACGAAGGTGGCACTGGTCGGCGCCACCGGCAGCGGAAAGACGACGATTGTAAATCTGCTGATGCGGTTTTATGACATCGAAAGCGGGGAAATCCGCATCGGCGATCAGAATATCGCAGAGCTGTCCAGAGCAGCGCTGCGAAAGAGTGTGGCAATCGTCTTGCAGGATACGGTGCTGTTTTCCGACACGGTGCGAAACAATCTGAAATATGCCAACGAAGCTGCCACGCCGGAGCAGCTGGAGCGGGCGGTGGATATGAGCCGCTGCCGGGAACTGATCGACCTGCTCCCGGAGGGTTTGGATACCATGCTTACCGGCGCGGGCGCGAATCTCAGTCAGGGACAGCGGCAGCTTTTGGCAATCGCACGGGCGTTTGTGGCGGACCCGGATATTTTGATTCTGGATGAGGCGACCTCCAATGTGGACACGCGGACGGAAAAAGCGATTCAAATTGCCATGCAGCGCATCATGCAGAACCGCACCGGCATCGTCATCGCCCACCGCCTCAGCACCATCCGCGACGCGGATAGGATTGTGGTGATGGAAAAGGGCAGGATCGTGGAAAGCGGCAGCCATGACGAGCTGCTGGCGCGGCAAGGCAAATATTATGAGCTGTATATGACCCAGTACGCGGGCTTTGCGACTTGATTTTGTGCAGGAACTGCCAAGTGCGAACAAACTCCTCTCTGTCATTGTCATGAAACTCCCTGTAGGGCGGGGACATGTCCCCGCCGGTGCAGGAACTACCGAGTGCGTACAAGTTTGCTTGCCCGTACTGTCTGCCGCTTCGCGGTCTTAGGGGACATGTCCCAAGTCTACAGGAGAGATGTCAAGGAAACGGTTTCCTTGGCAGCTTTTTTGTGGTTGGGAGTTTTTGCTTAGTGTAAAATAATAATTGGCAAACAAAAAAAGTAGGGCGAAACCGCCCTA
>JBJFGB010000021.1:0-5908 GCA_051892295.1 Faecousia sp. | reverse complement strand
GGCGACTCTCACGGGGTAAAGGAACGGGCTCCGAGCTGCTACAGTCCCCTAACCAAGTCCATCATACAACGCCAACACCGAAATGTCAATCAAAAAAGCTTTCCACACAAAAAATGAGAGCCGGCCACGTCAGCTCTCACGGGGTAAAGGAGCATGACTACGGGCTGCCGTCACCCCCTAACCATCTCCATCATACAACGCTGATACCGAAATGTCAAGCGAAAAAATCCGAAGCTGTCGGATTGCCGCAGCGCTGCATCTGCCAAAAGCAGGGAGCCGCCGCATCGATAGGTGGCTCCCTGTCTGTTTCATTTCAGCACATTCCCGCGCAAATAAGCTTGCAGCTCCTTCAGCCAATCAGGGCATCGCTCCCCGATGGGCAGAAGCTCCCCGTTCCGATATTCCGCCACCTTCACAAAGCCGTTGTCGTTGTCGTAGAACTCCGCTTCATCGCAGTAAGGAAGCACCTTCGTGACCGCCTCCCAGCGCCCAGAAAAACGACGCAGAACATCTACACGGTCAATGTCATGCCCTCCACGCTTCACGCAGTTTTCAATGCGTGCGAGGCTTTCCTGTGCGGTATCCAGCGCAATATAATAAAGGCGCACATAATAGCCAGCCTCCCGCGCCTGTTTCGCTGTCTGCTCCGTTTGATAATCGGAAAGGGTTGTTTCCTGCGTAAAAGACACGCCCCGCTGCAAGCACTCTCGAATCTTCATAGGCGCCAAATCGGCAGGCATTGTATTCTCATCAATGATACACCCCAAATCGCTACGGTTGCCTTTCAAAGCTACTCTTTCCGACACCATTTATGCCGCCAATCATATGATAAAGTCTTATGCTGTAGCCTCCCTGTATTCTTAGTTTATTATATCAGGCAAGAAGCGGCGTAGCAAGTTCTATTTATTGCGGAATTTTTTCTCGACATATTTTTCTTCGAGGGGTTGTAATCTTTGTCATTATTTGTTACTATATAGGCAGTACACAAAGGAGCAATGGAATGAAACTGATTTCATGGAATGTCAACGGCATCCGTGCCTGTTTGGACAAAGGCTTTTTAGAAACCTTCGCTGCGCTGGACGCGGATTTTTTCTGCTTGCAGGAGACAAAGGCGCAGCCGCACCAAGTCACAATTGACCTTGACGGCTACGAACAATTCTGGTATTCGGCGGAGAAAAAGGGCTACTCCGGCACGGCGATCTTTGCAAAGCACAAGCCGCTTTCCGTCGCCTACGGGGTCGGCGTGGAGGAGCTGGATCACGAAGGGCGCCTAATCACGCTGGAATACCCGAATTTTTACCTGCTCACCTGCTACACGCCGAACGCGCAGGACGGGTTAAAGCGTCTTGACCACCGGATGCAGTGGGAGGATGCCTTCCGCGCCTATCTGCAAAGCCTCGACGCGAAAAAGCCGGTCATCGTCTGCGGCGACCTGAACGTCGCGCATCAGGAGATTGACCTGAAAAATCCGAAATCCAATCGCGGCAACGCCGGCTTCTCCGACGAGGAGCGCGGCAAGTTTACCGACCTGCTCGCGGCAGGCTTTACCGACACCTTCCGCGCGCTGCATCCCGACGCGACAGGCATTTATTCATGGTGGAGCTACCGCTACAACGCCCGCGCCAACAACGCGGGATGGCGTATCGACTACTTCCTCGTCTCAAACCGTCTGCGCGAAAAGATTGTTGATGCCCCCATTTACTGCGACATTTTCGGTTCGGACCATTGCCCGGTCGGTTTGGAGCTTTCCCTCCCAATCGAATGACAGGTATGAAAATGAGATAGAAAGGAACGGAATTGGAATGAAAAAACGCTTACTCTGTCTGCTTGTCTGTATTGCACTGCTGATTTCCTGCATTCCCGCCGTGTCGGCATATCATAACGTCAGTTCATGGGCGCAGGAGGCTGTCGATTCGATGTACGGGCTTGGTTTCCTGCCCGACAGCCTCAAAAATGCCGATATGGGAAAGAACATCACCCGCGGTCAGATGTGCCAGATGGCAGTTTTGGTCTATAACCAGCTCATGGGAACCCCCGATGTCGGCCCCGACTCTACGAAGAACTTCACCGACACCTCCGACCCCGCCATTAACTATGCCTATGAACAGGGCATCGTCGGCGGCTACGGCGACGGCACCTTCCATCCGAATGATCCCCTCACCCGTCAGGATTTCTTCAAAATCACCTATAATCTGATGGCAACCGCCTATTGGAATCCCAATACCATCACGCCGGACTCTCTGAGCCGCTTTACGGATGTCGGTGCAATCAGTGACTATGCCCTCGACGCAACGCGTGCCATGGTTTCCATCGGCGTGGTGCAGGGCTCCGGCACAACACTGAACCCAAAGGACAACACCTCCGCCGAAGAGGCGATTCTGATGTTCTTCCGCGCTTATCTGTATATGTGCGATTGGATCAATCAGCAGAGCGAGGAGACAAAGAACATCGCCATTCAGTCGCAGGGCTACTCCGGCATCAGCACTTGGGCGATTCGCGAGGTGCAGGAGATGCAGGAAAAGGGCATGATCCCCTCCTGTCTCGACAACTGCGATATGAGCAAGCCCATCACCCGCGCGCAGATGTGCGCAATCGCGGTGCTCGCCTATAATAAGGCAATGGACGCAAACTACAGTGCGAAGGGCAGCGGCTACTTTACCGACTCGAACGATCCGGCTGTCAACGCCGCTTACGAGTTAGGCATTGTCGGCGGCATGGGGGACGGAACCTTCGCCCCGAACGCAACGCTCACAAGAGAGCAGTTCTTTAAGATTATGGCGAATTTCATGAGCGTCCTCGGCTATCCGCGCGACGACTCCCGCGCCGTCACACTCAGCAAATTCAATGACGGCAGTCGGGTCGCAAGCTGGGCGCAGGCACCCGCCCGTCTGATGGTCTACATCGGCGCGGTGCGCGGCGACGGCAAAAATCTGAACCCGCAGGACAGCACCGCCATTCAGGAGGCGATTGCCGTTTTCCTGCGCTGCTATAAATACACCGTCGCATGGAAGAACGACCATCCCAACGGCGAAGATCCCGCCGAGCAGCCGAGTGTGATTGACGATCTTCTCGCGTTCGCCAAAAGCTTCGAGGGCTATCCCTATGTTTACGGCGGCAACGGTCCGAACAGCTTTGACTGCTCCGGCTTCGTGCTGTATGTCTATAAGCACTTCGGCTATTCCTTCTCTCGCGGCGCGCAGGAGCAGTACAAGGACGGAATGCATGTGGATATGGACGACCTGCTGCCGGGCGACCTTGTATTCTTCAGCAGCTACAGCAATTGTAATTCTTCCAACAGCAGCTTCCGCAGCATCACCCACGTCGGTCTGTATTTGGGTAACGGCTATTTCATCCACGCTTCCAACCCGACCCGCGGCGTCGTGATCGACACGCTTTGGAGCGGCTATTACAACAGCCACTTCTGGGCAGGCTGCCGCATTATCACCGAATAAAAAAATAAGGAGGAACTGCTCGTCAGTTCCTCCCTTTTCATGTATCGCACAACCTCTGTAGGGCGGGGACATGTCCCCTAAGACCGCGTAAGCGGCAGACAGAACAAGCAAACAAGCCTGTACGCTCTCCGTAGTTCCTACACGAGATTGCCACGTCGCTGCGCTCCTCGCAATGACATAAAAGGGTACCCCTTCTGTCATTGCGAGGAGCGCAGCGACGTGGCAATCCATGGCAGGCAGCAACAACACACGCTTGCACCCCATAGAAACGAAACACCCTCTGTAGGGCGGGGACATGTCCCCTAAGACCGCGTAAGCGGCAGACAGAACAAGCAAACAAGCCCGTACCCACTCCATAGTTCCTCCATAAGGTTGCCACGGCGCAAGCGCCTCATAATGACATAAGAAGGCACCCCACCCGTCATTGCGAGGAGCGCAGCGACGTGGCAATCTCATGCTTCCAAATCTGTACGCACTCGGTAATTCCTACATCGGCGGGACGTCGAGGACGCCGTCCCCTACGAGAGATGCAATCACGATTGCAGGGCCTACCACGGTCGGCGCGCGGTTCGTTTTACGCTGTCTCGTTCCATTCCGCGAGCACCTGCAGAAACAGCTTGTCAAGCGGTTCCCAGCTTGTCTGTTTCTCGTCCGGCAGCGCAGAAATCGCAGCGTGTACCTCGTCAATGCTGCGGTCTAAATAACGATTGATCTCGTCCACGCGCGGAATCTCCTTGACCTCCGGCGTATTCATTTTCAGCGCAAGCAATCGCTCGACGGCAGGCTTCAGCGCCTCGTCCAATTCGCTTTCCATGAGTTGAGTGAAACGCATCGGCGGCGCGGAGCGGTGCCGCAAAATCCATTTGCAGGCGAGAATCGGACGCAGAACATAAAAGTATTTCTTTGCGCGCACCATGTCCCCTTTCAGATATTCCCGATAGTTCCCCTCCGCCATGCTCAGATAATGATGCAAACCGTTCTTTGCAGAAAAGAAATCCTCTAACAGAGGCTTAATCTGCTCTATGAAATGCGTCTTTCGATATACCACAGGCGAGGACAGCCACTCAAACAGGGTGGGATTTGCGCTATGGAGCAGTCGAAGCGTCTTGTTCAGATCCCAACCGTTGATATCCAGCAAATCATTGATCGGCATTTCGATTACATCCCGCGTTTTCTCCAACCTGAGGTAATCCGCAGGTCTTCTCACATAGATAAAGCGCACATCGTAATCACTGTCCGGCGAGGGGAAGCCCCATGCACGGCTGCCGGATTCCGCGGCATGGAGGATCCGGATATGCTCCTCGTGTTCCAGCATGGCAAGCGTTTGCAGAATTTCGTCTCTCATTGCCTCACCCTCTTCCGTTCCGTCCTTTTCAAACTCCGTAAATATTCCTTTCGCTCGTTATCAATGCGGTAGCTCTCGACTGCCTTTTGGATGGTCTTGTTATGCACCCACAGCGGCAGGCGGTTTTCTTCGAGATAGCCAATCACGCTGTCCCACTGCTTTGCCAAAGCGGTGGCAAAGTACCACGCGCACATCATGTTGACATAATATTCTTCGCGCCGCACCCCTGCTACCAGCTCCAAATAGCGCGGAGCAAACGCCTCGTCTAAATAATAGGTCATCAGCATTTCGATTCCGAACCGAACGGTAAAGGGATGCTCTGCGGCAAGCCACACCTCAATTTGCTGCAGCAGCTCCTCCAAATGCCGCTTGAAGCATTTCGGGCGCAGCATATCGCAGGTCGCCCAGTTGTCCACAAAGGGGAGAAAACGCTCCAATGCGCGGATGCACGCGTCATAGTCCGCAATCTGTTCAATCAAAAACGCGTGCAGATTGTTTTCCTCATAATAGCGGTGCGGCAGCTCCGACAAAAACGCCTCCGCGCGCGGGTCACCCTTTCGCTTTTTCGCAAGCGCACGCAGCTCCGGTGTCCGCACCCCGATGACCGTCTCCGGTGCGACCGTCGGCATCAGCCTGCATTGAAACTGCCTGTATTCCTGATCCTGCATGGAGAATAAAGCTTCGGTGATCGTCTCTGTCATTTTGCCGTTTCTCTCCTTCACAACATGTTGCAGACATAAAAAAGCCGCCTTTCCCATCTGATTATACAGCAGAAAAGACGGAATGTGAAGTGAAATATCCTTCGGATGTGAAATAATGACCTTCGGTCATTGTGAAATTTTCCGCTTACGCGGAAAGTGAAATAAAATAAATCCCTCACGCCCGCAGGCATTTCACATGGCGTTAGCCATATTTCACGCCTGAAGGACATCTCAAGGGATTTATTTCACTGAAAAAAGCAGTAACCCAGTAGAACGGCATTTATGCCCTTCGGGCGATGGTTTTATTACTGAACTTCTGAATTGAATCTGAACCAATTACGCAAAACTTTTCTATTGTAAACGCTAATATAAAAGTGAGCCACTTAGAAGCGAAACGCTCACGAATAATT
>JBJFGB010000020.1:0-1562 GCA_051892295.1 Faecousia sp. | reverse complement strand
ACGGCCATGCCTGCGGCGAGATGATGTTCTATGGCCGCGGCGCGGGCGATATGCCCACAGCCAGCGCGCTCGTGTCGGACCTTATCAAGGCGGCGCGCGCCAAGCAGCACCTGCTGCCTGCGGTGAGCGACGAACCGTGCGAGATGGCGGACGACTGGTCGTGCGTGTACTTCGTGCGCCTGCTGGCCAAGGATCAGCCGGGCGTGCTCTCGCTGGTTTCCGGCAAGCTTGCCCAGCACGGCGTGAGCATCGCGTCCATGGTGCAGAAGGGCGAGGCGGATGAGAACGGCTATGTGCAGCTGATTTTCCTGACCCATGAGGCCTCCGAACGCGCGGTGCGCAGCGCTTTGGGCGAATTGGACGATGAAAAGGTCTGCACAGGCAGCGTAATCCGCGTCGAGGGCAAGTGAAAACACCGATATATAGATTAAAAACGATGACAGCATGAGAAATCATGCTGTTTTTTCTATATATAGGGTCATTCTTTTTATGGGGGCTATAAAATATTGTATATGTGCGAATTGCACAATATCCTTTATTGCGATAAAGCTTAAGGAAACAAAGCGCGAAAATGGACACGGGAAAAGCTGACAAAAAAATGCAGGATTGAGTCCGGGATGCGGCAAGAAAAGGGGTTACATTTGGCAGAATCGTGTCGAAACTGTTTCGGAAACGATTCCACAAAACCGGAATTCCTATGACAAACCTGAATGTTACAAATGTTTGCATGTAAACAGAGTGAACAAATAAGGAGAAAATATGAGATATAAGGAGATAATGAGAGATATAAAAAGATAAATCGTTAAAACAAGAAAAATCAGATAAATATGATGGTAAGACAAATGAATAAAACAGGTTGAGCGGGGGAATTCTCGCAAGTTTTTTGTGAAATTATTCAATTGCAAAACCTGCAGGAATTCCGTATAATAATCTCAACGAAGCGCCGCAGGACGAAAGTACGGCGTACAGTCACTTTGAAGAACTGAAGGGGGATATTTCAATGGCAGGCCTTAAGCTGAATCACATCTACAAGATCTACTCTGGCAACGTCACTGCTGTTTCTGACTTCTGCCTCGACATCGAAGACAAGGAGTTCATCGTTCTGGTCGGCCCGTCCGGCTGCGGCAAGTCCACCACCCTGCGCATGGTCGCCGGTCTGGAAGAGATTTCCGAGGGCGAGCTCTACATCGGCGACCGCCTCGTCAACGACGTCGCGCCGAAGGATCGCGACATCGCGATGGTGTTCCAGAACTACGCGCTCTATCCGCACATGACCGTGTATGACAACATGGCGTTCGGCCTCAAGCTGCGCAAGAAGCCGAAGGACGAGATCGACAAGCTGGTTCGCGAGGCTGCGAAGATCCTGTCCATCGAGCCGTACCTCAACCGCAAGCCGAAGGCTCTGTCCGGTGGTCAGCGTCAGCGCGTCGCGCTGGGCCGCGCCATCGTCCGTGACCCGAAGGTCTTCCTCTTCGACGAGCCGCTGTCCAACCTGGACGCCAAGCTCCGCGTTCAGATGCGTACCGAGATCACCAAGCTCCATCAGCGCCTGCAGACGACCT
>JBJFGB010000019.1:0-5977 GCA_051892295.1 Faecousia sp. | reverse complement strand
GCGGGAGACAGCCTCAGTCAAATTCACTGGAAGCTCTCGTCCAAACGGGGGCATCCCGTGGTGCGGGAGGCTGCCTGCCCTGTGGATCAGTCTCTGCTGCTGTTTGTGGATCGGACGTGGGAGAATGTAACGCCTGCGCAGGCGGACGCAATCATGGAGGCGGCGGCATCCGTCGCGCAGGCGCTGACGGAGCAGGGCATTCCGTTCCGCCTCTGTTGGAACGAGGAGACGATACAGACGCGAACCGTGAATGCGGCGGAGGAGCTGCCTGAGGCGGTCGCCGCGCTTTTAAAATCCCGCACGGCAGCGGGGGAGAGCGGGAGCGGCCTATATCTGCACACCTGCGGCATTCCCGCCGCCGGGCGGAGCATTTTCCTCGGCACGCAGGAGCCGGAGGAGGAATTTGCGCAGGCAGCGCCCTGCAAGGTTTTGCTCTGTGGTGACGGGGCGGGGTGCTTTACACCGGAGACGGCAGCACAGATGCTGCGAATTTTGAGCTGGAGTTGAGAATCCGTTGAGATCAGATAAAAACACGCTGCGGATGACCAAGCGGAAAAGCCGCACGGAGGAGCCTTGGAAGGAACGGCTTTCTCTCCTCCTTGCAACCGTTCCAATTTTCCTTGGGCTTTGGGGCATGGGGCAAAGGGCCTGCCCCATGGAAGGGGTGTGGCTGCTTTTGGGACTGTGGGCGGTGGTGCTGATGACCTGCTTTTCCTGGGAGAGCCGATGGCAGCGTGCGGCGCTGCTTACCGTATGCGCGGCAGGTGTGCTGCTCTGCTTTCTGTGCAAAACGGCGCTCGCGGAGGGCATCGCCGCCCTCGGCAACGGCATCCGCGCGCTGCTGACCGAAAAAACCGGATACTATTATCCGCCTTATGAGAACGCGGCGTATAACGGTCTGACGGCGGCAATTCTCTCCGTTTTGCTTGGGGGACTGACTGCGGCAGCCGTGCGCATGCTGCGAGGTATCCCGCAGTTTCTTTGCGCATTGGCGGTTCTCGTACTTGCCCTGTGCGGCATTTCGGATGGGAGCCTGTGGCTGGCACTGTATGTGGCGGGGACGCTTTTACTCCTCGTTCACCGCGCCTCCGGCGGCGGAAAGCCGATGCTTGCGGCGCTGCTGATTCTCGCCCTTGCTGCCGCGCCCTTTGCCGCCCTTGACGGAGCGGTGCAGCAAACCGACGCGGGGCAACGGCTGACCGCGCTGCTGCACCGTGCGCGCTACGAAGCTGCGGAGAATCCCATGCCGGAGGGCAAGCTGCAAAATTTGGGCGCCTTCGAGCATTCACAGGAGGCGGCGCTGGAATTGCAAATGGAGGCGTGGAGCGCGGCATATCTGCGCGGCTATGTCGGCGGCGTCTATACGGCGCAGGGCTGGCGCGAGACGGAGAAAGCTGCCATTGCGAAAGAGGCGGAGCTGCTTTATGCCTTGCAGAAAAACGGCTTCTTTTCCGCCTCCCAGCGGGGTGCGGCGGAGGCTGCTTTGCAAAATATCTCCGAAAACCGATTTGCCCTTCGTCCGCTGGGCGCGTGCAGGGCTTATGCTTATGTACCCTATGGAGCGGAGCTTTCCACGTTGGAGCCACGCGCCCTGTTGACAGAGGGCTGTGGGACAGGCGAAGCAACGGAAGGCACGCTGTTTGCTGTGGCAGACAGCTATTTGGTGCAGGCGCGGCTTGCCGAAGGGGAGGGCGAGCAGACCTATATTGACGCAGAGGCGGCTTACCGCGACTGGGTGTATACGCAATATCTGACCGTCCCGGAAGCTGCTTACGACCTGCTCGCCGCGCAGTTTCCCCTCCCGACGGAGGCAATGACGACGGCGCAGGCGCGGGCGCAGGTGCTTTTCTGGGTGGAACAGACCCTGACCTATGACGAGAGCACCGTGACGGCACAGGGCGATATGCCCTATTTGGAGTATCTGTTGACGGTCAACCCGCGCGGCTACAGCGTCCAGTATGCCACGCTTGCCACGCTTTTGCTGCGCTGCTGCGGCGTTCCCGCCCGCTATGCGGAGGGCTATCTGCTCTCGGGCGCGGAGGCGGAGGGCTTGGAGGAGGGCGCTGCCGTTGTGCTGACCCAGGAGAACGCCCACGCGTGGACGGAACTCTATTTAGACGGCGTGGGCTGGATTCCCTTTGACACGACGCCAAACCATAAAAACGAAATTGTTTATGAGCTGCCGCCGGACGGAAGCACACAGGGCGGCGCAGAGCTGCCGAAAAACAATTCGCAGGAGCAGCAAACCGGGCGGCAGGAGATTTCGATGCAGCAGCAGGCGTGGGAGAAAAGCGGCGCGGCTTGGAGGCTGCCGCTGCTGTGGAGCCTTTTAGGTATGTTGGGTTTTGTGCTTCTGCTCCTTCTGCTGCGGGCGCTTGCGCTGCGCAGAGGGCTGAAAAAGCGGATACGGCGCTTTTCCGCAGGCGAGGCGCGGGCGGCAAGCGTGGACTGTCTGGGCTATACGCACACGCTGCTGCAAAGTCTCGGACTTCCCGAACGGAATGTGCCGCTGACGCAGCGGGTGGAGGAGATCGCGGCGCTGCTGGGCTTGGAGGATACGGCGCTTGTTGCGGAAGCGCTGGCGTTTGCCGCGGAGCTTTGCTTCAGCGACCATCCGGTGGGTGAGAACCATAGAAAACGGGCGCTGCGCATCATGGAGACGGTTTGCTCCGTATGGAAAAAGAAAACCAAACCGATACGCCGCATCTACGCGCGGTGGGTTCGGTGCAATATTTTATAGCGGGAGGAATAGGATGAAACGCTTTGCTTTCAAACGGATCTTGGCATACTGCCTGATTGCGGCGATGCTCCTGTCCTGCTTGCCGGCAACGGCAGGGGCAGTGGGCGCCGCGCAGGATGGGCAATTCACGCTGGCGGTTGTGACGCAGGAGTGTGTTGTGATTGAGCCGATGTATCTTTCTTACAATGCAGGGGACACGGTGCGCACGGCGCTGAAAAACTCCGGACATCACTTTGCGGGCATTGACAGCGGCTTTGTCTCTGCCGTTGACGGCGTGACGGACAATTACTGCCTTTTCTATGACGGAGGCGGCTATGAGCTCGATGCGGCTGCCGACAGGGTGACGGCGGTGTGCTTCACCTCCGCGCAGGAGCAGTATTCCGAAAGCTATCTTGCCCTGTTGACGTTGATGGCGGACTATAACGGCAGCACGAACGGCGTCAGAAATTATCCCGCCGCGCAGGAGGCTTACCGCAACGCGCTGGACGGGCTTTACGGCGCCACGGCGCAGGAGGCGGCGACGCTGCGTGCGGCGCTGCAAGAGGCAATGGAGGACTATGCCGCCTACCTGAAGGGGGAGACGGTCACGCTTCGGCTCTCCGTGACCCAGGGCAGCGAGACGGGCAAGGCCGTCAACGCCGTATTCACGGGGAGCTTCGGCAACACCTATCGGGTAACGCAGGCGACCGAGATTGCGCTGATTCCCGGCAGCTATACCTTTGACCTCTCCGACGGCGGCATCAACCATGTGCGCGGCAGCGTCACTGTGACGGAAGCGCAAACGCTGTCCGCGCGTCTTCCGAGCGGCACATGGATTGCAAGCGTGGAGCTGAGCACGGAAAGCGGCGAGCAGTGGAATGCCGTGCGGCGCGAGGGAAATATCTATTATGTGCCGGACTGCGCCGCAGGAAACATCTATCCCTATATTGCGCCGGGGGAGGGCGTGGACACCGCTGCCTGCGGCGTGTATCTGGCGGATACACCGAATGCCGCCCGGCGCACTTGGCAGAGCAAGCAGACCGTGCTTTCCGATTTGATTCCGCAAAACAGCATGGAGGGCGCCGCTTTTGCATTGGAGGCGCGGTTAGCGGACGGTGACTTTGAACAGTATCAGCGCTGCGAGATGGAGATCGTCAGAGTGCCCACCCTTGCGTCCCTGACCGTGATCGGAGATGGGACGCAGCTCCCGCTCTCCTTTGATTCTGCCGTGACCGATTATTCAGTGACGACGGTTTCGGACACTTTACAAATTGCTGCCTCGCCCTTGTGCGCCGATGCCGCCGTTTCCATCAACGGGATTCCCGGCGAGACGGCAGCCCTTCCGATTGGCGAAAGTAACTGCCAAATTGCGGTGGAGGTCTCGCACGTCAACGGACAAAAAACGGTCTATACCTTAAACGTGACCAAGGTCGCCTCCGTCGAGGTGACGGTGACGCACGGGCAGGCGGTTGCAGTGACCGTACAAAACGCAGCCGGAGCCGTCATTGCCCCCAAAGCACAGAGCGGCACTGCCACGGTGTTTGCCCTGATTCCCGGCGCGGAGTATACCTATGTGGCGACGAAGGATATCTACTATCACGCAAGCGCCGCGTTTACCGCCGCAGCGGCGCTGACCGTAAACGCGCCCACGCCGGATACCACCGACTGGCTGCGTGCGCTTCATGTGGGCCCGACCAAAAGCGTGAGCTACGGAAGTGACGCGGCGTTTCAACCGGCTGTCCATACCTATAGGTATCAGGTCGGCTCCAATCAGACCGCCTTCGGCATTCTCGCGACGCTGTCCGAGGCGGCGGAGGGCTGCACAATCACGGGGAATTACGCGGATTACCGCTACTGGAATCCCGCTTACGGCGCGCGGACGCTGGCACTTACCGACGGCGTCTATAAATCCACAACCACCTTCCTCGGCGCTTCGGGCGAGGGAAATACCATGCGGCTGGAAATCGGCAAAAGCCAAAACGGCGTGATCTATTCTCAGGAGTATTTTCTGACGGCGCAGCGGCTCCTGCAGCTCAACGGTCTGTCCTTCTCCGCAAACGGACAGCCCCTGCCGCTGTCGCAGGCGGAGGGAACGCAGGGCTTCAACAAAGAGGTTTTGGATTATACCGTCTCCGTCGGACAGACGCTGGACACCGTTACGGCGGAGGTGAAGCTTTTCAATACCACGGGCGGCAATGACAACGCGTTTACCCTGACACTGACCTGCGGCGAGACCACACGGACGCTGGACTATGCGGCGCTGGCGGTGGACGAGGTGCAGAGCGTCACGCTGCCGCTGGATACTGCGCGGGAGGAGGAGACAATCTCCGTCTACCTTGCGCGCGAGGGGGCGGTCTCGCAGACCTATACTGTCACGGTGCGGAAGCTGCCGCCCGTCGAGACGGAGATTGTAGTCACGCCGAAGGACGCCGTGGTTTTTCTGACGGACAACCTTACCGGCGCGAGAATCTGGCAGGACGAGAACGGCAAGTATCTTCTGAATACCGGCGGCGCTTATACCTATACGGTCACCTGCTACGGCTATGTGGCGCAGACGGCGGCTTTCATTGCAGGGCAGGTGCAAAACGCGATTACCGTCACGCTGGAAAAGGCGGCGGAGAATTCCCGCAGCGAGCTTTTGCAGGGCGGCGACTGGGCGAGCTTCCGCGGGAACGGGGAGAACAACGGCACGACTGCCGCGCGGACACCGCTCACTGCGGAAACAGCGGTGCTCCACTGGGCGAACCAAATCGGGGACGGCTTGAGCGGCGGCGGTGTCGGATCGCCGATCATCGTCGGCGGCGTGATTTATACCTATGCCAACGACACGGTGATGAAGGTGGACAAAACGACCGGAGAGGTTCTGCTCGCCAAGCCGATGGATCATGCCTCCAGCTTCTCCATCACCCCGCCCGCCTATGGGGAGGGGATGCTCTTCATCGGACTGTCTAACGGCGCGGTGCAGGCGTTTGACGCGGAGACGCTGGAATCCCTGTGGCTGTATGAGGACGCTTTGGGCGGACAGCCGAACTGCCCCATCACCTACCGCGATGGCTATCTTTACACCGGCTTTTGGAATTCCGAGACGAAGCAGGCGAATTTCGTCTGCATCAGCGTCACGGATGAGGACACGGCGCAGGGCAAAGAGCGCAAAGCGGCTTCGTGGACGTACACCGGGGCGGGCTTTTACTGGGCGGGTGCCTATGTTTCCGAGAAGTTCCTGCTGGTGACCACCGATGACGGTGACAGCGGCTATAC
>JBJFGB010000018.1:0-1594 GCA_051892295.1 Faecousia sp. | reverse complement strand
CGCCCCTACGAGAAAAATCGGAGTCTACGCCGTAGGGGCGGATAGTATCCGCCCGCGTGCAGGAACTACCAAATACATACAAACTCGTTCGTCTGTACCGTCTGCCGCTTCGCGGTCGGCACGCCGAGTCGTTAGCGCAGAGGTTTTCGACAAAGGAGCCTCACGGATGCGGCATATCCCTTGCGGGTGAGTGCCCTATTCACGATTCACCGCTCCCCGCGCCGTCATTTCTCGCAAAGGTGTATCCCCTGCCGTTGACGTTCATGACCTCGTTGGCGACGATAAACGCCTTGCTGTCGATGCGCAGGGCGGCGTCGCGGATCTCGGGATACTTTTTTGCGTAAACGACGCTCAGAATCGCCTTTTGCTGCTCCCCCTCATAGCCCGTTTCGATGTTCAGCATCGTCACGCCGCAGTTGATCTTCTCCAAGACCTCCTGCCGGATCCGCTGATAATCGGGGGAAATGATGATAATCTCAATCTTCTGTTCGCCCGTCACAACGGCGCGGTTGATTGTAATCGACATCAGCACAATAATCAGCAAGCTGTAAAGCAGCTCGTCCACTCCGCGGAAGCAGACCAAAATGCCGACAGTTGCCGTATCGAACACCATCAGTGAGGTCCCGACGGGAATGCCAAAATATTTCTGCAAGATACAAGGCGGAATGTCCATACCGCCCGTCGAGCCGCCCGCGCGAATGACCAAACCGATGCCGAGTCCGGAGAGGACAGCACAGAAGATTGCACCGATCAGCTTGTCCTGCACAAACAGCGTGCCGAGGGGCAATTCCTCAAAGATTGCCATAATAACGGGATAGAGAATCGTGGAGAGCAGCGAGGTCATGGCAAATTTTTTGCCTAAAAAGACCCAGCCCAAAGCGAACAGAATCGCATTGGCAATTCCCGCGATGACCGACAGGCGCACGGGTAAAAGCTCCTGCACAATCAGACCGATGCCCGTCACGCCGCCGAGCATAAAATCATACGGCACAACAAACGCGCAGATGGAAAACGCAATCAGAGTATTTCCGAGAAGGACGAAAAAAAGTGTTTTCATTCGCTGCCGCATAAGAAGCCTCCTATTTTTTCGGTAATCCAATCATCTTTTGATTCTCATTATACTATAATAAATAGAATATCGCAAGTCTTCTTCGACATATGATCCTCTCTTTGGCGGAGCAGGCTTTCGGAGCGGCTTCGCCCGTGAGACAGATTACGAAAAATGAACCAGCCAATGTAGGGCTGGGACATGTCCCAGCCGTCCGCGAAGCGGCAGACAGTGCAGACGAACAGATTTGTACACAGCCGGTAGTTCCTGCACCGGCGGGGACATGTCCCCACCCTACAGATGTCGCTCCCTCCTCGTAGGGGACGGCAAACTCAATGTCCCGCGCGCAGGTACTATCGACCACGTACAAATCGACACCCTGAGATTGCCACGTCGCTGCGCTCCTCGCAATGACAAGCAAGACAGCCTATCGTGTCATTGCGAGGCGCCTGCGCCGTGGCAATCCTGTTGCTTTTATGTTCGCACTTGGCAGTTCCTGCACACGGGCGGATACTATCCGCCCCTACGGCGTAGACTCCGATTTTT
>JBJFGB010000017.1:0-1606 GCA_051892295.1 Faecousia sp. | reverse complement strand
AAGGCCGAGGCTGAAGCTGCTAAGGCCGAGGCTGCATCCGCCAAGGCCGAGGCTGAAAAGCTGCAAGCTAAGGTTGAAGTACTGTCATCGGTGAATGCCCGGCAGAAAATGTGGCTTGAATATATTTTGCGTCAGCTTTATGGGCCCAAATCCGACAAGCGGAAAAATCCGGAGCCGGACAACCAGCCCGGACTTTTCGACGAGTTCTTCAATGTAGCTCTGGATGAGAAGTATGCTTTGATAGATCAAGCCGCCAAGGACATTGAGGAGGATGCGAGCAAACGTCGCAAAAAATCGAACAAAAAAGCTACACGTCCGGAAAAATACACCTACTTCGGCCTTGAAGAGCGCACTACTATTATTTTGCCGGAAGGGATTGACCTCGACCAATGCGAGGTAATCGGTAAAGACATCAGCCGCATCCTTCACTTCGCACATTCCGAAATGTGGGTAGAGGTTATCGAGCGCCCTCTATTGCGTGAGAAATCAGACAAAAACGCTCCGAATCCACACATTTACCAAGCTCCGGCACCCCAAGCCGTAATCGGAGGCAACCACGTTGCAGCAGATATGCTCGCACAGATAATAATAGATAAATACCGCTACCACCTGCCGGAGTACCGACAAGTCAAACAATATGCCGACTTAGGCGTTAAACTGCCCACATCCACCATCAACAACTGGATACACGCCGTAGCATCCAAGCTCGAGCCAATCTACGAAGCACTTCGCCGCGACATACTATCAGGCGATTACCTACAGATCGACGAAGTGCCCTGGCGCATAGCCGACCGCCCCGGTAAAAGCCGAAAAGGATACGCATGGCAGTTCCTCGACAACCGACCGCAAAGCCACGGACTCTACTTCATGTATATGAACGGCTCACGAGCCGGCACCATCCCGCGAGCCGAACTTCGCAACTTCCGCGGCGCAATACAGACCGACGGCTACGCAGTATACGATTATTTTGAACAACAAGCGAATGTGACCCTATTAGGTTGCATGGCCCACGTGCGCCGTAAATTCACCGACGCCCAAAACTCACATCCCAAACTGGCAGCACAAGCCCTAAAATGGATCGAACTACTCTACACCCTTGAAGCCAACCTAAAAGAACAAGGCGCCACCTACCCGCAAATCGCAGCCGAGCGCCAAGCCAAGGCAATCCCCATTATGGACGCCATGGAAAAATGGATGGAAGCAGTCCACACCGAGTGCACCCCATCCGATCCAATGGGCAAAGCCCTCGACTACGCCTACAAACTCTGGCCCCGCCTGCGCCGCTACGCCCTCGACGGCCGTTACCACATCGACAACAATCCGGTAGAACGCAGCCAACGCCCCTCAGTGATGGGACGCAAAAACTACCTCTTCAGCAAAAGCGACAGCGGAGCCGTAGACAACGCCATCTTCTACTCCCTGTTAGAAAGCTGCGACGTGGTAGGCCTCAACCCCCACCAATGGCTAACCCACGTGCTCGACAACCTACACGATGACACCCCACCCGACCAAATCACCCAAATGCTACCATACTACTACAAAAAATCTCGCGACTAACCGCGAGATTTTTTTGACATACACAAGCCGGCCTATTTCGGATGCTTAC
>JBJFGB010000016.1:0-25973 GCA_051892295.1 Faecousia sp. | reverse complement strand
CCACTTTTTGTCACTACTTGTTTTGTTCTACCACACAACTTTTTTCATTGAACCGCAAAAGTCACAATTTTGTGACAGCAAACGGATTTACTTCTCGCGCAAATTAAGATATAATAGTAAAAACAGGAAACATTTTGTCGCTTGGCGGGTGCATTATGCCGAAACAGAATACGCAAAAAGCCAAGCACCTGCTGTTAACAGGTTCCGCCGGAGGCAGAAGCTTTCGGTAGTTCTCTCAACTTGTATCAAATAAGCATTGTATTTTAAAAGAAAGAACGGAGATGACGCATCATGATATTTTTACATACCTCTGACTGGCATTTGGGTGCCACGGAAGGAGAATACGATCTTGGGGCAGACCAGCGCTTCTTTATCGATGAAATCTGCCGGATCATTCAGGAGCGGCAGGTGGATGCGGTGCTGCTGGCGGGAGATGTCTATGACCGCTCCGTTGCCTCTGCAGCAGCCATTCGCCTCTACGATTATGCCATGGATCGAATCTGTCGGGAACTGAACAAAAAAGTGCTGACCATTGCGGGCAACCACGACAGCGCAGAGCGCTTGTCCAGCTGCGGAAGTCTTCTGAAAAAAGCAGGACTGCACATCTCCGGTGCAGCCCGGCGGGAACCCGGCGTGGTCGTTTTTGACGATGCGGAGGTGTTCCTCTTGCCGTGGATTACGGAAGAGAAGGTAAAAAGCCTTTATCCGGAGGAAAAAGATTGCATCGGCAGTCTGACCGATGCCTACCGCGTTGTGACCAATCATATGCGTGCGCAATTCTCCCCGAACAAAAAGCACATTGTGCTCGCTCACGCTTTCATCACCAACGCAGAGACCTCTACCAGTGACCGTGCCGCCGAGATCGGCTTTGCAACGCAGGTATCTGCGGACGTGTTTGAAGGCTTTGACTATGTAGCTCTGGGGCATATCCACAAGCCCCAGAATGTGAACGAGCATATCCGCTATTGCGGCACGCCCATGCCCTATTCCTTCGGCAAGGAGGAATCGCAGGAAAAGAGCGTGACACTTTTGGACACGGAGACCATGACCACGGAGATCATTCCGCTGCCGCTGCTGCATCCGCGCAAGACCTTCACCGGCACCTTTGAGGAGCTGTGCAATCCCCGCTGCACGGAGGAGGAGAAAAACGGTTATGTGCGCCTGCATGTCACCGATACGGCGATTGGGCTGGACCTGCTGGCTAAGCTCCGGTCTGTTTATCCCCATTTGCTGGTGGTCAGCGGCAAGGTGTATGAAGGTGATGCGACCACCATTACGCTGACCATAGAAGAGCTGGAACAGATGGAGAACGACCCAAGAGAGGTGTTCAAATCCTTCTGTCGGGAGGAGCTGGGCGAGGAAGCAAAACCCCATTTCATTGAACTGTTTGAAAAAGCGGTCAGCCGGTATGAGGAGGGTACGGTATGAAACCACTGCGATTGGAGCTTCAGGCCTTTGGGCCCTATGCCGACAGGCAGAGCATTGACTTTGAGAAGCTGGCTGAGAAAGGGATGTTCCTGATTAAGGGTCCCACCGGAAGCGGCAAGACCACCATTTTCGATGCCATGACCTTCGCCCTCTACGGCGGCAGCAGCGGCGATGACAGCAAGAATAAATTCGGCAGGAACGATCTGGAGGAATGGCGCTGCAACCAGGCGGATAAAAGCGTGGCAACGGAGGTGTGTTTTACATTCTCCGTTCAAAACAGGAAATATCAGTTTATCCGCCGTAAGGTTCCGAAGCGTAAAAATTTGTCCGACGAGTATTCTGCCGGGGAAATTGACGAAAACGGCGTGCTGATCCCCTTTTTTGAAAATCCGAAGCAGAATGACTTGACCGCCAAAGCGGTGGAATTGATTGGACTGACAAAGGAGCAGTTCCGCCAGGTGGTGCTGCTGCCGCAAGGACAGTTTGAACGCTTCCTGACAGCATCCTCCGCAGAAAAAGAGAGTATTCTGAAAAAGATCTTTGAAGCGGACAAATGGGAAAAGTACGCGCAGAATTTCTACGCTTCTGCCAGCGATCGGAAAGCAGCACTGGACAATGAGAAATATGCTATCGCGATAGCGCTTGAGGATGAAAACGTAACCGTCATCCCCGAGCTGGGCAGCCGCATTGAAGCACTGAAGGTCGAAAAGAAAGAGAACGAGGCAGCGTACGCAGCCTTTGACGCGCCAAAGAAGCAACAACAGCTAAACGCAGATATTGAACTGGCAGAGCGCTTTAAGCCTCTCCATGCAGCAGAAAAGAGGCTTGCAGTTCTGCGGGGCAAGGAAGCTGAAATGGCAGAAAAACGCACCCGTTATGAAAGAGCCGAGCGGGCAGAAGCGCTTCGCACAGTCGTTGCGGATTATGAGAAGGCAGAAAAAGAGTATCGCAGCCGCACGAAAAGCAAAGCGGAAAAGCACGCGCTTTTGCCGAAGGCGCAGCAAAAATGCCGGGATGCCAAAGAAGCGCTGCAAGCCCATGAGGCCGATTCGCCGGTGCCTGCCCTCCACGCAAAAATCGGAGCCTATGAGGAAAAACGGCCCTTTTACCAAATACTGAACCAACTGCGTGAACAGCTAACCTCTGCGGAGCGCGATTACAGGAAGCAGGAAAAGGCCTTCAAAAAAGCAAACGAAGCATTTGCGCGGATAAAACAACAGACACAGAAGGCTTTTGAAGCGTCCGAAGCTGCCGAGAAGACTGCCGGAGACTTCCGCAAACGCTATTATGCCGGAATCTACGGTGAAATTGCTTCTCAGTTGAGAGACGATGCGCCCTGCCCGGTGTGCGGAAGTGTTCACCATCCCCATCCGGCAGAGAAGTCCGCGGAGAGCGTCAGCAAGGAGGACATGGAGGCAAAGGAGGCTGCCGCGCAGCAAACCAAAGAGTATTGGAAAGCTTTGGAAGAACAGCGTCAAGCCATGGAAGCCGACAAACAGCAGGCAGAAGAAACCCTGCGAGAAGCAGAAAAAAACCGGGACGCTGCGGCGGCTGCACTGCACAATGCACAGGCCAACCTGATTGATGAGATCCCCGACAGTGAAGCATTGGAAGCAAGGCTGACCGAACTGCGCGCGGAAATCGACCAATACGAGGAGAGCTCCCAACAGCTTCGGGAAGCATCCGATCAGGCAAAAGAAGCGCTGGACAAGCTGTATGCGCAGATCGAGGCGGCAAACGCGGAGTACGCCAAAGCGGAGGAATCGCTGGCTGATGCAAGCTCCAAGCTTGAGACGGCATTGACGCAGACCGGTTATGCAGATCTTCTGTGTGTCAAACGGGATCTGCTGACCGATGAAGAACGCAGGACCATGCACGCGGCGTTGGTGGAATATAACCGGGATCTTCAGACGCTCACCGCCGAGATTGCAGACAGGCAGAAAGAACTGGCAGCTATGGAAGAACCGGATGCATCTCAGTTTGAAGCCCGTCAGCAGGAGATTACCGAAATAAGAGAAGCCTTTATAACGCAAATTTCGCAATTGCAGACGGAAATTGATCGCTTAACCAAGAAATATATGGATTTGCAGAAGAAATGGGCGCATTTTGATGCGGAAATTCAGGAAGCGGAGGATGATCTGGCATTCGCAAAGAAGCTCCGGGGAGACACCGGGCTCGGTTTGCAGCGGTATGTGCTTGCAATCATGTTCAATCAGGTCATCGGCGAGGCCAACCGGATGCTGGAAAAAGTTCACGGAGGCCGGTATCATCTCTACCGTTCCGATGAAAAGGGCGCAGGAAACAAGCGTGGTCTGGAGCTGAAGGTCCATGATAACCGAAGTCCGGATACGGAGGGCAGAAGCGTTGCCATGCTATCCGGCGGCGAAAAATTCCTGGTTTCTCTGTCCCTGTCCATCGGTATGTCCACCGTGGCGCAGAAAACCGGCGTGCAGATTGAGGCGCTGTTCATCGACGAAGGCTTTGGCACTCTGGACGACAGCTCCATCGCCGATGCCATGGACATTTTGGAAAGCGTGCGCAAGAGCAGCGGTATGATTGGCATCATCAGCCATGTCCAGCTGCTGGAAAGCAATATTCCGACCCATCTTGCGGTCAAAAAAACCAACGCAGGCAGCACCATTGTTCCTGTATAAGAGGAACCCAACTGCGTTATTGCAGACATTCTGCCGAAAAACGAACCACGGGATGCGTCATGCCCGTACATCGAAAGCAAGCGGATTGGAAACCATTTGACAAATGATAACCACAACCGATTGTTTTCTTTTATCATTTCCGATCCCACAATTCCGCTTGTCAGGGGCACTGCCCCCTAACGCCCCATAGAAAAACAGATGCCCCCGGCTATGAACGATTTTTCATTCATAGCTGGGGCATCGTATCAGCAAAAAATCAGTTCCGAGGGAGCAACCTCTTCAGCACGGCTGCGGATACTAACTGTAGGTATACAATTGATGTGAGACCAAGTGAGTAGAGAAAGGCGATTGCGTTTGATAGAATAAAGCCACCACAGCCCAAGTCTACTGAGGCGAATACGCATCATATATTTACCTACCGCCCTAATTGGGCGCAGTCCTTCGTTGGATACTCGATTATGTATTGGTAATGCTCGGAATTGTCTGCGACAATGTGCGTGCGAAGTGTTTCAGAACCAATCCCAAATTCTTTTTCGATCAGCCTGAGCGGACAGCACGGATCTGTTGCAAATGGATTGTAGTCCATCAAAATGGGGCTGAGATATACTGTCGCCTTATTCTTTTTGATTTCCACACGCCCGCGCGGATAGTAGTTATACGGCTGACCGTTTGTTATGTTTCGCGAAAGCTTTGCCCACTCCGCTTTTTGGTTGAAGTTAGCACCTGACTTCGAACTGTATTCAACCGCCTCAAGCGCCTCTCCGTTGCAGTCGCAGGCAACCTTTTTCACAATCAGCTCCCCTTTGATAGGGTTGTACCAAAATATGCCTTTATACATTTATGCACACCTCAAAATCTGCTGAATTTGGTCACCCGGCAGGTTTTTTCTTCCACCAGGTGGGCGGGCAGCGCCTCCGGCTTGTTCTTATTCTCCGGCAGGAGCTTTCGGACTTGGGCGTAGCAGCAGTCAAATTCCGAAGTTGCCCGGCTGTTGCGACGGCTTCGGAGTCCTTCGGAAGTGTTATTGGTATACGCCACGCAAAAGCAAGCCCTATGAAACTGCTTGCAATTTCTATTATACAGACACCATGTCCTATATCCGGTACATTGTAACCAAGCATCATCGCTTGGGGATACTCATGATATGACGATTCTGTGATATATCGTTCCGAAGACAATGGAGCATATCGAATGTATGATGTGCCGGACGTGGTGGAGGAGAGCCGCAGCTTTGAGGACTTTGACATTCGAAGGGGCAAAGAAGATTGCAAAGAATTGTATCTGCAGGCCCTGAAGCAGTAATCTGCCCACCATGTGGGGCGTTTTTGCCCCACTTGGTGGGCTATATTTATGGCAGGAAAGAAAATGGGAGGTTCTGATATGAATGATAAAGCTGCAGCCGATGGCTTAATGAAGGAACAGGTATCTCGGGGTAATGTATTATGGACTATTTATCCGCATTAAACGAAAAACAGTTGGAAGCGGTTATGGCGACGGAAGGCTATCTGCGCGTGATCGCCGGTGCCGGCAGCGGAAAAACCAAGCTGTTGGTCAGCCGCTATGCCTACCTTGTGAAGGAGTACGGTATCGACTCTGCAAATATTCTCTGCGTGACCTTTACGAACAAAGCCGCAGGTGAAATGAAGCGGCGCATCCGCAGTCTGATTGGACAGGAATATGACACGTCGCTGATCTGTACATATCACGGCTTCTGCGTCCGTGTGCTGCGGGAGGATATTGAGAAGATCTTCTATCCCAGGGAGTTTCAAATCATCGATAACGCCCAGCAGAAAGCTATCCTGGGGGATATCTATCAGAAATTCGAGCTGAAGCTGGATCACGCCAGCTTTGAAAAGATCATCAAGCAAATTGCAGTTTTCAAAGCCACCCACCGGGATTATGTGGCGAAGATGTGCTGTACGGAGCCATGCCGGATTGTGCCCAATATTGTAACCACAGACGACCAGATCATGGAAGAGTTCCTGCAAAAGCAAAAACACATCTACGCGATGGACTTCCACGACCTGCTGTACTTCGTGCTGGATATTTTCGATCGGTGTCCCGAGGTGCTGGAGAAGTGGCAGGACCGGCTCAACTATATTCAGGTGGATGAGTTTCAGGACAGTTCCGGTACAGAAATGCAGCTGGTGGACAGGCTGTCGGAGAAGCACAAGAACCTGATGATCGTGGGCGACCCGGATCAGAACATCTACGAATGGCGCGGATCGGATGTAAAGCTGCTGGTGGACTTTGATCAGTATCATGTTCCTACCAAAACCGTGATCCTCAATCAAAACTATCGCTCTACGCCTCAGATCCTGCGATGTGCCAATACACTGATTGAAAAGAATGTGTTCCGGCTGAAGAAGGATCTGTTCACCAAAAGCGGTGACGGCGTGCAGGTGTATCATTACCATGAGAAGAACGAGTATGCCGAAGCGGATCGAATCATTGCGAATATTCACCGAATCCGCCGGGAGACGAATTGCAATTACGCAGATTTCGCGGTGCTGTACCGTTCCGGCTTCCTGTCCCGGATCATTGAGAAGAAGTTCACGGAGAATGGTGTGCCTTATGAGATTTTCGGCGGTGTAAAATTCTATCAGCGCATGGAGATCCAGGATATTATGGCGTATCTGCGCCTTGTGGCCTTCGACGATGATATTTCCTTCAAGCGCATCATCAACAAGCCCCGCCGGAGGTTTGGCAGGATCAAGCTGCAACGGCTGCTGGCATTGCAGAGCGAAGGCGTATCCCTGTTTCAGACCTTGCAGGACAACATGGATGATCCCGCCTTTAGGCAAAGCGATGCAGGGAAGTTTGTTCATTTTATCAACGACATCCGGCAGCGGCATCAATCCATATCTCTTTCGGAGTGCGTAGCGCGGGTATGTACCGACAGCGGCTATGAAAAATATATTCGGGAATTAGGCGATATGGAACGGTTTGAAAACCTGTCGGAATTTAAGCGGATCGCTTCGGAGTATGAGAATCACTTCGGTGAAGCCGTTTCCCTCAAAGAGTTTATCAACCAGATCTCTTTGCAGTCGGAAGACGAAAGCGAGGAAGCCTGCGATATGGTCAAGCTGATGACCATTCACGCGGCAAAGGGCTTGGAATTCCCCAATGTATTTGTCATTGGTTTCTCGGAAGGCATTTTTCCCTCTGCCAAGACCATCGAGGAACGAAAAAAGATGGGCCTGGAGGAAGAACGCAGGCTCTGCTATGTGGCCATCACCAGAGCGGAAAAGCGGCTGTTCCTTTTCGATAGCGAAGGTTATACCCAGAACGGTAAGCAAAAGCTGCCTTCCCGATTTCTCAAGGAAATCGGTGAGGAGAATTATATCCGTGTCGGCACCATTTCCAAGGAGCTGCAATACAGTGCCGATCAGTACGCTTCTCAGCTATTCAGTGAACCGGTGGAGTATACACCCAAGACTGAAGGCGCAAGAGTGACCCATCCGGCTTTTGGTGAGGGCGAGATCGTAGGCTTCGGCAGGAGCAGAAACAGCTATCGGGTAAAATTTGATAAGCTGGCCAGTGAGCGGGATATCTCTGTGGATTTCTTCAACAAGCTGCACACCCTTCCGACAATGCCAAAGCCTTTGCTTCAGCCGCAAGCGGTGTTTGCACCGAACGCGGAGCTTGCAGAAGCGCAGCCAAAGAAAGCCGCACCTCCCGAACCGGAAGGGTACGAGAAGGTGGACGAATTCACGCTGCAAACAGAAGAACGGAACCAATCCACCAATCAGGAAAAAGGGCCGCCTGTACCGCAACCGCAGCAACCCAACCTTGCCGAATATGACAATCTATGGAGGCGTGAGGATGTGCCAAAAACAGGCTGGGTCTGCACAGGGATTACCGATCTGGGCGGACCGACAGGCGTTTGTGAGATGTGCGGGCACCAGATTATCCGCTATGTCCACCATATGTACCATCCGGATTATCGAAGTCTGGGTGTCGGCTGTGTCTGCGCCGGCAAAATGGAGGGCAATATCGAACAGGCCAGGAAGCGGGAGCAGGAGTTTAAGAGCAAGCAGTCCAGGAAAGATCATTTCAAAAACCGTCAATGGAAGACTTCTAAAAACTCCAACAGCTATTTGAAGATCAAAGAGCATCTTGTGGTGCTGTATTACAACCCCAAAAACAATACATGGAAGTATTCTCTGGATCATGTATTCTGCCCGGAGATCTATGGCACACGGGAAGAAGCCGTGGACGCAGCTTTTGAGGCCCTTGAAGCTGTCCGGGCACGCGGGCATGATTACAAATAATAAAAACTTAGGTCTTAATATAAAGTGTGCTATGATGCTTCCGTGATAAAAAACAAAGACGGAGGATGTCTTATGCTGTTCTATACAATCAATGCCTCAATGGAGGAAGCAGAGGAGCCGACTCAAAGCCGGGAAGCTTCCGAGGACAAAGAACTCGCCGAAAAGCTGCTTGCGTGCAGCGAAGCGAACTACCAGCAAAACGGACAAAACTACTATTTCTTTGCAAAAGGCATCAAAAGGACAAGGATACAGTTCGGCGCGGTTTTTAAGTCTGCGACCGATGTCCTGCCTGCTTTTTCAGATTATCTGCAGGAGGCCGGCATGGCTGCGGCCGATATCTCCATACAGGAAATTTCCTTCACCGCATTCAGAGTTATGCTGAGCTTTGCGCGCGCAAAGGAATTGATTCGAGACGACGAAGAAGTATTAAGGCGTTTTGATTTGGACCGTCTGCGTTCCAATTACGGCGAGACATTGATCGAGGGAAATCAGACAAAAGAAGCTCTAATGCGTCAATCAAGAGCGATGCTCTGCGAAGAGACGCTTTTGCCGGAACTGAGACGGATCTATACGAAAAAGCGCCGGCGCTGCGTGAGAGGCCATCCCGTGCATTACATGATCTGCTGCGACGACCGTGACAGTCGAAAAGAGATCCTGCGCGTTTTGCTGGAGGCGCTGTATGCAAACGGGAGGATCCGGAGCAAACGCTATTGCTTGATTGATTATGAGAGGAGCAGCGGGCCCTCCGAGTTTTCTTCCTATGATGCGCTCTTCAAAAGCTGCGAGGACGGGACGCTGATGATTCTCTATCAGCCGGCGGAAGACTCCGACAGCGACCGCACGGGGCCGGGCGAAGGATGGATCTGCGCAATCAGTGATTTGGTGAAGAAATACCGAAACCGCGTTTTAACGGTGTTTTGTCTGCCGACGGAGTGCGCAAAAATCAAAGAGTTGTTCTTTGAAAATCTGTCCACTATGTCATTTGTGGAGCTATATGAAGATAACGCCTGCGGAAACCGTGCAAGAGACTACTTGAAAACACTGGCGGACAAATACGAGCTTCGTCCGGATAAACAATTGTACGGGAAAATCGAAGACGATGCCAGGCAATACCGCGCCGCGCAGCTTAAGCTGCTGTTCGAAGAGTGGTATGACGACAAGCTGCGGCATTCCGTCTATCCGCAATACAAGAGGATCAAAAGCACAGCGACGAAAATCATACAAAAAAAGCCCAGGGGCAGCGCAATCGACACGCTGAACGGAATGATCGGTCTGCGGGAAGCCAAAGCCGTGATCCGCAAGGCGTTGGATTATTTCAAGGTGCAGAAGCTGTACAAAGACAGAGGCCTGCAGGATACGCGGCCGACCATGCACATGGTCTTTACGGGCAATCCCGGCACAGCGAAAACGACGGTCGCCCGACTGTTCGCGCAGATCATGCGGGACAACGGGCTGCTTTCCAGGGGCGAGCTGTATGAGGTCGGACGGGCTGACCTTGTAGGCAAATATGTGGGCTGGACGGCGCAGCTCGTGAAACAAAAATTTCGGGAAGCACAGGGCAGTGTCCTGTTTATTGACGAAGCATATTCTCTTCTGGATGACAGAAACGGTCTGTACGGCGACGAAGCGATCAATACCATCGTGCAGGAGATGGAGAACAATCGGGATAATATGGTCGTGATCTTTGCGGGCTATCCCAATCCAATGGAGCAATTTCTAAGCCGGAATCCCGGTCTTCGCTCCCGCATTGCGTTTCATGTGCCGTTTCCCGATTATAACACGGAAGAGCTTGTTTCCATCGCAGAGCTGCTCGCGGGCAAAAAGGGGCTGCATTTTACACAGCAAGCGTGCGACAAGCTGCGGAACGTTCTCAGCACGGCGCGAACCTCGGCGGATTTTGGAAACGGAAGATATGTCCGGAGCTTGCTCGAACAGGCCGGGATGGAGCAGGCAAGCCGCATCGTGAAAATGAACGGTGAGGCTTTAACCGAGGAAACGCTTCGGACCTTGACGGCGGAGGATATTCCCGACTGTAATATTTCGGGTCTTACGGAAAAGCGCCGGATTGGTTTCGATACAATACAATATTAAAAATATCTCGGTCTTAATATGCCGTGTGCTATACTGCTTCCATGATAAAAAACGAAACGGAGGGGCATGATGGATCGTAATATTCTGTTTCTGGCGGCAAAGCTGCCGGTGATGCTGCTGGGTGCGCCGGGCGTCGGCAAAACGGCGGTGGTGATGCGGTTTGCGCAGGAGCTCGGCGCCGATCTTGTGGACATCAGGCTTTCCGCCGAGACGCCGGGCAGCTTTGAGGGAAAGGATTATATCTCCCCGCAAAGCGGGAATCTCCAAAAGGCGCGGGCGTGGTGGTTACAGCGGATCGACGGAAACCGGGTGGAAAACCGACCGACCGTGCTGTTCTTTGACGAATACACCAACGCGCCGGATGCGCTGCAGCAGTTGGCATACGCGCCCTTTAACGAGCGGAGGCTCCACGGTGTGTCCTTCGATTATTCGCTGCGGGACGGTCAGCCGGGGCTTTATGTGTTCGGCGCCGGAAACCGCGTGGAGGACGAGACCGGCGCGCGGGAAATGGTGCACGCCACCAAGACCCGCGTGTTCACGGTGGATTTTCCGGTATCCGCAAAGGCTTGGCTCGCGTGGGCGGAGGAAAACGAAATCGATTCCAGGATACGCGCCTTTATCCACGCCAATCCGGACGCGCTTCTGGAAAAGCCATCCACCGGAACCGCTTGCCCAAGGGAGTGGGCAAATCTTTCCGCTGCGCTTGCTGCAGGGATTCCCTGTCAGGAGGCGGCGCATGGAACCGTGCGGGGTGCGCATGAGGCAAAATTCTGTGCTTTTTATCAGCAAAGCACGCTGTGCCCGACCGTTGCGGAGATTGTAAACGGTACGGCAAAAAAGCCCTCTCCCGTGCAGCTTGCGGCATTTACGGCAACGCTTGCCGTCGCGCTGCAGGAGGACGAGGCGGTATGCGCCCATTTCCCTGCCGTATACCGCTGGATCGCGGAGCAGAGCCCGGAATGTGAGGTGCTGTTTGCCAAATACGCCACGCGGCTTTTGGGCGGGAAGCTGGCAGCCGACCGGGAGAGTATGCAGGTTCTTCATTCCGCCGCAAAGAAGCTGGGGCGCGTGTGAAATGGATTTCATGAGACTGCTCTGGCGGGAGCCATGGCTGGCGCCGGTCGTGCTGAATCTTCGGAATGTCATCCCGACGGAGCGCATCGAGACGGCAGGCGTAACGCCCGACGGGAAAACGCTTTATTATAACCCGAATTTTTGGGACAGCCTGCGCGGAGAGGAACAGCTCGGGTTACAGCTCCACGAAATGCTCCACATTGCCAATCTGCACACGGCACGAAAAGGCAGCCGTCAGCATTGGCTTTGGAATGTCGCCTGCGATATGGCGATCAATGTGCAAATTGAAGCCTCCGGCTATGTCCTGCCGAAGGGCGGCCTTCCCGGCGAGAACGACACCGCCGAAAATATATATGCGCGGCTGCTGCAAAACGACAGCGAAGCGCAGCAGAGAAGAATTCGCATATACAGCGGCTCCTACCTCAGAAACGGCGACCTGCTGACACGCAACGCAGACGGCAGCGGCGCTGCGTCGGACACCGAAACGCTGGAAGCGGTCGAATACACAGCGCGGCTTGCCGGAACGGGCAGCACGCCGCTGTCCGCGAGGTACCGTCCTGCCGCCGCAAAGGCGGATTGGCGGATTGTCCTGCAAAGCCTGGTAAAAAGCCTGGTCGGTGACGATATGGAGTATTTGTCCGACACCTTTGATGAATTCGGCGTCTGCGAGGATCTTCTGTCTCCCAAGCCGCGGTCGAAGCTCTGCGTGCTGGCGGACGAAAGCGGCAGTATCGAGGACAAGCTGTACGAGCAGTTTCTGGGCGAGCTTTCCAAGCTGTCCCGGTACGCCGAGGTCTATGTCTCAGGCTTTACCGATGCTGCCCTGTTCAACGCCGTGCCGCTGAAGCACTACCGCCGCACCATGACGGGCGGAACGGATGTGCGGGCGGTGTATGAACAGGCGTGCCGAAAAGCGTTTGACGGTATCGTTGTGCTGACGGACGGATACCTGGAATTTCCAAAGGCTGAGCCAAAGCCCACGATTTGGGCAATGCCGCAGAGCTTCGGCAGGAAAAGAGAGGTGCTGCTGTGATAATGTAGTGTTTTAAAAATGTAGGATTAGGAAAAATCAGCCCTTTGCCGTAGTGTGCGGCTGAAAGCGTTTGCTTTCAGAGAGGGCGGCGAGTCGCCGTCTTGTTTTCTGATTTTTTGGGTTTTGCTTTCGCAAGCGAAAGCGGGGACCGGATGGCTCCGGTATTTTGTGCGGGGAAGGGCTGATTTTCCGGGATCAGAGAGGGGAAAAATATGAAAATCAAAGGCCATGTGGTGGAATTCGAGGCTTCCGATCTTGGCTTCGTAAAAAAGCACGGCTTTCTGACGGCTGCGCAGATGGCGCTGGAGCACAAGGCTACCTCTCCGCTGCCGTATCTGTATGACGTCGACCGACTGAAAGCGTTTCTCAAAAAAGGGAGAAAAAGCCTGTTCTTTTATGTGAAGCACGCGGATCAGGACTACCGCCGCATTACAATGAAAAAGAAAAACGGCGGCGTACGGCAGTTATACGCGCCCAACGCCGAGCTGAAACGGCTGCAAGGAAGAATCCTGCGCGGACTTCTGGTAAAGCTGCCGGTTTCCGCGTATGCGACTGCGTATCTGCGGAAAAAGAATCTGGTGCAGAACGCCCTGCCGCATGTGGGAAAGCGGTATCTATTAAAGCTGGACATTACGGATTTTTTCGGCAGCATCCGCTTTGCGCAGGTTTACGGCGCGGCATTCCATACCGGTCATTTCCCGAAACAGGTCGGCGTGCTGCTGACCAAGCTCTGCTGCCGGCAGGGCGTCCTCCCACAGGGTGCGCCGACCTCTCCCGCGCTGTCCAACCTTGTGCTGCGCAATTTTGACAACAATCTCGGGAAATGGTGCGCCTCCCACGGCATCGCCTATACCCGCTATTGCGACGATATGACCTTTTCCTCTGATCTGCCGCTCTATACGGTCTATCGGAAGGCAAAGGGTATGCTGGAGCAAATGGGCTTCCGGCTGAACGAGGGAAAGACCCGTTTCATCACCAACGCCAACCGGCAAAGCGTCACGGGGCTTACGGTCAATGCAAAGGTTTCGGTATCCCGCGATTACAAGCGCAAGCTGCGGCAGGAGGTGCACTATGTATTGAAATTCGGTCTGGCGGAACATATCCTGCGTTCGGTGCCCGGCGCGTTGACCGAAGGGGGTCTGCCCAATGCAGGGAAATACTACCGCTCCCTGCTGGGGCGGGTCGGCTATGTGCTGCAAATCGAGCCGGAAAACGCATGGTTCCGAAGCGCGCTGGATCGACTGAAATCCGATTCGCTCCTACAAGGGGAAATCGCCTTATGGAGTATGTAAGATCAGGTCGTTATTCCATGCAGGCGGGGACATGTCACCGACGACCGCGAAGCGGCAGACAGTACCGGAAAACAGATTTGTACGCACTCGGTAGTTCCTACACGAGATTGCCACGGCGTAAGCGCCTCGCAATGACAGAAAAGGCGACCCTCATTTGTCATTGCGAGGAGCGCAGCGACGCGGCAATCTCAGAGTGCAAGTCTGCACACGGTCGGTAGTTCCTGCACGCGGCGGGGACATGGTCGCGCCCTACAAAGGGTTTTTTGCATTGACACATCAGTATAGACAAGCATATTTTGAAATGCTATAATGGAGGTAACAGAAAATGCAGATCAACTACAGCGGGCCGCTGAAACGGATGCTGGAGCTCAAGGAGCTGGCGGAGAAAAAGAACGACGAACAGGCGCAATTTCAGTTGGCAGAGCTTTACATCGCAAGCAAGAATCCGGCTTTGCTCTCTGAGGCGGTGGAGCTATACAAGAAATCCGCAAAACAGGGCTTTACCGACGCGAAGTTTGCGTTGGGAAGATGCTATGAGGAGGGCATCGGCGTCAGGAAAAACTACCGCGGGGCGATACAGTGGTACAAGGCCGCCGAAATAAGTATTACAAATGATCTGTTCAAGTATCCGGATCCTGTCGGAGAGGCCGATCGTGCGAGACTGGATAGTCTGGTTGAAAGCGGGATCTTTGACATGCTGATGGATTCGATCGATTATGACAACGAGCCTACCTTGGAAACGGAGGAATGTAACGCAGAGCTCGGGGATGCCGACGCACAGAACAGTTTGGGTTGCCGGTACAAAGTCGGCAAAGATGTAGAAAAAGACATCTCCAAAGCATTTTATTGGTTTCATAAATCCGCCGAACAGGGCTACGAGGCAGGTATGCTTCATTTGGCGGAGCTTTATGAAAAGACAAAGAATTATAAAGCGGCGGCAAAATGGTACCGCCGATATGCCCAAATGAGGATCCAATGGCGCAATGAAAGGCTGGGCTGGTAAAGAAAAAATCGCAAAAAACGACAATACAAAATACAGCAAGGAGGATCTTATCATGGACTTGACAAAGGCATCAACGGCAGAGCTTGTGGAGGAGCTTGCCAAACGGGAGGCCGTCGAGCGGATCATGGTCGAACCGTATGCGCCCTACCGCATCGTCACGGAGGACCGGAACATCGAAGACGGCGGCCCTGTGATGATTCTGCGGATTTGGGACTAATGAAGCCGCACGCGCGAAATACCATCACAAGATTGATGTAAAGGAGAAAATAAATGGCATCGAAAAAAATTACGGATCAGGATTTTTTCACAAGAGAGCCGTCCGAGGTGGCGAAAGACCTGCTGGGTGCGGTGATCTGCCATAAAATGAATGACAATGTGAAAAGATTTTTTATCATCGAAACGGAAGCTTATTACTATGACGAAGCTGACGGTGATGGAAAATCAGTGTGCTATGGAGCGGGCAAGACAAAGCGTGAAGCTCAAAAATTAGTCTCTGCCCCACTTTTTGAAAAGCCCGGCACTTGGTGCGTGTATGGAGGACAGCTTTTAGTGTCTGTGTTGGATGATGTGCATTCGGATAATGTTTTAATCAAAAGGATTTGCGATGAAGACGGCACAGAATACGGACCGAATGGGATCGCGCAGGAGCTGCACTTATATAAGACCGATCAGCATCACACGAACTGCCACGGATCGTTTTCACTGTCTTGTGATACCATGAGATTAACAGATGGCGGAGAAATAAGCACAGAGATATTCTCGCAGCGAAGAGTGAATATCAATAGCGAAAAAAAGTTGAATTATAAGCTTGCAATCATTGCGAAATAGTGCTTTTCTACCGCATAGTCTGAATGAAGCGGGTATTTTATGTTATACTTTTCTTCTCTTCTCGCTGCAATTCCCCGATATCAGCCCGCTGCCCGGTCGCTTTTCTCGGCGCTTGAAGAACATGGCGAAGATTATGCTCTGATAGAAAACACGAAGGATATTTGGGTCAGGGATTATATGCCGGTACAAACGAGGTCGGGCAAGTATATCTCTTTTCGCTATGCGCCGGGCTATCTCAAAGACGAACCTTGGCTGTGCACCGATTTCAGGGAAGCGATTGCGCCGCAGTTTCCTTTTCCCGTTACCTATTCCGACATCAACCTCGACGGCGGAAATGTTGTGTTTTCGCCGTCAAAGGAAAAAGCCATCATCAGCGATCGCATTTTTACGGAAAATCCGGAATATGACGAAAAAACGCTGGTTAGCCTTTTGGAAAGCCTATTGGAAGCGGAAGTGATCCTGATCCCCTCCCTGCCGAGCGATATGACCGGCCATGCCGACGGTATGGTGCGCTTTGTGAGTGAAAACACGGTGCTCTGCAATGACATCCCGTCGAAAAGAGGGCTGGAGCCAAAAATCAAGCGCGTGCTGAAAAAGCGCAATATCAGGGTGATCGACTTTCCCTATTTTTCTTCGCAGGGCAACAGCGCAATCGGCTGCTATCTGAACTTCCTTGAAACGGAACAGAATATTTTCCTGCCGATTTTCGGCGCTCCGTTGGACAAAAGAGCGATCTCAGCGGCGGAACAAGTGTTTCTAAAATCCATCGTACCGGTAAGCATCAATGCAATCGCCAAAGACGGCGGCGTGCTGAACTGCATCAGTTGGGAACGCGTGCCGTGATTGCACGCAGGCCGGTGATGCTGACTTTGGATTCATAAAAACAGGCAGGATGGTATTTTTGAAACCATCCTGCCTGTTTTCAAGGAGAAGTTTGTATTTCCTGTAAATGATTTCAGTACAATTATCATCTCACTGTAGATTCAATTATTCTTCTTTCTATTCTGTGTATCGTTAAACCCCGCCGGGAATGGTAGCATTTTACCATCCTCGGCGGGGCAATAACAGAACATCTAATGTTTATTTTTGCTTCAAAAACTCTTCAATTATTTTCTCAAACTGCTCCAGCAGTTCACCGCTCCAAGCTCGGAAATAGCACGGGTGATAGCTGTATATAATATAAAATGGTTTTTTGCCTTCAGGATTGTAGCGGTATAACGAAAGCGTGTCATCTGCTTTTGTACGATTACCAGCAATTCGTTTGCCTTCTCCAAAAGCGTTCCAAAATGCTTCTGGCGTGAATTTACCTTGAATAATCACTATATCTGGCTCTAAAACTTTAATTTCTTCTTCAAGAATGCAGTGGCAGTTTTCCCTCATCTCTTTTGTGTGGGGAAGGTTTCTGCATGCCTGACTATCATTACCTTGTAGCGCACATTTATAGTAATTGGTCAGGCAGAACCTTTTCAGCAGTTCCTCGCTGCTTTTCAAATCATTTACGGAAAAGCTTGCGGGTTTTGTTTCACCTAAAAGCAGCGCCAAAGTGTAAAGTGTCTTTCTGTAATGCTCGTTATTCTGTTCGATGGATTCTGATGTTTTTCCGGTTTCGGTGTGTCCTGATTTTCCCTCTTGACCTACAATTAATATTTTGGGGAAACCTGGCTCTCCGTAATTTGCGCCCACTTTTGCAGCATAGTCAAACTTAAACTTGGATGGCCCCACCGCGGACGCAAAGCACATGTTATAATAGGGACATTTTCCATCACGATAGTGTTCCTGATACATTCTATTGAGCTTGGCTATGTAATCAGCGCAAGACTTTGTATTCGCCATATTTATACCTCATACCTTTCCAACGCAGCTTGTAAGTCATTTTTTACGATGTTTGATAAGTCGATAGGTTCCAAAATCCGGACATGGCGACAGTATTGCAGTGCCCAATGGCGCATGGCGTGCCAATTGACGGTGACACGGGCGGTGACTTCGTCTTCGGTTTCGTCGGAGAAGGCGATCTCCATGCCGAACCAGTCAATCACATCGTTCAAAATCTGCTTTCTCATGCGAAAAGTCACGCAGACGCTCTCGCCGGAAAACATATACAGATGCTCCGCTATGTGCTTGGGCAGATACAGACCGTTTTTCAGTTCCGGCACCTGCTTCATCGGCTTGCGGGGCGTGTCCAGTATCCGGATGCCCGTGATACGGTCGAGGCGGCAATTCGCCACATCGTTGTACCGGTCAAAATTGCAAATCAGGTAATAGCGCCCGTTGGCGGCTGCCATCTGGTAGGGATTGACGATATACTCCCTTACGGTTCCGTCGCCGTTCCGCCGTGGATGCAGCTTTTTGTCCGTGCCGTAGCTGTTGTAGGTGAAGGCAACCTGCCGCTGCTTGGCAATGGCCTCGTCCAGCACCTCAATTGTCCAGAAAAGCTCAGGGTTTTTCGGCGCAGTCTCCGGCAGGGTGGCAATGTACTTGACGCGCGACTTGAAATACTGATTGGACAGCCCTTCCAGCTTGCCTACCAGCTCCTTGCACTGGCTGTAGGGGATGTGCTTGGAAAACAGCAGGCTGTCGATCAGCAGCCGCAGCTCGGCATCCGTGAACTCCCGCTCCAGATAGAAGTCGGAGAGAATGCAGCATTCCTCCAATGCTCCGGTTTTGGGATTGGGCATCATCCGCAGTGCTTCGCTGTACTCGATGGGATAGCCCAGCTCCAACAGCGTGGTGATGTTCCGCCGCACTGTCTTGCGGTCGATCTTCAAACCGTATTCGTTTTTCAGAATGTCCCCAATGTCCTTCTGACTCAGGCGGTGGTTCTCATCCGTGTACTTGCGCAGGATCTCCAAGATCAGCAGTAGCGGCTTTTTCGGTTTCAAAGTGTCCATATTTTATCTCTCCGTTTTTGATTTTCAACTGTGTGTTCCCGCCGGGACAGCAGCGCTTCCTCATGCGGAGTCCAAATGTCTCACAGCATTCGGCACTTCTCCGCCAAATTCCCCGGCACGCCGGCAAAAGCACTTATCTTATTTTCAACATATCATATTTTCTGCGAGTTTGCAACACAGAAGCCGCATCACACTGCATAGTCCGCAAATGCGGCATACGCATCATCCCACCGTAAAGGGATGATTTTGCATTCTGCGCAGGCGGTCTTTTCTGCAATACAGATCGCACTTCGGCGGTCCGCGTCAGGGTCGTAATAGGCAGGTCGGAAAAGAAGCAGCACCGTGTCAACGAAGGGGAGAAGTTCCTGACAGTTAGGGATGTCTCCCGTTGTGGGGATCGGATCGGGCCGCTCCTCCGGGGTTCGGAGCAATTCGGTCGTGATCAGAAAGGGAATGTCAAATTCCAGCGCCATTTTTTTGATCTCCCGCAGGACTGCCGCTGCATTGCGCAAAGCAGTGCGCAGAATCCGCTGAAACGGGTCGAGGATTACGAGAGCCGGCAATTCCAGCTCGATTGCCTGCCGAATGTCATTCAGTCCAAAAGAGCCGCCGGTTTGAACGATCAGATTCTTCTGCGATTCATGTTTTCCGTGCTGCATATCCAAATAGAGCACTTTTCTGTCATGACAGACAGCACGAGCGACACCTTTGGCAAAAGCCGACTTGCCCATTCCCGGTCTGCCGCCGAGCAGCAGCACCTCTCCTGGGTATATGCCATGGAGGAATCCTTCCACGCCGCCAAAACCTGTTTTTAATCCCGCACGGGCAGACGGAATCCGTTTTTCATTTTTCAAGGGGCTGCCTCCTGTTTGATTCGGTGTTTGGCGCACCCTGCCGGATGAGAAAACGTTTTTGCGGTATTCTGTGAAACATCTGTCCCTCACCCGCTCAGCAGCGTGACCGTAGTGGTTCGAGGAAAATCGGCAGAGGCGTGCCTGAAAGGACTCTCCGATTTCAGTTCTGTCGTCTTCTTCCCATGTTGTTCTGTCACTAATATAAACCGCCCCGTGGGACAAATCTGCCCCATGTGAGCATTCCTGTCGTTTTTTCATGCGCCGGGGCATCCCGCAAAAAAGGACATTTATCACATACGCTTTTGTGAGAGAAGCAATTAGAAGTTCTGTTTTTCCAGATTCTACGCGAAACCCAATTCTAATTAGGTAGAAAAAGTTTGTAGGTATTGTTTTAGCAGAATTTAGGACGTCAAGAAAACGCCAAGAGAATAAGCAAAATTCTTTAGGCGTTATCATCAGTATGTAATATCTTTGATATAAACGAAAAATCCGAACTTCTTTCCAATCGGAAATAAGTTCGGATTTTTCATGTATGGTGGACGATATAGGACTCGAACCTATGACCTTCCGCACGTCAAGCGGATGCTCTAGCCAGCTGAGCTAATCGTCCGTAGCGAGGCTTATTATAGACGATTCTGCGGAATTTGTCAAGCACTTTTTTCTGTTTTTGAAATTTCTTTGTTGACTTTGGCGGCGAAACTCGGTATCGTTAAGAAAAAGGAGGTCGTTCTATGGTTCGGCATATTGTTATGTGGAAATTTCGTGAGGATGCACAGGAGCAGGCGGAGGAATTTTTACGCAGGCTTGCGGCGTTGGAGGACGTGATTCCCTGCATTCGCGGGATGCAGGTGCTCCGTTCGGCGGAGACGGGCAGCGCATATGACGCGGTGCTGATTGCGGACTTTGACTCGTTAGAAGCGGTGCAGGAGTATAAAGACGATCCGCGCCATCGGGCAGTCTCCGCTTTGTGCAAGGAAATCCGCACCGACCGCCGCGCGATTGATGTCACACTATGAAGCAGTGGTGCGTCTATATCCTGCGCTGCGGCGACGGGACGCTCTACACGGGCATGACCGACGATTTTGAAAAGCGCCTTGCCGCGCACCGAAACGGCAGGGGCGCGAAATATACCAGAGGTCGCGCACCCTTGGAGGCGGTCTATCAAGAGGCGTGCGAATCCAAATCCGACGCACTGAAGCGGGAATACGAGATCAAGCGCCTGACGCGGCGGCAAAAGCTTGCCCTGATCGCGTCAGGCGCTTGACAGAGGACTTCCCACCCGTCATTGCGAGACCGGTGCGCACATTACCCGCAGAGGGGTACGCCGCATCCGCAACACTCCTTCGTCACGAAAGGCTGCGCACCGGTCGTGGCAATCTCAGGCTGTAGGTTTGTACGCACTCGGTAGTGCCTACACAAGATTGCCACGTCGCTGCGCTCCTCGCAATGACACGGAGAGGGTGCGTTCCATGTTTATTTTCATCCGTGCGAAGCACACCACAGTCATTCACCATTCACTCTTAGTTCTTAGCCTAACAGACAGTTCCTACACGCGGCTTATGACATGTCCCCGCCCTACACGATGACATGCAGGAGGCTTTTACAGCCTCGTTTTTTATTCTCCGGCACGGATGATTACATCGCCGCTGGCGGAGTCAAAGCTGTAGCGATTTTCGCCGCTGCCGCAGACGAACAGGTCCTTGCCGCTGCTGCCGAGGAAGCCCTCGACGCGCAGGTCGCCCGAGGCGGCGTCCAGCTCGGCAGTAAACTCCGCGTCCTTCGGGAGGGTAAGCTCCGTTCTGCCGCTGGCGGTGCTGATCTCGATCTTGCGCGGCACCGTCGCGGTGGTAATACGCAAATCGCCGCTGGCACTGTCAAATTCGACGGTTTCCACGCTGCCCGAGAGAATCGCTCTGCCCGAGGCGGCATCCATTTCAAAGCTGCCGACGGTGCAATTCTCCAGGGTACAGCCGCCGCTGGCAGCGTCCGCTTCAAAGGAGGAGAAGCTGCAATCCACAGCGCGCAGCTCACCTGAGGCGGTATCCAAATCAAAGCTCTGGGCAGTCACGCCCTTTACGGTAATGTCCGCCGAGGCGGTGTCGATTTCAATGGAAAGCAGTGTCGCTGCCTGCGACTGCGGGATCAAAAGCGTAAGCGTCTTGTTTGTGCTTGCGCCCCAATAGAAGCCGTTCTTACGATACTGCACGGTCAGCGTTCCGTTACGCAGGCGGTAACGCAGCTGCTCCTTTTCACTGTCTGCGCCCGTCTCCGTCAGGACAATCTCGTCGCCGTCATAGAGATAAATATCTACGGAGCCGGCAATCCAGTGCAGCTCGATGCGCGAAAGCTCCCCCTGTACGCTGCCGTCACCGACAGTGTAGCTCTCCGGCTCGGCGTAGTTCATCCCTCCGCTTAAGAAGCTCGGCAGCTCGCCGTCAAAGCGCAGTGCAAAAACCAGCGCCCCGACCAGGACGAGGGCAAGCAGGGAAAACAGAATGATTTTAACGATTCCTTTTGTCATTTTTCTTTTCCTCCTTTTACAAGGTCAAACACGCCGGACAGTACACCGTGCAGTGCGCCGCCGATTGGGAAGACCAACCATGTAACGAGCCACTTTTCCGTGTGCAGCGTGAGAAACAGGTAGGCGCTCAGGATTAAAAGACCCAAAATACCGCGGCAGATGCGGTATGCGCCGGCTTTTCCCTTTGCCAGCAGGACGATGCCCGTGATGAGATCGCCGAGAACGCCTGCGAACGGGAAGACCAGCCACGCGAAAAACCAGCTCACAAAGTTGCCGATCAGGGAGAACACACACGCCGCCGTGATCCAGTAGAGCGCCGTGCAGATGCCCCGCGCAGCGGAGACGGGCTGTTTTTCCGGCTTTGCGGCAGCGCCCTGCACTTCAGCGGCAGGCGCTGCAGTCCGCTTTCCCCCGCGCTGCGCGGAGAGCACAACGAGAACCGTTGCGATGGCAACGATGACGAACATCAGGCTTACGCCGAGGGCATTCCCTGCCGCGCCGCCGACGACTGCGTCAAAGAAAATCGGCGGTATCACGCAAAGGACATACATGCCGATGCCGACGGCGCGCTGCTTCCGCGCATAGGTTGCTTTCCAGCCGCTTGGCCAGAGGATTAAGGTTGTCGCGACGGCGGCAATGACGAACATCAGACAGGTGCCAATCTCCTCCCCTACGCCGCCGAAGACCTCTCCGATGATGGTCGGGATCACGCAGAGAATATAGAGCGCAATGGCGACCGCGCGTGTCACAGGGAAGGTCTTCTGCTTCGGGCAGAGCGGACTTAACAGCGCGTCAATGTCGCCGATTGCGGCAAACGCGGCGCTGTAGGCTTCCGTCTCGCTTTTTCCCGCCGCAAGCTCTTCGTCATAGCGGTCTAAGGTGTTTTGCAGGATTTCATCATGCAGCTCCTGCACCTGCGCCGTCCGCGGCGCGTTTGCAAAGTGCGCGTCGATGGCGGCGATCAATTTGTTTCGCATGGCTGTGCCTCCGTTTCGATGAGTTTGTCAATGATGGATTTTGCCTCGTTCCAGAGGGCGACTTGATTTGCATAGGTCTGCCTGCCGAGGGGTGTGATACGATAATAGCGGCGGCGCGCGCCGGTGGCCTCTCCGCCCCAGTAGGATTCAATTTGTCCGGTATCCTCCAAACGGCGGAAGGCGCTGTAGAGCGTCGCCTCCTTCAGCTCATAGCGCGAATCGGAAATCTGACGCACGGTTTTGTTAATCTCGTAGCCATAGCTGTCATGGCGCAAAAGCTGCGCAAGAATGATCGTCTCGGTATTGCCGCGAATCAGGTCGGCAGTGATGGACAAAATAGACACCTCCTTATCGGAAGTCTTGCTTCCTGATGCTCGCATTATAGCACGAGATACCTCGCCTGTCAAGGTATCTCTGTGAAAAATATATCATGAAAATAAAAACTGTTTTGGCTAAGGGCTAAGAGCTAAGGGTGAATGACCGTCAAGAAATCCCGCAGCCCACGCCGTAGGGACGGCACCCGCAGGGGGTATGCCGTATCCGTAAGGCTCCTTCGTCGCCAACGGCTACGCTAACGACTCTGTCCGCCCGTGCCGGAACGATCGGCAGCGTACAAGCCAATGCATTCACACCGTACGCAAAAACACCGCTGTTCTTTCCCCAATGCTTCGTATTTGTATTTTTTCAAACGAGATCAAAAAAATGCTTGACAAACAGGAGCAGAGCCGCTATAATAATTCCTGCAAATGCGGGTGTAGCTCATCCGGTAGAGCGCCACCTTGCCAAGGTGGAGGTAGCGAGTTCGAGCCTCGTCACCCGCTCCAAAAAACACGCTTCGGCGTGTTTTTTATTATATGTTGAAATAAAGGAACTCTCCAACGGCACAAGCGCATGGAGAGTTCCTTTTATTATTTATGGTATTTCCATTGTCTCCTCTGTCTCATCTGACGAGGATTCGGTCGGCGGTTCCGTCGGAGGCTCGTCGGTCGGCTCCGTCGATTCCGTCGGCGTTGTGGGGAGCTCGGTTTCTCCGCCGTTTTCGCCGTTCCCGGTATCTCCGCCGTTTCCGGCATCACCACCGTTCGCGGGTTCCTCCGGCGGCTGCTCCTCCGGCTCCGGTGTTGCGGGATAGGCACTTACGTCCCAAAGATAGCCCGCTTCCGTCAGTTCCTTCGTCGTCAGAAGCTGCAGCTCCGTCTCCTCCAGTTCCAGGGAGCGCATTAAGTCCACATAGTAGTAGTCCCCGTCCAAGCAGAGCAGATTCCAATACCGCGCCGCGCCGTCCAAGGTGCCGGTAACAATACGGCATTCCAGATTCGCCGTAAGGCACTCGGAATAGAACACCGAGGCAAAGGACAGGCTGTGCGCCACGTTCTCACAGAGCAGACTGTAGGCGGGCATGGTCGGTTCCTCTTGCGTTATCGTATAGTCAAAGCGCTCCGTCAGGAAGCGGAACAGCAGCGTAGCGCGGGAGGCGTCATCCTTGCCCGTGCGGACATAGCTTGAGGCGGACGAAAGGGTCGTCGTGACCATGCTTTGCAGAAGCCGGAGCGTTTCCCGTTCTGCGGGATAGACAAAATGCAGCTCCAGAATGCGTGTCTCCCCCTCGAGCGGGTAGACCTCCGCAGACAGCTCAGGCAGCGCCGTGACAAGCTCCGGATGCTCGATGCAGTAGCTGCGGATGTAAGCGGCAAAATCCGTCGGCTCGTAGTTTCGGATACGCAGCGTAAGCGCGGTATCATAATTGACCAGCGCCTGCTGTATTTTCAGAAAGGCGCTGTTGTTGCCGTTGACGGTCACAATGGCGTCCACCTCGGCGGCGCTGCGGCGGAATACGATGCGTAGGGAGATCTCGCCCTCCTTGGCCGTCCCGGTCAGCTCGTAGTCGGCATAGTCCACGGCGAAGGCGCCGATTGGCTCCTCCTCGGTGGCATAACGCACCGTCTCGCTGAGATCGGCGGAAATATCGCCGTCATAATTGCGCACTAAGATCGTGCCATGCTCCGTCCAGTCGCGGATGAAGGAAAGCACGGCGCCGCGCAGCTCATTTCTGCCGGTAACGACGGGGGGCTGCTCCTCCTCTGTCGGGGCAGGCTCCGGCATCGACTGCTCCACATGGTCCCGCACCGTCAGGGACTCGTCCTTAATCCACGCACCGTTGCAGGCGGTCAGCGAAAAAAACAGACCGAGCAGCAGAAAAAACGCTGTAATATGCTTCATATTGCCAACCTCCCATTGATCGTGCAATCCCCGCCCTGCAAATCGCGCCGTAGTGGGGCAATCCTTCTCGTAGGGGCGGCTATCAGCCGCCCGCATTTTAAATCCGCGCGGAGCGCTCCACAGCCATTCACCCTTAGTTCTTAGCCCTTAGCCTAACAGACACTTCCTGCACGAGATTGCCACGGGCGCGAGCGCCCTCGCAATGACATCATTGGTTGCCCTCTTTGTCATTGTGAGACCGGTGCGCACACCAGTCGTGGCAATCTCTTGCTCCCAAGTCTGCTTGCAGCCGGTAGTTCCCGCACGGGCGGCTGATAGCCGCCCCTACGGCGTGAACTGCGAAATTTCTCGTAGGGGCGGCTATTAGCCGCCCGCGTTTGAAATCCGCGCGGAGCGCTCCAAAATTGTTCACTATTCACCATTCACTGTTCTCTATTCTCCCTTAGTCAACACAACCGTTATACTTACAGTTCAAACCGGTCATAGCGTTTGAAGCCGTCGCCGAGGACCTGCTGGGCATCTTGCAGGATGATGAACGCATCCGGGTCAATCCCCATGACCAGTTCCTTGAGCTGGGCAAGCTGTTTTTTCTTCACGGCACTCAGCAAAACGTATTTATCACTCCGTTTGTAAAAGCCCTGTCCCTGCAGAAGCGTCACGCCCCGGTCGAGTTTTCCGTCGATGGCGGTGGCGATCTCCTCATATTTGTCGGAGATGATGAGGGCGACCTTTGCGTAATCAAAGCCGTAAACGACCTTGTCCAGCATAACGGACGAGAGGTAAAGCGTGACAACACTATATAGCGTATTGGTAAACTGCCGATAAACGATACCGGT
>JBJFGB010000015.1:0-6140 GCA_051892295.1 Faecousia sp. | reverse complement strand
TGGGACATGTCCCCGCCCTACATTGGCTGTTTCGTTTATCATGGCGCGTTCTCACACGTCATTGCGTGGAGCGCAGCGACATACCAATCTTTGCGGAACAGGGATACCGCTTTCTCCGCACATTGTAGCGCGCGGCATCCCTGACGCGCCTTCGCAGACAGCCCCCCAAAAAACACACCCTCATAAAAGCACCCCGCCGCACTTAAAAATCAGTGCGGCGGGGTGTTTTTTATTTAAATTTGGCTTTCAACAAAGGACGTCAACTGTCCGACAGTTTCCAGCTCCGCCAGATCTTCATCTGTCCACTCGATGCCGTATTCCTGCTCCAGCATCAGCATCAGGTCCGCCAGATCGGACGCCTCCGCCTCTAAATCCTGCAAAATCACGGTTGATACCGTAATGCGCTTTTCGTCACAGCCAAGCTGTTCCGCCAAAAAGCTGCGGATTGTTTCAAAGACCACGGATACACCTCCCAATGTTTTGATGACCCTATCAGTATAGCGTCAGGCTGTAGGAAATGCAATAGGAATTCGTATTTTCGCGGGAACTTTTTTCCAAGGCATATTGTGCGGCAGCAGTCCGTAGGTATGCAGTAGCGCATTTGCCCTCAGCCCGCCAAAATTTCCGCCTTCAGTACGCCGTCCATCCGCGAAAGCGTGCGCAAAAGCTCCTCAGCGCCCCGTTCCATGCCCGTCGTCTCTGCGGAGATTGTCACGGAAGCGCTGCCGCCTGTGGGAATTGTCTGATTGATGGTCAGTATATTTGCGCCGAATTGGGCAAAAATGGATAGTATGGAGGAAAGAAGCCCCGTCACATCCCGCAAGAGGAAATGGAAGGTCAGAATACGCCCCGCCATCAGATTTTGGAAGGGCGCAATCGCGTCGCGGTATTTGTAAAACGCGCTGCGGCTGATGCCCGTCGCGCGCGTCGCCTCGTTGACTGTGCCGACCTCGCCGGTCTCAAGCAGCCACTTTGCCTCCGCGACCTTCAGAAAGACCTCGGGCAGCGCCTTTGCTTCCACAATATAGTATTTTGGCAGTTGTTTCAAATTGTCCGCCTCCTGTGCGCCGAAAAAGCGCAAATGTTTTTGTATGGAATACATTTTATCATATCACCGCAGAAAAAGCAAGAAACTCTGCGGAGAAAGGAGCGTTTGCTTGAAAAATCCGTGGAGGCTGATTGGCTATGCAATCTGCGGCATAGTCGGCATCTGGGTGACGGTGAAGCTGCTTCTCCCCGTCGGTCTGCCCTTTCTCTTAGGCTACGCTCTGGCGTCGCTTGCCGAGCCGCCCGTCCGCACGCTCAAGGAGCGTCTCGGCGTTCCGCGCAGGCTGGCGGCGTTTTTGATCGTTCTGCTGCTCTCCGCCGCCGTGTTCGGCATTTTGTTTCTGCTCGGGAAGCTGCTCTTTTCACAGGTGCAGGAGCTTGCCGCCAAGCTTCCCACACTGCTTGCGTCGCTGGAGGCGCCGCTTGCCAAGCTGCACGGCGGACTGCTAAGGATTGCGGCAAAGCTCCCGCAGTCCGTCGCACCCGCCGCCGCGGAATGGATCGACCGGCTCTTTGCCGGCGGGAGCGTGGTGGCAGGGACAGTGTCGGAATGGCTGCTGGGCTTTGCCGGAAATGTGATTTCACTCGTGCCGAATATCATACTGTTTCTTTTAACAATGATTCTCTCTGCCTATCTCTTCTGCGCGGAACGGACGCAGCTTTCCATGACCGCGCGCCGTCTGCTGCCGGAGCAGTGGCGCAAAAAGCTGCTCGCCGTCAAGTCGCGTCTGCGCAGCGCCCTCGGCGGCTACTGCAAAGCGCAGGGCTATCTGCTCCTCGTCACGCTGGCAATCGTCGCCGTCGGGCTGCTGCTTCTGCGGCGGCATAACGCACTGCTGATTGCCCTGCTGATTGCCGTTGTTGACGCGCTGCCCGTCTTCGGCGCGGGAACCATTCTCATCCCGTGGGGTATCATCTCCTTCCTGCGCGGTCAAACCGGGCAGGCCGTTGGGCTGCTGCTTCTCTACGCCGTTGCTTCTCTGACGCGCACCTGCTTGGAGCCGCGCTTCTTGGGCAGACAGATCGGCTTAAATCCGCTTTTGACCCTCGTCTCGCTCTATGCAGGCTTCCGTCTCTTCGGCGTCCTCGGCATGATCCTCGTCCCCGTCGGCGTCATCCTCCTCAAGCAAATTTACGAATTGGTCGAATCCACATAGCACGCCTCTGTAGGGCGGGGACATGTCCGCGCAGGAACCACCTTTTAGACTAAGGGCTAAGAGTGAATGGTGAATGACTGAGGTGTGCTCCGCACGAATTTAAAACAAGATTGCCACGTCGCTACGCTCCTCGCAATGACAAAGTAGGGTAGCCCGTCATGTCATTGCGAGGAGCGCAGCGACGTGGCAATCTCATGCAGGAACCTTGGACATCAAAAAATTTCCCAAAAACCCGCATGGAGTTTCGTTTCAGTTTTCCAAACCATGCTATTCTTCCGATAGAACCCTCCAAAGGAGTGACCGCCCATGCTGCAAATCAAACATATTTGCAAATCCTATCAAACCGGTCATCTGGTACAAAAAGCGCTGGATGATGTCAGTCTGAATCTCCGCGAGAACGAATTTGTCGCCATCTTAGGCCCGAGCGGTTCGGGCAAGACCACCCTGCTGAACATCATCGGCGGTCTGGACCGCTATGACAGCGGCGACCTTGTGATCGACGGCATCTCGACAAAAAAATACAAGGACCGCGATTGGGATTCCTACCGCAACCATACGATTGGCTTTGTGTTTCAGAGCTATAACCTCATCCCGCACCAAAGCGTACTCGCCAACGTAGAGCTTGCGCTGACCATCTCCGGCGTCTCCAAAAAGGAACGCAGGAAGCGCGCCAAGCGAGCGCTGGAGCAGGTCGGGCTGGGGGATCAGCTCCATAAAAAGCCCGGGCAGATGTCGGGCGGACAGATGCAGCGTGTGGCAATCGCGCGCGCGCTGGTCAACGACCCGAAGATTCTGCTTGCGGACGAGCCGACGGGCGCGCTGGACAGCGACACGGGCGTGCAGGTCATGGAGCTTTTGAAGGAGGTCGCAAAAGACCGCCTCGTCGTCATGGTGACGCACAATCCCGAATTGGCGGAGGCGTACGCCACGCGAATTGTCCGCCTGCGCGACGGCAAGCTCCGCGCCGATTCCGACCCCTATGAGCCGGAGGAAGCGGCACAGACGCCGCCTGTCCATAAAAACATGGGTAAGGCATCCATGTCCCTGTGGACCGCCCTCTCCCTCAGCTTCAACAATCTGCGGACAAAAAAGGCGCGGACGATTTTGACCGCCTTTGCCGGTTCCATCGGCATCATCGGCATTGCGCTGATCCTGTCGCTGTCCAACGGCATGAACAATTACATCCAATCCGTCGAGGAAAACACGCTCTCGGAATACCCCGTACAGATTCAAGGCTCCGGTGTCGATGTCACTGCGATGATGGGCGGAGACGGGTCGCAGCGGATTGAGGGCGGCGAGGGCGAGGTCGGCGTCACGCAGATGATCACGAATCTGCTGTCCAAGGTGGATGCCAACGACCTCCGCTCCCTCAAAGCCTACTTAGACAGCGGCGACAGCGGCATCGAGCAGTACACCAAGGCGGTCGAGTATACCTATAACGTTTCCCCGCAGATTTACCGCATCGAGGGGAGCGGCGTGCGACAGGTGCATCCCGACCGCTCCTTTGAGGCGCTGGGCTTAGGTACCTCCTCTGACACCAACAGCCTGATGTCGATGTTTATGAGCACCGATGTGTTCTACGAAATGCCCGAAAACACTTCGCTGTACGAAAATCAATACGAAGTCAAGGCAGGCCGCTGGCCGGAGGCATATAACGAATGCGTCGTCGTCCTCACCGGCGGCGGAAACATCAGCGATTTCATGCAATATACCCTCGGGCTGCGGGATTCCGTCGAGCTGGACAAAATGGTCGAGCGCTTCCTGGCGGAGGAACCGGTGGAAACTCCGGAGGATCTCCGTCCCTACAAGTACGAGGAGCTGGTCGGCATCACCTTCCGCCTTGTCAACGCCTCCGACTATTACGAGTATGACACAACCTACGGCGTTTGGAAGGATCGCTCCGGCGACGAAGCATATCTGCGCAGTCTGGTGGAAAAGGGCGAGGAGATCACCGTCGTCGGCGTGGTGCAGCCTGCGGAGAACGCGGACGCCACCATGCTGCAAGCGGGCATCGGCTATCCCTCGTCGTTGACGGCACATGTCATGGAACAGGCAGCCGCCGCGCCCATCGTGCAGGCGCAGCTTTCCCATCCGGAGATCAATGTGCTGACCGGCACCTCATTCGGAGAGGAACGGGGCGAATTTGACTTGACCACGCTCTTCACCCTCGACGAAGCTGCCCTTGCCGAAGCCTTTCAGTTGGACGAAGATGCCCTGCAATTCGATTCGTCGGCATATCTGAACCTGAATTTCGGCACGGTTGATCTGTCCACCATGCTCGATTTCAGCACGCTCGACCTGCCGGAGACGGACTTGGCGGCGCTCTTGGGGCAGCTTGACCTAAGCGTCTCGCCCGAAGCGCTCTCCGCCTTGGCAGCTGAGCTGCTGCAAGGCTATGCGCAATATGCCGCGCAGGACTATGCCCGTCTGCAAGGCTCATTCTCCGCGTACCTGCAAACGCCGCAGGCAAAGCAGCTTCTCGCCGCACATTTGGAGCAGATTATGCTTGCCAACGGAAATCTGACCGTCTCCGCCGAGCATTTGGAGGAACTGATGCGGTCGCTTTTGGAGGGTTTTGCAGCCTATGCCGCCGAGAACGGCGTGAGCGACCCGGCGGAATTCAATGATTGCCTGACCCGGTATTTGCAGACCGCCGAGGCACAGCAGCTTTTGCAGGAGGGTGCGTTGGAGATTCTGCAAATCGGCGGCGAGCTGATCCTTCTGCCGGAGCAGCTGAACGCCCTTGCCGAGGATCTGCTCACAGGCTATCAGACCTACGCAGCGGAAAACGAGCTTCCCGACCCGTCCAAGGCGGGAGAGCATTTCATGAGCTATCTGCAAACGCCCGAGGCGCAAACGCTCCTCTCGGAGGGTGTCGCGGCGCTGATTGACGCGGACAAGCTGCAAGAGGCGCTGACAAATGCACTGCAAGGCTATGCCGATGCCATCGCGCAGACTGTACAAACGCAGCTTTCCGCAGCGCTGAATCAAGCTGCCGCGCAGCTTGGGCAGCGTATGGCAGGCGCGATGCAGCAGGCGGTGGCGCAGGCAGGGGCAGAGCTGTCAGACGCATTGCAAATCGACGCGGAGACGTTTGCCAATGCGATTCAGGTGAATATGACAGAGGAGGATCTTGCCGAGCTGCTCCTGTCCATGCTGTCCGGCGATGAAACCTCCTATGACCGCAATCTGAAGCGCTTCGGCTATGCAGACCCGGAAAAGCCCACGCAGATCAATCTCTATCCCAAGGATTTTGAGAGTAAGACCGCCGTACTGAACATTTTAGACGAGTATAACCGCCGCATGGAGGCAGAGGGAATGGAGGAAAAGGTCATCCGCTACTCCGATGTGGTGGGCACGCTCATGTCCTCCGTCACGGAAATTGTAGATGTGATCAGCTATGTTTTGGTGGCGTTTGTCGCGATCTCCCTCGTGGTCTCGTCCATCATGATTGGCGTCATCACCTATATCAGCGTGGTTGAGCGCAGGAAGGAGATTGGCATTCTCCGTGCCATCGGCGCGTCGAAGCGGAATATCTCGGAGGTCTTTAACGCGGAAACCTTTATCATCGGACTCAGCGCGGGCATCCTCGGTATTGCCATGACGCTCCTGCTCCTGCTCCCGACAAACGCCCTCATCCATTCCCTCGCAGGACGGGCGGATATCAACGCCGCGCTGCCCCTCGGCGGCGCAGTGATCCTCGTGGCTCTGAGCGTCGTGCTGACCCTCATCAGCGGACTGCTCCCCTCCCGCAAGGCCGCCAAGAGCGACCCCGTCACCGCCCTCCGCGCCGAATAACCGCCCGCACCCTTTTTGAATCTGTAGCGCGCGGCATCCCTGACGCGCCCATGCAGGGGCTTCAGTGAATAGCGAATAGTGAATAGTGAAAAACGTCAGAGCGCTCCGCGCGGATTCCAATGTAGGAGGGGGACATGT
>JBJFGB010000014.1:0-6145 GCA_051892295.1 Faecousia sp. | reverse complement strand
ACACAAGTTGTAAACCATGTCCCTTCACAAATTGTAAACCATGTTGCTATTGACAGTTAGCCGCCCCCTCCTACCCGATTACGAATTCGCCCGAGGGAAATACCTGCGCGGAAGCTTCTGTGGAGAAAGTCTTTACTTTTGGGGCAAACTGTGTTATTTTAACAGTAATTACCGAAAGGAACGATGTAACATGAAACTGATGAAGCAGTTATCCTATATATTTCCTACAAAACAGCGGTGGCAGTTTGCAGGCTTATTTCTGTTGCAGTTGATTGAGACCTGCTTAGACTTCTTAGGTATCTCGCTGATTCTGCCTTTTGTCAACGTCCTCGTGAATGCGGATACGCTGCGGGAGGCGAGCTGGTATGTGATGATCTCGCGGCTGATCGGCTCGGATGAAACGGCTTCTGTACTGCTGTTTATTACGCTTCTGATGATCGCGGTTTACATAGTCAAGAATGCTTTTATGCTCTTTGTGCTCAATCTGCGTATTCGTTTTATCGGAACGAATAAGGTCAAAATGGGGACAAAGATGATCACCTGCTATATGCACAAGCCCTATACCTTCCATCTCCAGCGGAATACCGCAGAGATCATTCGCAACATCAACGGCGATGTCGGCGGCGCATTCAACGTGATCAGCAACATTTTTGCGCTAATCTCGGATGTGTTGATTGTCATTGCATTGGTTGTTTATCTGCTTGCGGTCGATTTCACGATGACCATCGGCGTGATGCTGGCGCTTGCCCTCTGCTCGGCAATCTATTTTCTGTTTGTGCGCAAGAAGATCCGCACACTCGGGCGGGAGAGCCGTAAAGTCACTGCGCGGATGTACAAGGCAATCCAGCAGGCAATGGGCGGCATTAAAGAAGTGAAGATCATGGGGCGCGAAAAGTACTTTGCGGAGGTCTATAATGAAGCCGGAATTGAATCCGTGCGGGTTGGAAAGCGGTATGCCGTGATCTCCGCGATCCCTGCAAGGTTGATCGAGACGCTGTGCATGTGCACCATTCTCGGCGTTTTAGCGATTAAGATTGCCGGCGGTGAGGATCTTACGGAGGTTGTGCCGAGCCTGTCTGCGTTCGCGGTGGCGGCGATTCGTCTGCTTCCCCGTGCGAACGGGATCAACGCCTGTATCAATTCAATCACCTATAATATGCCTTCGCTGGAGGCGCTGTATGATGACTTAAGGGAGTCCGAACGCGAGGAGGCGGAGCGGCTGCGTGAAATCGAGCAGAAAAAGCAGCAGAAAAAAACCGTCTCGGTAGGGCAGGAGGAGGATATCTTCGTGCGCGGCGTGACCTATACCTACCCCAACAAAAACGAACCTGTGCTGAAAAATGTTGTCCTGACCATTGCACACGGCAGCTCTGTTGGTATCGTCGGTGCGACGGGAGCGGGAAAAACGACCCTTGTCGATCTGATTCTCGGTCTGCTCAAGCCGGACAGCGGCACAATCTGCTACGGCACGCTGGATATCCACGAGGATTATGCGCAGTGGCAGAAGCATATCGGCTATATTCCGCAGACGATTTATCTCGTAGACGATACGATCCGCAGCAATGTTGCCCTCGGCATCGAGGAGGATCAGATTGACGACGCGGCGGTGTGGCGCGCGCTGGAAAATGCGCAGCTTGCCGAGTTTGTCCGCGGCTTGGAAAACGGGCTGGATACCGTCATCGGTGAACGTGGCGTCCGCATTTCCGGCGGGCAGCGGCAACGCATCGGCATTGCCCGCGCGCTTTATTATGATCCGGAGATACTATTCTTTGACGAGGCAACCTCTTCCCTCGATAATGAGACGGAGGCAGCAGTCATGGAGTCCATCAACGCACTCGGCAGCCAAAAGACGATGATCATTGTCGCACACCGTTTGACTACCCTGCGCGGCTGCGATAAAATTTACCGCGTCGATGAGGCGGGTGTTGCGGAAACGAGGTTAGAGCTTTAATGGAAGAATTTGTGACCGGCTACTGCCGCGTACTCGACGGCGCAAGAACCGTGTTAGTCGACTTGGACGAACACTGTGCCGACTGCGACTACCCCGCCTGCCCCTACGCAGGGGAATGTCCGGTCGCAGCCAAGATTGCGCAACTGCTGCAGAAATCGTAAAGCATACCGCGCTTGCAGACAACCGCTGCCGCCCGACCACATCTTTGAAAGCTTTGCCGTAGGGCACGCCGAGTCGTCGCGCCCTACGGCGAGTTGTTGCAAATCTAAAAAACTCGCATCATCGAGAGAAAAGTTTTGATGTGATATGGTATCACGGTGAAGATGCGTTTAAAGCAATCAAACCTGTTTTGATCGTAAAAAGCTCTCGCGGGTTGCAGTGCCTGCAGGAGCTTTTATTACAATGCAAGGAGCAAACATATGGGAGTGTCACAAAATGAAAGCCAAAACGAATAAAAGCATCGTTTGCGCTAAAAAGCCGGTGCAGGATATTGCTGCTCCGTGTCTGATTATTGCCGTAACCGTACCGCTTGCAATATATCTGACGATGATGAGTCATAACATGGGCTTTGCCATTGCGTTTCTGCCAATGTGGATCACGGCGGCATTTGCGGCAATTTATAATCAATACCGGAAAGTTTTATTTTCAAAAGCGTCAATCCAAAACATTACGCTGTTTACCAAACGCTGCTATCCCTATTCACAAGTGAAGAATGTGACCGAGTTTCTCTCGCATTACGGCAGCCGCAGAATCATTTGGATTACTTTCCTCGACGGAAAAAGAATATTCCTGTCGCAAAGGTATCGGAATTATGACCTTTGCCGTAAGACCATTCTTTCACATTGCAGTATCAGAACGCGATAAAGAAACTCAACAGGAGAAAGAATTGAAGGAGATGAAAGCATGTTTGATAAAAAAGTGATTCGCTGCGAAAAACCCATGAGCGAAGTCGTGCGGCTGCTCACTGAAAGCTTCCACTTTGTAAGACAGCGGAAGAACGGCTTAACGGTATATATGCAGTTATTCTCTTTTCACAACAAGTTGACGGAGCCGGCAGCCATGCGGCTCTCGCTGACCGATACGTCCTCCGGCTGTATCGTGTCCTATGAAGCCCGTCCGCTGTTCCTTGCGTATGTGCTTCTTTTCCTGACGGGTACCGTATTTGTGTATTCTCTGATCTGTTTTCTGATCGGAAAAGCGACGTTGCTGTTTGCTGTTCTATCCTTCGCCTTTTTGCTTGCGCTGTGCGGGATTGTGTTATGGCAGATGAATGTTTGTTCCGAACGGTTCGGGCGCAGTTTGCAGAGGCTTTTACTTCCTGAAGCGAATCCATGAGAAATCAGCGGCGAATAACGGGTGTGGACAGTTTTTGACGAGGAAAAAAACAGCCGAGAGAGCCGATTCAACCATGAAACTTATGACGAGGGGAAAGAAGAATGAAAGCACTTTTTAAGAATACATACCATACGGCGGACATCACCGAGAGCAGCATCGTGCAAGCCGTGTTTTCGCGCTGCGTTTGGCTGCTGCGGATTGTGTGCGTACTCTTGCTGCTGCTTGCTGCCGGCGTTTTTATTGTGTCCCGTGAGAATGCGTTGTTCCTGCTCCTGTTTGCGGTTGCCTGCATTTGGCTCCTGCCCATTCGTGCGACGCGCGAAGTCAAGCGCTTCCGCAGTCAGGAGAGCAACACCGTTGTGTTCTACGAAGATCATTTTACGGTGGGTATCGGCGGCAGACGGTATGGGTATTGTGAGATCCGTCGGGCGTCTTTGATCGAAAATGCACTGCTCTTGCGCGGAAAACGCTGGTCGGTGCTCCTTGCAAAAGACGGCTTTTCCGAAACGACCTGCGAGGGTTTTTGCAGCTTTCTGCAGGAGAAAAACATCGAAATCGTGCAGGAAAAGCCGAGACGCAGCGGGCGGACGTTATGCTCCGTTGCCGCGACGGTGCTTTGCGTTCTGCTTGCGCTGCTCAATGCGCTGACACTCAATTTGTACGTGGGCGATCCGGAATATTTGTATATCGGCAGCACGGATACGGCGTCTGTGTTTGCGATGTATCAGTACAACCATCCCGCGATTGCAAAGGAAAGCGCGCTGTGCTTCGACCTGCTCTGCAAAAGCGAAACTGTGACCGTCGGCAGTGTCAGCCGCGTCGGAGACGCAGCAGCGGGTGAGCTGTACGGCACTTTTTATTCGGGCGAGCAGTGGCACGCGATGCCTTTGTCGCAATGTGTACTGAAAACGCTGCCTGTGGATACGGAAAAAAACGTCGTCTCCTATCGTCTCGGCAATCACATTTTGCTGCTTTTGAGCGGCTTTTCTGAGGGGGACGTGCATGATTCCTGTGGAAATCGAGGGGATTATGCCGAGAGATTCCTTTTAGCGACCGGCTCTGAGGGCTGCGCGCTGCTGCTTACCGACGTCCCTGCGGATTATGTTCTCTATGCGGAAGGGCAGCCGCTCGATGCGGACATGCTTGGCATTTATGAAGCGGCGGAAGGGCAATCATGATGAAATAATGCGGGAGCTTTCTTTTGCTGATCGGAATGCTCCTTGTCGGCGGCTGCAGAGCGCACGATGCTCAATGCCCTGTTGGATAGACACTAACAGCCGCTTGCAGTGATATGATGTTGGAGGGGAAAAGAATGGAGCAAGAAAAACAGACCGGTCTTTACGGCGCCGTGAAAAGCACGGGCGATATTAGCGCCGTAAACAATCGCGCAAAACAGAGAAAAAAGAGAAGAAAAGTGATCCTGCTTGTACTGCTTGCACTTTTGGTCGGCTTTGGGATCTTCCTATGCACCAAGCCCGGCGCACTATGGCTGCATCTGATGAAGATCAGAATGGATTACCGCATTTCCACAACAGGGCTTAACGCGCAAACTGCTGCAGAAATCGAAGTTACGGATGGTTTTGTCATCCATATTGCGGAGTTCGGCGGCGAAAAGAGGGCAAGCGACTCCCGTAGCGTACTCTATCTGGTCTCGTTCGGCTATCGGGAATACGGCGTATGGCATTTCTCGCAGGTCGGGGATGCAAGCGCCGGTAAAGGTTACGGCAACCATGCCGGAAATGCGCCGCAATTCAGCCTTCCGTTTGTTTCGCAGCTTGGGGATTACACCGTCATAACGCGCCCGATTCGAGAGGGACATGCTGCGGAGGTGTCCGCTTATGACAGCATCGGAACGAAACCCGTATTTGTGACCAACGCCTTTTCCAAAGAGTCTGCGGAAAGCGCGGCATGGTGGGAAATTATCTACGGTATGAAAGAAAATGATCCACCCGTGATGACGGGCAGAACGGACTTCGATTGCGGCATGGAGGTCTATGTGATTGAGGATATGCCGGAGGATTATGTTTTTACCTATGACGAAGGCACATTGACTGCGGACGAGATCCGAAGCCTTGTCGGAGAATAGACACTTTTTCCGGCGAATTCTTTTGCGCTTTAAAGCAAAATCCCGAAATAGAGCGCGATTTGCGGGAAAAAGAAAAATTTTTTCGGCAAAACTTGCAAAAATCATTGACTAATTTCGTGAATTCTGCTATAATCCTTAATCGCGTGAGCATAGATTTCTGGCAGTGCCGGAGGTGTAAATAAAGTGCTTGACGAGTTAAAGACCGCCAAGAAGGTGGTCGGGATCAAGCAGTTGCGCAAGGCGCTTTCTGCGGGCGAGGTCAAAAAGGTCTTTCTCGCGGAGGATGCCGACCCCATGCTGACGCAGCCACTCGCGGAGCAATGCAGAGCGCTGCAAATCACGGTGGTATGCGTTCCGACGATGAAGCAGCTTGGCGCAGCGTGTAACATATCGGTGGATGCCGCAGCGGCGGCAATCCTATGAAAAATTTGTATCCTACGGAATATTTTATGATATTTCGGGATAATATAATCGCCGGAATCTTTATTTTTCGGCAAATTCAAAAGAAAGGAGAACAACATGCCTACTTTTAATCAGTTGGTCAGAAAAGGAAGAGAACAGAGCACTTACAAGTCCACGGCTCCTGCACTGCAGAAGGGTCTGAACACCCTGAAGAACCGCGCTACCGACCTGGCTTCCCCGCAGAAGAGAGGCGTCTGCACCGCAGTTCGTACCACCACCCCGAAGAAGCCGAACTCCGCACTTCGTAAGATCGCCCGTGTCCGCCTGACGAATGGCTACGAGGTTTCCGCCTACATCCCCGGTGTCGGCCA
>JBJFGB010000013.1:1197-6163 GCA_051892295.1 Faecousia sp. | reverse complement strand
CCACCGCCCTCGGCTTCCTGAACGACAAATACGACGATTATGAGAAATATTGGCCTGCCGACGTGCATTTTGTCGGCAAGGAGATTGTCCGCTTCCACTCGATCATTTGGCCAGCCATGCTGATGAGCATGGGTATGCCCCTGCCCAAAAAGGTCTTCGGGCACGGCTGGCTCCTGCTGGACGGCGGCAAGATGTCCAAATCCAAGGGCAATGTCGTCGATCCCTACCTGCTTGCCGAGCGCTACGGCACGGACGCACTGCGCTTCTTCCTGCTGCGCTCCTTCCCCTTCGGCACGGACGGCAACTTCTCCAACGAGCTGCTGATCTCCTGCATCAATACCGACCTTGCCAACGACCTCGGCAACCTCGTCTCCCGCACGGTTGCCATGGTGCAGAAATATTTCGGCGGCAAGTTAGATTCGGATCAATTCTACAATGCCGCGCAGGACGATGAGCTTGTGGCAATGGCAGGCAGCCTGCACGAGCGCTATGCCGCGCAGATGGAGCGCTACGCCTTCCAAAACGCATTGAGCGAAATCTTCACGGTGATCTCCCGGGCGAATAAATATATCGACGAAACGGCGCCGTGGGTCTTGGCAAAGGACGAGGCAAAGCGCGCCCGGCTTGCCTGCGTGATGTACCACCTGCTCGAGACGGTGCGCATCTGCGCAGGACTGTTGCAGCCGTTCATGCCCGAGACGAGCGCGGAAATTCTCCGCCGCATCGGCGCGGAGCGCGGCGATTGGGACAGCCTGTGCAAATTCGGCGTGCTCGCGTCGGACGCGCAGGTCACGGCAGGTCCCGTCCTCTTCCCCCGCATCGACGCGGCAAAGGAGCTGGAAGCGCTCGAGGCATTGAACGCCAAGCCCGAGGAACCGAAGGAAGACCCGCTGCCCGAGCCTCTGCCTCCCGTCAGCTTTGAGGAATTTTCGAAGGTGGAAATGACGGTCGTCAAGGTCGTCGCCTGCGAGAAGGTCAAGAAGTCGGAAAAGCTCTTAAAATTCACCCTCAATGACGGCACGGAAAAACCGCGTCAGATTCTCTCCGGCATCGCAAAATACTACGAACCGGAGCAGCTTCTGGGCAAGACACTCGTCGCCGTGACGAATCTCCCGCCGCGCAAAATGATGGGGCAGGAGTCCTGCGGCATGCTGCTGTCTGCCGAACGCGGCGACAAGCTGCACCTGATCATGCTCGACGACGCCATCCCCGCCGGCGCCAGACTGGTCTGATTCCCCGCAATCCCCCCTGTAGGGCGGGGACATGTCATAAGCCGGTGCAGGAACTACCAAGTACGTACAAACTCGTTCGTCTGTACCGTCTGCCGCTTCGCGGTCGGCGGGGACATGTCCCCGCCCTACAGGGGCTGTTTCGTTTATCGTGGTGTGTTTTTCGCATGTGGATTGCGAGGAGCGAAGCGACGTGGCAATCCCGTGCAGGAACTACCGTCTGCGTACAAACTCCCCTCCCATGTCATTGCGAGGAGCGCAGCGACGTGGCAATCCCGTGCAGGAACTACCGATTGTGTACAAACTCCCCTCCCATGTCATTGCGAGGAGCGCAGCGACGTGGCAATCCCGTGTAGGAACTACCGTCTGCGTACAAACTCCCCTCCCATGTCATTGCGAGGAGCGCAGCGACGTGGCAATCTCGTGCAGGAACTACCGATTGTGTACAAACTCCCCTCCCATGTCATTGCGAGGAGCGCAGCGACGTGGCAATCCCGTGCAGGAAGTACCAAGTGCGAACAAACCTGCAACCGGAGATTGCCACGACCACTGCGCAGCCCTTCGCGAAGAAGGAGCGTTACGGATGCGGCGTACCCCTTGCGGGTAGTGTGCGCACTGGTCTCGCAATGACAAGTGGGGGTGCCTTTCCGTGTCATTGCGAGGAGCGAAGCGACGCGGTAGCGCAGCCGTTCGCGAGGAAGGAGCGTTACGGATGCGGCATACCCCTTGCGGGTGCAATCCCGTGTAGGAACTTCTGACCGCATAGCAAACTGCAAACAGCAGGAAAACCCACAGCGACCTATTCACTATTCACTATTCACTATTCACTATTCACTATTCATCATTCACGATTCCCCCGCGCGGTGGTATATAAATGCAAATTCCAATCCATCGGAGGTTCCTATGCTTCCTGACGCTTTTTTATCAAGGATGCGCCGTATGCTCGGCGGCGAATTTGATGCGTTTCTCGCCTCCTATGAGCTTCCCCGCAATGTGGGCATCCGTCTGAATCCGCGCAAGCAGTCCGTGCCGCTGCCCTTCTGCGGCGCACCGGTTCCCTGGGCGCCGAACGGCTATTATTACGACCCTGCCCGGCGCCCGGGGCTGCACCCGTTCCATGAGGCAGGGCTTTACTATCTGCAAGAGCCGAGCGCAATGGCACCCGCCGTGCTGCTGGACGCAAAACCCGGAGAGCGCGTGCTCGACCTGTGCGCCGCGCCGGGCGGAAAGACGACCCAGCTTGCCGCCGCGATGAACGGTCAGGGCTTGCTCGTCTGCAATGAGATCCACCCGAAGCGGGCGCGTATTCTGTCCTCCAATATCGAGCGCATGGGGATTGAAAACGCCCTTGTGCTGAATGAGCATCCCGCGAAATTAGCCGAACGCTTTCCGAACTATTTTGACCGCATTCTCGTAGATGCGCCCTGCTCCGGCGAGGGGATGTTCCGCAAGGAGGATGCCGCCGTCACCGATTGGAGCGAGGAGACCGTGAAAATGTGCGCGGCAAGGCAGAGCGAAATTTTAGAATCCGCCGCCGCTATGCTGCAGCCGAACGGCAGACTGGTCTACTCCACCTGCACCTTCTCCCCCGAGGAGAATGAGGGCGTCATCAGCGCGTTTTTGCATCGGCACCCGGATTTTTCCGTTCTCCCCTGTGACGCGCCCTATTTTGACCGTGGCAGACCCGACTGGATTGAAGCTCCGGCAGACGGCATTGCACACACGCTGCGCCTCTTCCCGCACAAGCTGCGCGGCGAGGGGCATTTCGCTGCGGTGCTGCAACGCAGCGGCGAGGGCGCGCAAAACGATATTCCCCTGCAAACCGCCGCACGTCTCCCCGATGAAGTCAGCGCATTTCTCAAAGAAAACCGTGTTTCCCTTGAGGGCATACCGCTTGCTTTTGGCGATACATGGTTCCTCGCGCCGCAGGGGCTGCCCGAGCTGCGCGGACTTCGCGTCCTGCGGGCGGGCTTGGAGCTTGGTCAGACGCGCAAAGGGCGCTTTGTACCGGCGCACGCCTTGGCGCTTTGGCTGGAGGCGTTTCCGAATCCCTTTGACCTTCCCGCAGACAGTCGGGAGCTTGCCGCCTACCTGCGCGGCGAGACGCTGCACGGAGCGAATCGCGGCTGGACGCTCATCACAGCGGAGGGTCACCCCATCGGCTGGGCGCGCGGCGCAGACGGCATTCTCAAAAATCACTATCCCAAAGGCTTGCGCCGTTTTTGATATTCTTGACATTTTCTGCAACCGTTTTGTTATTTCCTCTTTACAAGCCCCGTCAGGTATGATATACTGTTTAAGCCTAAAATTGGCTTAGTGAAGAATGAAAATTCGCATATACTCCTGATATGAGAGGGTATGAAATGATTCAATATATGATCGAGGGCGGGAAACCGCTGCAAGGAACGGTCACCATCAGCGGCGCGAAAAACGCGGCAGTGGCGATCCTCCCCGCAACACTTCTGGTAAACGGCACCTGCCGCATTGAGAATGTCCCGGATATTTCGGATGTGCGGCTTCTGCTTGAAATTTTGGACAGCATGGGCGCGGAGATTCGCCGTCTAAGCCCCAACACGCTGGAAATCACCTGCACCCATGTGCGCGACAGCGAGGCGTCCGACGCGCTCGTGCGGCGCATCCGCGCGTCGTATTATTTCATCGGCGCGCAGTTAGGCCGCTTCAACCACGCGAGAGTCGCCCTGCCCGGCGGCTGCAATTTCGGGCCGCGCCCCATTGACCAGCACATCAAGGGCTTCGAAGCCATGGGCGCAACGGTGGAGCTGCAAAACGGCTTCGTCTGCGCCAGCGCGCCCGAGGAGGGCCTGACGGGCGGCAGAGTCAATCTCGACGTCGTCTCCGTCGGCGCGACGATGAATATCATGATCGGCGCCGTCCTCGCAGGCGGCACAACCATCATCGAAAACGCCGCCAAGGAGCCGCACATCGTCGATTTGGCAAACTTCCTGAACGCAATGGGCGCGAAGGTCTCCGGTGCGGGCACGGATGTCATTAAGATTCGCGGCGTCAAAGGGCTGCGGGGCGGCTTCTACTCCATCATTCCCGACCAGATTGAGGCAGGCACCTATATGGCAGCGGTCGCGGCGGTGGGCGGAGATGTGCTGGTGCAGAATGTCATCCCCAAGCACATGGACACCATCAGCGCAAAGCTGCGCGAGATGGGCGCAAGGATCACCGAATATGACGATGCCATCCGCGTCCAGCGCAGCGGTCGTCTGCGTCGGGCGAATGTCAAAACGCTGCCCTATCCCGGCTTCCCGACGGATATGCAGCCGCAGATTGCGGTGTGTATGTCGCTGGCGTCGGGCATCAGCGTGATTACGGAGAGCATTTATGACACCCGTTTCGGCTACTGTGCGGAGCTGAACCGCATGGGTGCCGCCATCAAGGTGGATACCAAGGTTGCCATCATTACCGGCGTAGACCGTCTCCACGGCTGCGCAGTCCGCGCCTGTGATCTGCGCGCGGGCGCGGCAATGGTCATTGCGGGTCTCGCCGCCGAAGGCCGGACAACCATTGAAGAAGTCGAATATATCGAGCGCGGCTATGAGAACCTGATTGGCAAGCTGCAAGGTCTCGGCGCAACCATCAAACGCATCGAGACCCCCGCCCCGAGAACCGCCTCCGTCGCTGGTTGAGTCTCCTTGACCGCAGTATAAAAACCAAATGCACATCCTTTCGGGTGTGCATTTCGACGCATTCGAAATCTCTCCACTTTC
>JBJFGB010000013.1:0-1097 GCA_051892295.1 Faecousia sp. | reverse complement strand
GCAATGACAAAGATGAAGCAAAATTCAAAATGCACATCCTTTCGGGTGTGCATTTCGACGCATTCGAAATCTCTCCACTTTCTGTCATTGCGAGGAGCGCAGCGACGTGGCAATCTTTTTACCTTCTCTGTGCTGCGTCGGTAATTCCTGCACGAGATTGCCACGCCCTACGGGCTCGCAATGACAAAGATGAAGCAAAATTCAAAATGCACATCCTTTCGGGTGTGCATTTTTTGGAGGAACCCAATATGGAAATTTTCGTCAACGTGTTAGAGCTGATCGGTACGGTCGCTTTTGCCGCTTCTGGAGCACTGATCGCAATGCGAAAGCATATGGATCTGCTCGGTGTGATTGTCCTCGGCGTCGTCACCGCCATCGGCGGCGGCATTCTCCGCGACCTGATTCTCGGCATCACGCCGCCGCTCGCCTTCCGCGACCCAATCTGCGCGATTGTCGCCATCGCTACTGCGATCGTGATGTTCATCCCGTGGGTGCGGCACAGGCTGATGCATAACACGCGGCTGTTTGACGCGGCGCTGCTGGTGATGGACTCGGTGGGCTTAGGCGTTTTCACGGTCATGGGCATTTGGAACGCCCTCAGCTTCTCCCCCGACCGCAGCACCTTTCTGTTGGTTTTTGTCGGCGTGCTGACCGGCGTCGGCGGCGGCGTGATCCGCGACGTTCTCGCCGGCGATATGCCCTACATTCTCGTTAAGCACATCTATGCCTGCGCCTCGCTGCTGGGCGCGATTACCTGCACCCTGCTTTGGCGCTGCCTGCCGCAGTATGCCGCCATGCTGATTGCGATTGTGCTGGTGCTGGTGATCCGTCTGCTCTCAGCGTACTTCCGCTGGAACCTCCCCCGCGCCAACGACGTCAATTGACCGGCTGCGTACCTGCCACCGTCCCATGCAGCAGCCTCCCGCCACCCCTGATACCACATAAAATTCCCCGCAAAAGGCGACAAACGTACCTTTTGCGGGGATTTTTTCTTACACGCGCACCTGCTCACGGACGATGCCGCCGTCAAGGATCAGCTCGCCGGAATACTCCACGCGGTCGATTTCGCAGTCCTTGCCGATACGCACGACCTTGCC
>JBJFGB010000012.1:0-26185 GCA_051892295.1 Faecousia sp. | reverse complement strand
TAGGGCACGACGACTCGGCGTGCCGTCCGCGAAGCGGCAGACAGTACAGACAAACGAGTTTGTGCGAATTTGGTAGTTCCTACACCGGCGCGCCGGGTCGTCGCGCCCTACGGCGTGCTGCTGCCGGTCTTAAGGACTCGCATTTCAGAAACTAAAGTTTTAGTTTTAACAGCCCACTACAGTAAAGACTGCAATCGGCGGTCGTAGGGGCGGCTATCAGCCGACCGCCGTGCGCACTACCGATTCTTATGGTATTTTCGAAGACCGCTGCTTTCCTAAAATATAATATATCACTTTTGACCCACAAAAGTAAAGCCTGCAATGCAGAACGCAACGCTTACTTTTGCAGCAGCCCTAAAATAGAGCTTCGGGGTGCTCAGCCAGTGGGCTTCTTCAGGGTCTCCTGCGCTGCCCAATGGAAACCGTCCTCCTATCTCATTCGTTCAAATCTTTCCAGCGGAGCCTCGCGATATCCTCTCGCAGCCCTTTGAACGGCGTTAGATTGTAATAGAGCAAATGATTCGCCAGAAGGGCGCTCAGCAGTGCGCTGCCCGCAGTTCGGAAGGGCATGATTGCGAGCGTTCCCTGCGGCAGGATATTAAACCATATGAGAACGCCGCTCAGGACGAGCGTCAGATCCAATACCACGAGAAATCGGACACTGCGCTTTTCGTCCGTATTCATTTCCTTTTTCAGCAGCAGAAGCGTGAACGCCGCGGTAAGATGGATTGCCGCCAAAAGGACATTTGCAATATCGCCGTTTTTGGTGCTGCCATACCATGTGAAAGGATTGTTCGAAGCGTTTCTCCAGACAGCTATGCTTGCCTTGATTCGCTCCGGCTCGAAGAAGCATGCATAGAGGACGGGCACCGATAAGGAAAGGAACAGATATACACCGAGCTTGGCAAGCAATTTTTTGTCCGGCCGCCCGCACGAGAGCAGCCGTATACTCACTGCAACCGCGACAAACATGCCGAAGCTGTTCCCACCCTTTAGCAGAAGTTTTGCAAACAGCCAGCTTCCGAGAGAGAGCAGGAGCATCGGCAGGAACCAACGCTTTGCCATACCTTCCGCTTCTACGCACAGCAGCACAAGAGACAGCAGCAAAAAGCAGAGCATCCGCAGCTCAGCCGCGCCGGGGATACGGCAGGCAAACAGAAAATAGACCGCCGCAAAAGAAAGACACGCAAGCCCCAAGACGCCCCACGCATGGTTCAGCCGCAGGCGTCTTACGATGCCCCGCCCGACGCGGAGGTAATTCAGCGGCACGAGCGCCAGCAGAAAGAACGCGAGACAAACGCCGAGTTCGCTGCGGACAAGACCGTCCGTGAATTCGGTTTCTTCGAAGAAGAAACGCCGCCAGGAAACGCTGATCGCGGATACGACGAAAAGCACTATCCAAAGGAGCAAATACGCTTTCTTCGCGGACAGATAACGGATCGCATTTCTCATGCTCCACGCCCCCTCTGCTCAAAGTATCCCGGCGGCAAAGAATGCGTCCTCTCCGTTTCCCGCCCGGTGGAAGCCGCTTGCGTTATCCTGCCTGAAGGGTGGAAGATCGGGGTTGCCCTTCTGTGCAGCCAGAGCGTAGTATTTTTCGCTCTGTGCCTTGAAGCGCAAGTCGCTGCTCAAGAGGTCCGCCGCGAGCAGCGCCGCCACGCCGTATTTGTCGCTGACGCTGTTGGCGGCGATGCAGAGGTAGTACGCGGCATCCCGGAAATTCGTCTGCCGCAGCTCCTTGCCGACCATCAGCGCGCCCTCGTAGTCCATGCGCACCTCGTCATCCGAGAGCGATTTTGCCTCGTTTGCATACGCCGTGAGGGCATCCGAAGAGACGGCAAGCTTGCGGTGTGCTGCCTGTAAAAGATAGCCGTAGGCTCGCAGCGGAAGCCCTCTCTCGCCGTAGTACTCCGCAAGATATGCGGCAGCTTTCGGGTCCTGCTCACAGGCTGCGGCCCCTTCACGGAATAGTGCCTCACGCACCGTGCTGCGTTCCGATTCGGATAAGATCTTAACTGTTATAGCGCCCATCATTTTTCCTCCTCTGTCTTTATTTCGGCATATCTTAATTTGGGGGGATAGCGGTGCATACCGTCGGTATGCACCGCTATGTTCATTTACTCCGCGTAGTGAAGCTCCGGCGCGCTTGTCATCGTGTTGCGTGTTACAATCTGCCCGTTTACGATTGCAAACACATTCCAGTACCGAGCAGCCTCCAGATCCGTCGGGACATTATACTCCGCAATCAGCGCCTCGCCCTGATACACCCTGACCTTTGCTTCCGAAGTGGGGAGCGTGCCGTTTCCGGCGTATTTATGTACATAATAGTAGTACGGCTCTTCCGTCGTTGTGTTCAAGGTGATCGTCTCGGGGCCATAGGAAGTCGTATCATCGACGTCCAAATCACAGACCCTTACATCGCCGTCATATGCATATTTGTCGGCGTAATAAACATGGAACCGGGTGCCATTTGTGCGCATCCCCTCGACATGGCTGTCAAGGTCGCTGGGGTTTGCTCCCCACGAAAGCACGATGCGGAAACTGTCTCCGGTTATGACGGGCGACATAGTGCCGTTCTGATCGGCGGTCGTGCCGCTTTGCACGATGATGTTGATATAGGTGCTGATATAGCCGTCCTTCGTAAGCTCCAGCGTGTAATTGCCCAACGGCAATGTGATGCTGTACTTGCCGGAGGCATCCGTCTGCAAGGCAAGGTTCAGCTGCGCTCCCTCAGAGGTGTTGTTCCAACCCGCGCGCGCAATCACGGTCACGCCCGCAATGCCGGTTCCGGTCAACGCGTTATATACCGTCCCCGTCGCAATCCCACTTTCCTGCTCGTCCCCCTCAACCATGAGGAAGGTCTCGGTATAGGTTGTCTCGTTCGCGGTGACGGTGATGTAGCACTGAAACGGCAGATAGCCGTTCGCGTTGATCTGAAGCCGATAGCTTCCTGCCGGGAGCGTAATGGAATAGGCGCCGTCATCGTCAGACTTTGCGGATATAAACAGCGTATCTCCGGAATATACCTCAATCTCGGCAGCGCCAATCGGTGAAGTGCGATCCGAAGCCTTGCAGATTCTGCCTGCGAGCGTTCCGACAGTGGAATTGGCAAGGCAGTAGTTTTCCGCAGCCGCTCCGCCAAAAATCACCGGTTCGGCAGTGCTCCATTTGATCCTTTTTTTATTATTATTTTTCGCCCATTCGCGATCGTCCTTGCCCTGCTCCGTCTTTGCCATTTCCAAGCTTGCCGACAAGGTACGGTACTGGTTTGTGCGTGGATCAATGCCGGTCATGTGTGCCAGTGTATATCCGGTGATCGCTTCGCAGTAACCGCTATAGACCGTGTTGCTGAATCCCAGAACAGCAGTTGCTCCCTTGTTGAGAAAAGCATTACTTAAGCGGCTTTCCTGTCCGCTATGGCAGGAGCAAAGCATAATCAGGCTGTTATCCATGCTGCCGCAGTAGTAATCAATAAATTTCGAGGTAATGCCTGCCAAATTTCTCTGTTCGGGAGTATCCGCTACAATGACGCGGTCCTTCACGCAATCCATGCGGTAAGCCTCGTCGGACACCCATGTACTCCAGCGAAATGTTTCGCCCGTTGCAAGGTAAGACTTTACGATTGGGCCGTAACCGCCATGCCCGTTCCAAACAATCACCTGGTTTGCGCCTAAGGTCTTAACCACATCCAATGTCACCTGCGCACCGTCTTTTGAGGATTCCGTGGAGTAGCTGCAATTACCGCTATAATCCCCAATGCCGGTCAGGCAGTCCACCAGCCACGGAGATGCAGCATCCGGGTTCGGTTGATAGCTGATGATTGTAAGCGAGACTTCCGTTCCGCCCGTGCTGGTTCCTTCACTTACGGGTTCAAAAGCCAAGGTCAGACCGGAACAGAATTTCATATATACATAGCATTCCTCGACCTCGTAATAAAGGATCACGCCGGCAGCGCACTGCGTGTCCAAATATTCGGTGATATCTACCATCATGCCGGTCAGATCGGTAGTGTCGGAAACAATACCGTCCGGAATGTATTCCGACTGGATCCTCGCCAAATTGGCTTGCACATCGGCAATCTCGGCCTCTGCTTTTTCCGCATCCGATGCATCCGGTACTTTGAAAAAGTAGATATTGACCAAGTTCGACAGCGCGGTATCTGCCTCGGCGTAGAAGGTGAGCGTCGTTGCGGCACTTGCTTCTTCTTCAATCGTCAAGCTGTAAATGCCGTCATACGCAGCGAAGTCACCGTTGCTTCCGTCATCATGCATGGTTCCGGCAATACCGCCGTCTTCGCGCATGAGATAAACATCGTCGCATTCCCCGCTGCAGGAGACCGTAAAGGTGACTCGTGCGGTCTCATCCACCGAAAAGTAGATCTCATCCGCTGTCAGATTATCTAAAGAGACTTCCCTTCTTGTGGGGTCAGAAGGCTCCGCAGCGGACATATCTTCGTTACCCGAATTCTCGTCGTCTGCCGATAGCTTCTCAAGAAATCGATGCAGCATTGCCGCAGCTTCTGCGCGGGTGGCAGAAGCCTGGGGTGCCAAACGTTGACTGCTTCTGCCGATAACCACGCCCGCAGCGTAAGCCCACTGCATTGCGTCCAGCGCCCATTCGTGGACCTCCGTCGCATCGTTAAACGAATCAAGTGCTTCACTCTCAGTAATATCGCTGCCCGTTTTGCCTGCATATTGGTACAGCATGGTTACCAACTGCTCCCGCGTGATCGGATCGTTGGGACCAAACAGGTCATTGCCGTAGCCTTCAACAACACGATCCTCAGAAGCCCATGTGATTGCGTCACTGTACCACTGATTTGTAGGTACATCAGCGAATACAACAGCAGCTTCAACAGCAGGACTTCCCGCAAGGCGATAGAGCACCGTGGTGAGCATCGCGCGGGACATTGCAACATTCGGAGAGAACGTCTGATCGGACGTACCTATCATAAGACCCTTTTCGCAGACAAACCGGACATCCTCATAGAACCAACTGTTTGGAGTGACATCGCCGAAATCCTTTGCGGTGGCAGCAAAGCCCGCGAACGGCAATGCCCCCAAAACCATGCAGCACACCAGTGCCGCCGCCAACAAGCGTTTGATCGTGTTTTTCATGTTCGACGCTCCTTTGATTATGATAGTACTTGGAGAGACCTAAGCTTTTTTCGGATCGCAGCGCACAATGCAGTATGCGAATCACCCACGAAAACGGACGTCCCGTTTTTCATTGCGTAAAGCACATCGTGAATTGTATGAGGGGTGTTTTCGCGTTGCTTATTCATGGTGCGCAGTGTCCGACAAAAGCGTTTCTGTCCCTCGTCGTTACATGTGACTATAACTGCCCATTCCCCTTTTTTTCGCATCCCCGTACATTTTTTCAAAAAATTTTTCGAGAAATTCTTTCTCCTTCATGACTGCAAAACCCATTGCGGCAGGAATATGCCCATGCCCTGCATAAAATGCAAAAAACTTCCCCGCAGTCAGCGAGATGTTACTCGCTGACTGCGGGGAAGCTCTATTATTTTTACTTTTACGCGCTTACGCCATGACCTTCACCGGTTTTCTCTCCGGCAGGTCTGCCGCCGTATGAATGCGGATGGTCGTCTATTGCTGCGTCCGGAAGACCCGTACCTTTTCAAATGAACACTTCTGCGATATGCGTTTTTGTTGACGTTTCCCATCTTCTCCCGCCCGTCACCGGGACGGGACAGATATCGTCGGTAGGTATCCCTGCCGAGTCAAACTGAAATTACCGCACACCTCGAAGCACAGGCATGCTTTGTTCATCGAGTTGGGCATAGGTCTGATTCATATATTAACTTGTTAAACTTTTGCGTCGATTCCTTATAGAGGTAATGAAAGACGGTAAGAAATAATTTTCAGAGGAGTATAAACAGTATCAATTCCTTATAGAGGTAATGAAAGCCAAGCTCAAGAGCTTGATGCATTTTCCTACGTGCACTATTCGTATCAATTCCTTATAGAGGTAATGAAAGAACAACATTTTGTATGTTATTCGGATAATAACACAACATTTAGAGAATGTCAAGTCCTATTTTTCAAAAACAGGGCGATTTATTTAGTTTTTTCTGCATCACTCGGCGAAAGTATTGTGAAAATTCGAAAATGCCTTCGTAAAAAATACGAGTTTAACTAAATTCTTCGCAATTTTTACTTTGCTCTACAAAAAATATCTTGATTTAGAATATTGCAAAAGTCTACTTCTGTAAAAGAAAAACGCCCCAAAAAGCGCATGAAAAAATTTGAAATCTATTATTTTTTCAAGTAATCTAATCTCCGCTCTCCCGTTATGTCCTTTTTTCGTGCAATTTGTCTTTTAATCTGTTTAAAGTGCCGGATCAGAGCTCCCTCTATGCCATTTTACTTCTTGTACGCTCTCGACAGTTTCACAGGTACAGTAGCTACCCACTATGGTTTGCTACTTCACGGACGGTAGGGACCTATTAGCAGAACGCGCGGCATAACCCGCTTTATGTGGGGAAACTACATTTTCGTCTGTACAAACTCCCAGGAGTTTGTCAACCAGCTTTCCGAAGCAGGTGCAAATTATTTAGTTATTCAGTTAAACCCTATTGATAACACCAAACAATTTCCCTGTTTTATCATAACAATTGGAAGATTGGCTAATTTTATTGACCGCTTCGCTTCTTTCTGCTATAATGATATGGGGTGATACAGATGTTGAAGGAAATTGCGCGCATGGAACGGCTTCAAGCTTGCGCCAAGGAACTAAAAGCGCAAAAGTTTAAGCCCGGCTTTGATAATATGGACGCTGCTGCCGCTGCTTTATGGATTGAAATCAACGGGCAGAGCTTATCGCAAAAACTGATGCAGGGGAACTACGAAGTCATGCCCGCCGTCGGCTTCCGCATCGCGAAGAAAAACGGAAGCTGCCGCCAACTCGCTCGGCTTACCGCCATTGATACCATCGTGCAAAACAGCATTTTGTCTGTGATTGGCGAAAAATGCGAGGCTGCATTTTCAGAGCACAGCTTTGCCTATCGCAAAAACCGCGGCATGGCGCAGGCGCTAAAGCGATATTGTGAGTTCGGCTCCCGCTTCTCTTTTGTATTGAAAATCGATCCTGTCTCATGCTTCGATAATCTGGATCATGCTGTATTACAAACGGCTGTATTCAGGATCCTCAAAGAGAAAGCAACAACCGATTTGATCATGAAATTTGTAAAAATGCCACTCCTCATGGACGGGGAATATACCCGCACCGATCGCGGCATCCTGCAGGGCGCGCCGCTGAGCGCCTTACTCTGCAATATTTACTTTGACGCGTTTGATCAATACCTTGAAAAGCAGGGGCTTACCTTTATCCGCTACGCGGACGATATCGTGATTTTTTCCGATTCGCTGCGCGCCGCGGAAGAAAACCGCAAGCTTGCCGTCCGTTTCCTGACGGAACAACTGCATTTACAGGAAAACAAACAGAACACCGTCATTGATGCGCCAGCAAAGATACAGTATTTAGGGCATCGGTTCGAGATCAACAAATACGGCTTAACGGCATTGGCGGCAGATCAGGAGGCACAGGCTGCGTATTATCACTGGCATACCTCCGTGCCGACGGACGGGCACCGCAGAGTCGATATCCTGAGCGACGGTATTCTCCGGCAGCAGGAGCTTTCCTTGGCATTTGCATCGGATTACCGGGAGAGCAGCATCCCCATCGAGACAACGGAAGTCATCAATGTCTATTCCGATGTGATCTTTGACAGCGACTTCTTCAAGCAGGCAGCCGAGCACGGGATCAGCGTCAATTTATTTGACCGAAACAATCGTTTGCTGGGTCATTTTCTCCCAGCGGAAGAGATAAAGTCGCCGGAAATCACGCTCGAGCAGCTACAGGTCTATCAGGATGCGAAAAAACGCTTGCAGCTTGCCAAGCAATTTTTGCTTGCTGCGATCCACAATACCCGATTGGTGATCCGGTATTATCACAAGCAGGCTACCGATCCGGCATATGCGGCAGCGCTCGAGCAGATACAGTTGCTTGTTGCCGAGATCAAAGCATGTGAAGATCACGAACAGCTCCCACTGCTTGCAGCGCGCGTGCAGGAGGCTTATTACGGCTGCTTTGATCTTTTTGTCGAGAATTCGGACTATTCCTTCGTGCAGCACACCCGATGCCCGCCGCAGAATGAGATGAACGCCTTGCTCAGCTTCGGCGAAGCCGTTTTGAATAACCTGATCGCCGTGGAGATCAACAAGACCGCATTGGATGTGCGCATCGGCTTCCTGCACGCAGCCAACCGGCGCAAGGAAGCTCTGAATCTTGACCTCGCGGAAATCTTCAAGCCGCTGGTCGTCGACCGCACGGTCTTCTCCATGATTAACCTCCGTATGCTCCAGCCGGAACACTTCCGCCACGAAGAGGACGGCGCGGTTTATCTCACGGAAAGCGGAAAGCGTATTTTCCTGCGGCAGTTCTATGACAAGCTCGATTCCACGCAGAGGGTCAAAGGCGAAGTGCTTTCCTACGATCAACTGATCCGGCGCGAGATTATTTCCCTCATTCGTTATTTTAAGGATGCGCAACAGTATAAACCGTTTAAGCAGGTGAGATAGATGTTTGTCATACTGTGTTACGATGCCGCAGCCGACCACGCGGCAAGGATTCGGGAAACGGCAAAAAAGTATCTCCAAAGTGTCCAGCAATCGGTCTTTGAAGGCTTTTTAACGGAAGCGCAGCTGCGCCGCCTTCAGACGGAGCTGGAACACGCGGTCGATGTATCCAAAGATGCCGTCGTATTTTATATCATCGAAAACGGAAAGCAGGTCAGGAAGGACTCCTTAGGCGCAGTAAACGAAAGCGCGCACGATATCCTGTAACCCCTCCTCCCGCCCCTCGCCCGCCGGTGCCCCGTAGGACGAGGACATGTCCAATGTCACGAATTTCAGGAATGGTGCATTGCCCCGTCCCCTGTAGGGCGGGGGCATGCCCCCGCCGGTGCAGGAACCACCGAATACATACCAACCCCCGCCCCACGCACCAATTCCCCCCCTGTCATTGCGAGGAGCGAAGCGACGCGGCAATCTCTTCTCCCCATTGTTGTAAATTGCCGCCTATTCACGAGGCTTGTCCTATCAGATTGCCACGGCGCAAGCGCCTCGCAATGACATAGGGGATAGCCCTTATTCTCATTGCAAGGCGCAAAAAATCAAAATCAAGGTTGCCCGCCAGTCATCCGAATCAGTGCAAAGAAAGTGCGTATTGCCGAATAAATCAAATCGGCAATACGCACTTTTCATGTCCAAAAGCAGAGTACAACTCAAGTAAATGCTGATTCTTTATAGAGGTAATAAAAGTTATTTTTGGAGATCATACATCACGACTATCACATATCAATTCCTTATAGAGGTAATGAAAGTTTTATCGAGAGATTCATCCCGAAAGAAAAGATAAGAGTATCAATGCCTTATAGAGGTAATGAAAGGGTTCAAGATTTACGCGCGCAAGACTAAGCGTGGTGAGAAAGGTATCAATTCCTTATAGAGGTAATGAAAGTAAGAGACTCTGCCAGAAACTATTTGGTGATAGAGTATCAATTCCTTATAGAGGTAATGAAAGAACAACATTTTGTATGTCGTTGGTATTATAACACAATCTTTAGGGGCTGTCAATCTTTTATTTCCAAAACAGCCGTTATTTATTTAGTCAGTCTAATATTTGTTTGCTCTAAACACACCGATAATTAAAGACATTCTTCATTATTTTGGGTGGTTTAACTAATTTTTTAGGCGTTTTAAAGAACGATTCGTTCTAAATTCTTTATTGAAAAACTTCTGAAAACACTTGATAATTTGTTAATATCACACAAAATTGCGCGGTAAAAGTTAAAAACAGTATCTCCATTTATACTGTTTCATTTCAGCATCTTCTTTCTTTTAATTTACTATATTAAACGCCTTTACAAGGCAGTCATGCTCTGCTCTTTGCTGCCCCCCTCTATTCTTACCTTTCGAATCGAAGCCGCAACTCGGCACATGGACTGAACAGCAAAAGGGAGCGAGCAAACACAGCATATCGAACCACGGCAAAGGCAGAAAAGACGAGTGCGCAAGCAATTCCAAGGAAGAAGCCCCATTTACGCTCCTTCTCTCGCTCTTTTTATGGCATCGGAAAACGCTTTGCGATTTCTTCGTACCAAATACTCCAGCTCATGCTCCGAAACGGGCATACACAACGCCTCGCAAAGCATGCTGAAAACCAGCGCATTCGGGTGATAATGCGGGCTGCACCAGATCCATTCCTCACTTTGACCATAGAATCTGCAAACCGCTGCCGCAACAGCAGCACTGCGGCTCATTCCGCCGTCGCAGCAGCAGTAGATCACTTCCGTGTTCTTGTCCAAATGCTCCAAAAAATAGGCAAACTGCTCCGCCTGTCTTATTGTCAAAGCGCGGCCGGGAATCGGCTGATCCACATCATCATATTGCTGGAACTCATAGGTAACTCCGCGCAGCTTTTCCGCATCCAGCGGATAAGACGAGCTGAGAATCGCCGCCGTTTGCTCCGGCAATTGATTCTCCTTGTGCAGCATCAAAAACTGTTTTAACGGGCAGATTCGCACTTCAGGGATTGCGTTCATTCAGTTTGTCTCCTTTCGTTCAGGAATTGATATTCGTTTGAAAGCCTGCTATAATAGCGGTAAATCCACCGGTCATGATACTTGATCGGCATAAAAACGGACATACGGGAGTGAAGATAAGTCATGAGGATCGTCATTACATTTCGCGCAAAGGAGCTGCGCTTGCCGCTTGCCTGCAATTATATCCTGCAGAGCTTTATTTACCGCGTTTTAAGCGCCGACCCGGCATTCGGCACTTTCATGCACGAAGCCGGTTACCGCGCGGGGAATAAGGCGTTTAAGCTGTTTTCCTTCCGCCCGCCTTACGGCAGATACACAATTGACGGGAAAGACATTGTTTTCCATGATAGCGCAAGCTTTGAGGTTCGAAGTCCGGACGCCGCGTTTCTTCAGACCTTTTTCACCGCGTGTCAACCGGGCAGGCAGTTTTTGCTGAACGGGCAGGCCGTCACGGTCGCCGCCTGTCAGCTAAAAAACGCGCCGCTTTTCCAAAATACCGCGCTTGTCACCGCCGTATCCCCCATCACGGTACACACGACGGATGAGGCACGGCACACGACCTATTATTCGCCGGAGCAGCCCGCGTTTTACGAGTTGATCGTCCGCAACGCGCAGCGAAAATGGGGCAGCTATTATCCCGACGCGCCGTTTGACTTCTCCATCGCGCCTGCAGAAAACGCCGCCTGCCGCAGTCTTGTCACAACCTTCAAGCGCACCTACATTACCGCTTGGTACGGTAGGTTTCTCCTGCAAGGCACGCCCCAGGTGCTGGATTTCCTCTATCACACCGGTCTCGGCTCCCGCAACTCACAGGGCTTCGGCATGTTCGACATGATACAGGAAAAATAAACGGACTATCCCCCGTAAGGACTCTGCCGGAGACGACCGGCAGAACCCTTACGATTTATTTTTTGCGTTGAATGCAAAACCATGCGATTGGCAAGGCGGCAAAGCCTACCGTTATGAGAAGCTGCCACAGATCGCTCAATGCGTACACAGCCGTAAGCCACGAAAACACGACTTGCGCTGTTTCAAAGATCCCAAGGCACGCCAGAATCGCAAGGATAAAGTTTTGGTTTCTGTCCGCACTGTCATTGCGCAGGGCAAAGAGGTTGGATATCTGCTTTTCAATGTCCGCTTCTTCCTTCAGAATATAGAGATTCTCCCGAAGCATATCATATAGCTCAATCCCCTGCTGCTGCGGCGTGATCTCCTGCAAAAGCAGTTGGCTTTGGAAGATTGTATACTGCTCCTGTACCTTCTTGATGTCCAGCTTTCCCATTGCCGCGTCGCTGATCCGGCGTTCAAACGCCAACAGCGATGCCCTTTGCGCCAGCGCCAGCATCATCATTTCAACATATTCCGTCAGGAACGCCACCGCAACATGCTCCGCTTTGGAAACCTCGGAGCTGACCGAGACCATGCTGTACTCCGTTATGCCGGTGATCGTTCCGCAGCGCTTTCCGTCTTTGGTGTTTTCGAGCCACCTGGTGTATGTATGCGCTGAGAGCATCGTGTGCAGCATATCCCTGCTCTGGCACAAGCTGCCGTTACCGTCCGCAAACAACATGGTATACCACTTTTGGGCGCGATTGGTTTTGTCATCCGGTGTCTTCACCACTGCGTCATGAAACACCGCATATTCGCCGTCTTCCCATGCCGACAGCGCATCGACATATGCCTTGTTGTCATAGAAGCATGCCAAGAACATTCTGTCATCAATGATCGGTTCAATGAAAAACTCCCGCTCGCCGTTTTCTTCGGTGTCCTCGCTTCTCCTGGTTACCGCGCGCACATGCTTTTCCTCATTGGTCAAAAGCTGCATGACGGAAGGAACGATCTCCGTCACATCCGCCCGCTGATATCCGCATGAGGCGATCGTCGGTACATTTCCCCCTTTATCGCCGCATCCCGTAATATAGATTCTGTCAGCAGTGATCGGTGAGGAAACGCTCTTTTCCTTGGTTTCTTTATCCGTTTTTATCTCAAGGCACGGCGCAAAAATACGGCGTCCGTAATCGTTGATGCGGCATACATCCTCCGGCGTGGTGTTCGGGTCATGATTCTCCAACTCAAACACCAGCATACCGATTCCGGTATGATACAGCCGCAGACGGATGCTGTTGATATAAAGCGCATAACGAAATTCACCGCACTCAATGATATAGTAGCTGTCCTTTTCTGTACCGTATCGGTAATTCCATACGATCTGCTTGTCATCGTCTCTTTCCATAGTATAGATTGCGTTTCTCGCGGCAGCGTTAAAATAATGGTACTGATTATAATCCATCGGATCCGTGTGCCCATCTGATGCAAAGATATCCTCTTTCCAATGAGGATTCCTGCACTCGGCAAACTGCTTTCTCGTCACCCGTCCCGTGTCGTCCCAGAGGAAGGGAAAAAAGAAGGTATGGTAGCTGACCGCAAGTTTTTGTTTGTCCGTCATTTTGTTCCTCCTCGTACGATAAAATTCAGCAAAGCATTTCCGTTTTCGGCAGACTGACGCTGCAAATGATGCAGCACAGACTTCAAGCACCGGTTGTAGTAGGTTGTTGCATCTAATACTGATTCTTGATGAAAGGATTTCATCATGAATCCCCTGTGCTGCATACACTCGCATCGTTTGAACGCAAGTTGCGTCGTCTGCGACTCGCTAAGAGCCGTCCTACGGGTGGTTGCTCGCTTGCATAGCGCTTAGGGCGCTGATTGTGCAGAATTCGACACACCTTCGGCGCTATAGCTTTTTATTAAATTATAGCATAAAACTCAACTTATTCAAATGCGAGCGTTTTGAGATTGGCAGCAATTCGCCGTAGGGCGCGCCGACCCCGGCGGGCAGTGCAGAACCAGTGAAAAACTGCTTGCTTTCCACATATGCCGCTCCTTTGTTTTCCATTCTTTTCTGTTTATTATCTCTCTGCGGATTGCAGACGATTCCATATTGCCGCCGTCATCCGCACATCGTCCATTGCGTCATGCCGCCGGAGGTCTAACCCGGATAGTCTCCGGCGATCCGTATCAAAATCTATCCCGCGCGCCGCAAGTAGCGTGGCAAGGTCGTAGATGGGAAACGGTCCGAGGAATTCCCTCTGCGGCAGCTCCGCCTCCACGCATTTTGCAAACAGCCGTGCCTCCACGGGATAGGCAACATCCGCGATGCACACAGCCCCCTCCCGGTGCTTGAGCCAGAAGTGCCAGAAGCGTTCCAGCAGCGCCTGCTCATTTGGCACGAATTCCTCCGCATAAGCCAAACGCGGCAGCACATGCTCTCTGACCCACGCAGAGCGGATCTGCGGCGCTTCGACCGCCGCATAAAAGTGATCCGCCTCCTCTCCATAATGGTCGGTCACCAGCACCGCGATACTCAAAAAACCGCCGTATAGTCCGTCTGTCTCTGCGTCAACAAAGAACCGATTCATTTCTTCTCCTTTCGCCGCATCTCCCGCGGAGCATGTTGTCCCCTTGCATTCTTCTCATACAAAGAGGCTTTCTGTCACTTCCAAAACGAACGAACCGTTTTTTCAAGCTGGGGTTCATTCATCTCCTGCACATTCTCAACGAGAAGGATATTCATATCCTGTGCGCGCTGACGCAGATAGTCCGGCGCATCGCAGGCGGTATCCAGTGCGGTTGCCACCAGGACCTTTTTCGCATATTTCCCGCCGAACCTTTGGGCGACTGCGTTCAACTTATACAGTTCCTCGCTGGTAAACGCCCCGTTTTTACATGAGACAAATACAGGCGTCATACCGTGCATCAAGATGACATCCACTTCGTTTTCTGTATCATATGCTTCACCCTGTGCGTGGATTGTACCGTCCCAATCAAGCTGCACGCCGGTCATGACATCATGATAGGTGCGGGAACCATCCGCTTCTCTCGCAGCGCAGGCGGCAGAAAACAGCTTCATTTCCAAAACCTGTCCCGCTTTCAGCAAGCAATGCTTCACGGTCTCATTTTTATAAGCGACCATAAAAGAGCGTTCATTACAGTCAACATAAGTCAGCAGTCCGGCGTTGAACAAATCGTTCAAGATCCGCTTAAAGATCACATATCCGCTTCCCGTATTTTCAAGGTAATCCTGAAGATACGGGATCGGCGCCTCGGTTACCAGCGGATCTTCCTTTCCGCTGCAAAAGCGCTCCGCCGCAGCAAAAACAGAAGTCTGTACATTCCATTCTCTGACATCACGTCGGCAAATCTCCCACAGCGCATCAATGTCTGCCTGAAGCGCTTCATTCCATGCCCACCTGCGCGTAGCGGCGGCTCTGGCATCGTCAAAAATAATATCGCCGCCGTTGAGACGGACACACTCAGCAACCGTTAGCATGGGCATATTATGTTCCGCAAGCGTGATCCCATCCATGTCGCAATCCAGCAAGCTGTTGTTTCGCAAATTGATCCTGTGCATTTGAATTGTTTGATTGCGTTCAAACAGCACGCCCATAGCAACAAGATAGAGCTCCTCGCCGCCGGTCAAATCAAACACGCAGTCATCGTAAGAAGCAAGAATTGCCGTCAATTCGTCAACAACATTTTGAAGATTATTCTTATTGACCGCTTTACAGACAAACTCGATTGCAACGCCGCGCTGCGCAAACAAATCTTGATACCGCTCCGCATGTCTTTGCATCAATTTCTTAGAATCACCGATCAAAATCACCCTTTCAGGCACTTGGAGCAGGCTTGTGCAAATATTCTCGATTGCGTCTTTTGAAAAGAATTCAACATATGTCATTTTACGCATTTCTCCTCTATCTAAGCGTTTTTTGTCATTCTTACCGGGGCGAAAAGCAGGTGCCGCCCGTTTCTAAACCACTCGCGATGATCTATGCTCCGATATTGCCGCACCAAAGACGACTTTCGAAACCGATTTGGAAAACCCGGCCAAAATTTTTGATAATAACTCACAAAGGCGTTCCGGCGGAGAAGATATAATTTGTTAAATTATACCATATATCACGACTCATTGCAATCTCTTTCGTATCGAAAAACCAGTTTTTGCAGAAACACAGTCTTTGCTAACGGTTTACAACAAATTGCCGATGCGATTGCTGATGCACTTTGCTCAACGACAGAAGTGTCCGCTTTCACAAATACTTAAGTACAGGTAACCTCCGTTGAATAGGTATAACGCTCAAGTTCTCGTTATTTCGCATGGATTGGAATAAGTTTTAAAGAAATTTTGGTTCAATGAAAAAACTTGTGTGATTTACATTTTGTAACCAAATTGACTCTTGCAGCTAAAGCAGTGATTTTTGCATCCTGCGCCCCGAAAGAATGTGAATAAGGGTGTGGGATGTTCGGAATCCGACACATACTGCGTGATATGATGCAGCTTCAGAACGCCAAAACACACAAACTTTTTCATTGAGGCCAAGTTTGAGAGCGGCAGCAGTACGCCGTAGGGCGGGACGACTCAGCGCGCCGGTGCAGGAACTACCAACTGTGTATAAACCTACACACAGAGATTGCCACGGGCGCAAGCGCCCTCGCAATGACAGGAAAAGGCTCCCATCTGTCATTGTGAAGCCTGTGCGCACACTACCCGCAAGGGGTACGCCGCATCCGTAACGTTCCTTCGTCGAAAACCTTTGGGCGGTCGAGGCGGAATGCTCTGCAATGGAATTACAGGTTTATGTGTTACAAGCTTCTATTTTAAGTTATTTAAAGTGATTAGGCGTGATTCTCGCTGTTTTTCGTCAACACACAGAGCCGTACCCTGCGCAATAGATTCTTTTATCACCACGGGAAATCGTTGCGGAAAAGCCGTAAAAATGACGATAAAATCTATGTATATAAAATTATGTTTGTGCAAAACGACGAAATAATGCGGAAAAATTTGTAGTCCTTGCGAATTGAAGAAGCTTGACCATTTGAGTATATTATGTATAGGTGGAAGATTTTCTTCAACCCGGACAGCGCGCGTAGTTACGGAGAGAAGCGTCGCTTTGATTTTGCGGTGAAAGGCGGTTGAGATTCGAAAAACAGTATTTTATGTCCCTTTTGTTCTGCCGGACGCGCTGCAAGGCGCCGTGGGGGCATCGGCAAGCCCGTGACCGGCATTTCCTCGTGCACCCGACGCGTCATATACGGCTTTCAAATGCGCAGTGCACACATAAGGCGCGGCTTCACTGCCGCACAGTCCCCGGCACGCCGGGGTGATCAAGGACAAACATAAGAAGGAAGGGTGACAGAAAATAATGATTTATCTTGTGATGATTGCGGCGGTTTTGGCGCTGAGCTTTGCGGCGTTCAATTTCATCATCGTAAAGCGTATGCCGGAGGGCAGCGAAAAAATGCAGGAAATTGCCGCAGCAATCCGTGTCGGCGCCAATGCATTTATCCACTATGAGTATAAAATTCTTTATTTGGTCGTAGCTGTGGTGGCGGTTCTGCTTGCCGTCATTACCACCTGGCATGCGGCGGTGGCGTTGCTCGTCGGCAGCATCATGTCCGGCTGCGCGGGCTTTATCGGCATGAAGATCGCCACCTATGCCAACGTGCGCGTCGCCAATCGGGCGCAGCAGACCCGTGACATCGGCGAAACGGTGAAGGTTGCCTTCCGCGGCGGCTCGGTCATGGGCCTGTGCGTCGGCGGCTTTGCCCTGCTGGGTCTGTTCGCGGTCTATCTGGTTTTCGGCATTGCCATGGGTCAGCTTGACATCACGGAGGCCAGCTACACCAACCTGCTGGGGCTGCATTTCTGCCCCTTTACGATGACGCTCTCCGGCTATGCCCTGGGCTGCTCCATTGTCGCCATGTTCAACCGTGTCGGCGGCGGCATTTACACCAAAGCCGCGGATATGGGCGCGGATTTGGTGGGCAAAACGGAAGCCCACATCCCCGAAGACGACCCCCGCAACCCCGCAACCATCGCCGACAATGTGGGCGACAATGTGGGCGACGTGGCGGGTCTTGGCTCCGACCTGCTGGAGAGCTTTGTCGGCGCCATCTCCTCCGGCATCATTCTGGCATACCATATGTTCTCCAAATCCTTGGCGGAGAACACCGGCATGACCACGGCACTGCTGAAAAAGCTCATCATGTTCCCGATGGTCTTTGTCTCGGTCGGTCTGATTGCCTGCTGTGTCGGCATCGCCTTCCTGCTGTTCAAAAAGCGGATGTCGAAGGATCCCCATAAGGATCTCAACGGCTCGACCTATGTGGCCTCCGCCCTGACGATTGTTTTGGGCTTCTTCATCTCCATGTACGCCTTCCGCGGTTTTGACGCGGCCTCGCTGAAGAGCATTCTCGGCTTCTCCTGCAGTTGGCTGTCTCCGTGGATTGCCGCCGCAGTCGGCGTAATTGCGGGCGTGATCATCGGCATGATCGCCGAGCGCTACACCTCCGCCGATTTTAAACCGACCCGCAATCTCGCCCACGCGTCGCTGGAAGGCCCCGCGCTGACCATCACCCAAGGTCTGGCACTGGGTATGAAATCCTGCATGGCTCCCTGCATTGTCCTGGGCGCGGGCATCATCATCTCCTATTATGTTTCCGGCATGTACGGCGTTGCCATGGCGGCAATGGGTATGCTGTCCTTCGTCACCGCCACGGTCTCTGTGGATACCTACGGTCCCATCTCGGATAACGCCGGCGGCATTGCGGAGATGTCCGGGCTGGATCCGGAGGTTCGGAAAATCACGGATACCCTCGACTCCGTGGGCAACACCACGGCAGCCATCGGCAAGGGCTTTGCCATCGGTTCCGGCGCTCTGGCAGCACTTGCGCTGATGATTTCCTACCTTTACTCCTACAACGATTTCAATACCGAGCTGATTCTGAACCTGATTGAGCCCATGACCCTGGCGGGCGCGATTGTAGGCGGCGCTCTCCCCTTCCTCTTCTCCGGTATGCTCATTGAGGCGGTAGCCAAGGCTGCACGGAAGATGGTGGACGAGGTTCGGCGGCAGTTCCGGGAGATCCCCGGCATCCTCACCGGCAAGGCAAAGCCGGACTACAAGACCTGTATTGAGATCTCCTCCAAGGGTGCCATCGGCGAGATGAAGGTTCCCTCCATGCTGGCCATTCTGGTGCCCGTGGCGGCGGGCTTTATCTTCGGGCCGAAGTTCGTCGGCGGCATCCTCATCGGCTCCACCATCTGCTCCATCATGATCGCCATCTTCACCGGAAACGCGGGCGGTGCCTGGGACAACGGCAAGAAGTACATTGAGTCCGGCGCCATCAAAGGCAGCGGCAAGGGCAGCCCCGCCCATGATGCGGCGGTTGTCGGCGACACCGTGGGCGATCCCCTCAAAGACACGGTTGGTCCCTGCCTGGACATCTTCATCAAGATCATGTCCACCGTCTCTCTGGTGGCTGTCGCGGTCTTTGCCGAGAACAACCTGATGATACTGCTGGAGAAGATTTTCTGAGCTGTAATCCCCTTTTTTCAAAGAACCCCCGTTTTCGTCGAGCGAAAACGGGGGTTCTTCTCTTTCGGTAAGTTGTTATACCCGTATCATCATTTACGAAGTGGATAGCATCCCGTCCAAGGCAAAAGGTGCGCAGCGGTCGCCGCACGCCGTAAAACGCACAGCCCCGATTGCTGCTGCACAAGCTTCCGCTTACACAAGGATAGGAAAATAGAGGCTGCGTTTTTCCAAAGTGAAAACGCAGCCTCTCCATTTGGCAATAGAGATGCTCACCCGCATAGCGGGCGGTACTCTTTCTGCGAAAAGACCCCGGGACCGGCGGATGCCGGTCCCGGGGCTTCGGTTCTACGGCTTTTCAGCCGATCAGTTCATGGTAGCGCATCAGGATCACTGCGGTCTGTGCGCGGGTTGCGGTGGCATTGGGCTGGATGGTGTTGCCCTCCATGCCGTTGATCAAGCCCACCTGCACTGCCCAAGCAACATTCTCCCGGGCATACTCGCTGACGGAGGCGCTGTCGACAAATCCGGACAGATTGCCCTCCGCCTTGATATCCAGACCGGTGAAGACCGCATAACGGGCGAAGAAGGTGACAAGCTGCTCTCTGGTGACGACAGTTTCCGGCTCAAACGTCGTAGCCGACGTGCCCAAAGCGATGCCGTTCGTGTAAGCCCAGGACACAGCCTTTGCATAATAGGCCTTGTCAGAGACATCCGTGAAGGGAAGCTTTCCGACTGCTTTGGGGGAGCCTGCCATGCGGTAGAGCACTGTGACAAGCTGACCACGGGTCATCTCACCCTCGGGATCAAATTCGTTGTCGCTCACGCCCACCATCAGGCCGTTGCTCAGGACGAAATCCACGCCCTCGTGGTACCACATTGCAGGATCAAGATCCACATAATCCGCAGCGGGGCATTCGTGCTCTACGACTTCAAACACCGCCTTGATATAGTGGCTGCTCTGCACATTCTCAAAGGTGTAGCTCGTCACGCAGCCAACAGAGATTCCATCCACCAGCACATACTTCAGGATATAACCCTCATCGGGCGTGATGGTGAAGGCGGCATTCTCACCGGCGCTAACCTGTGCCGGACCTTCGACCTTGCCGCCCTTGCTTTGGATGGCAGCAATTGCATAGTAGTAAGTAACATCATTCTTCACATAGACAGCCTTCACATCGGTTTCCGCCGTAATGCTCGAGAAGTCCGTATCCCAGCACAGGAATGTGTAACCGGTGCGGACAGGATTTGCGGGAGCCTCCGCCGCGGAGCCGTAGGCAACCTGCTGCGTAGAAATGACGGAATCATCCCAATCCAGGAAGCGAACCCGGAAGGTTTCCTGCGGGGTTTCCATCACAATTTCAAACACTGCCTGGATATAGTGGCTGCTCTGCACATTCTCAAAGGTATAGCTCGTCACGCAGCCGACAGAAGTTCCATCCACCAGCACGTCCTTCAGGACATAGCCCTCGTCGGGCGTGATGGTGAAGGTGGCATTCTCACCGGCGGTGACCTGTGCCGGACCTTCGACCTTGCCGCCCTCGCTCAGGATGGCAACAATTGCATAGTAGTAAGTGACATCATTCTTCACATAGACGGCCTTCACATCGGTTTCCGCCGTAATGCTCGAGAAGTCCGTATCCCAGCACAGGAATGTGTAACCGGTGCGGACAGGATTTGCGGGAGCCTCCGCCGCGGAGCCGTAGGCAACCTGCTGCGTAGAAATGACGGAGTCATCCCAATCCAGGAAGCGAACCTGGTGAGTTTCCAGCGCGAATGCCGCCTCAATGGTATGGGCGGTACGACCGTCGGCGTCGTTGGTGAAGGTGTATTCGCTGACCGCACCCACGGAGACGCCGTCCACCAGTACATCCGCGATCACATAGTGGGCATCGGGGATGATGGTATAGGTCTTGCTCTCGCCCTTCACGAGCTCCACGGTACCTGCGTCGGAAATCGTGCCGTTTTTGCCGGCGGCTGCGGTGATATTGGCAATGCCCTGACAGACACGCACTGTCGCCGTATCGGTCAGACGCTGGTTCATGCGGACGGCCGTAATGGTGGCCTCACCGACCGCCACTGCCGTAACCGTGGCAAGGTCTTCATTTTCAGAATCCCACTCCACGGTAGCAACCGCCGTGTCGGAGGAGGACCAGCTCAGAGGAATATCGATCAGCTCGTCGTCCGGACCGGTGGTGCCGACATTGTGCAGTTGCGCCGTCTCGCCGGGTACCAGCAGCACCTCGTCCTCCTGAATATCCACGGTGCCGTCTTTGAAAACAACAACGAGCACGCTGGTGTTTCCGGCGTAGTCAGATACCACAAACGTCTCCTGAAGAACATCCGAGCTGCTTAGTCCCAGCCATTTGGATTTCCCCTCTGCTTCCGTTTCCTCAGTATAGGTATACTTAAACGTATGTTCGCCCCAATAGGTTGGAGCCGTGAAGTAATAACTAATCGAGTCGATCAGACCATCATCCTCGGCGTCCAGTCGATACTGGTTCTTGCTCAGCGAGTAGAATTTCAGCTTCGGGGCTTGCGTATCAATCGTAATCGGGAATTCCCAGACCTCTTCCGTCTCTTCCCCACGGTAGGAGGAGATAAAGGACAGCTTTACCGTAACGGTGGTACCGTCGGGGAGGACCCTCTCGTCACGATCGGTGCCGTGCCATGCGTCAAAGAGCGTGTAGGCATCGGCGCCGGTGGGAACAATCTTGCCGCTGTCATCCACATAGTTCTTGGTAACGCCCTCCATGTCCTTCTCGTAGTAGACCTCGCCGGTCTCGGCGTTGACGATGGAGTAATGGATCTCGTTGGCATAGCGCATCTGGCCCACATAGACTGCTTCCAGTCCGTCGCGGACGCCGTCGCCGTTGGGGGAGATGTAGTTGTGCACGGGGTTATAGAGATAACCGTAGCCCGCCATGTTGTCCAGATTCCAGCCGACACCGTTGCCGAGGTAGTTGTAGGTGTCGCCATCCTTCACGACGACGCTGTTCACCGAGACAGCCGCGTCATTCTGCCTGGTCTGTTCAGGATTGATGACATCCCAGTAGAATTCATTGTCGAAGGTGCTCAGGGCAGCCCAGTCGCCGTAGAAGGCCAGGTAGGGCAGGCTCAGAACGGAGCCGTCCTCTTCCGTCAGGAAGACGAAGCCCTCCACATAGCCGCCGTTGGGATAGTAGAAATCCAGCCAGCTCTTTGCCGCGTCCGTGAGGGTCACCGTGACAGTGACCGTCTCGGTGGCGCCGGCAGCAACGGTGATCTGGGTGGCGCCGCCGACCTGTGCCTCCAGAGCTGCAGGCTTGCCGCTCATGAAATAGCGGTAGGGCGTTTCGTCATATTCGCCCTCTTTGAGCCATTCCTCATCAATGCCCTCGGTCTGAACCGCGGTGTTGATGGTATAGGTCTTGGCTTCCGCGCCGAGGTTGTTCACCTCAAAGGTGATGGTATAGGCGCCGGTCTTTTCCGCGTCGTCGCCCAGTTCCGCCTTGGGACGCTTGCCGTCGACCGTCAGATAGGTGTCGGTTTCCGTTGCCTGATCCAGATCAATGAGACCTGCGCCCTGACCTCTGACCGAGGTATAAAGACCCGTCTGCGTCTCCACCACGGGGTTGGCGGTGGACATCAGGATGCTGTTGATCAGCTCCGCCACTTCCTGTGCGGTCATGGTGTCCAGAAGCTCCGCATAGTTTTCCTCCAGATACTGCCGTACCAGCAAGGTGCCTGCCGCCGTCTGGGGCGCTGCCATGGAGGTACCGGAGGAAATGGCCCAGTTGTCGTTGGTATTGCCGTAGGCGGAGTAGACATGTCCGCCGATGGCGCTGATCTCCGGCTTGATGGCCAGATCCTGGTTGGTGCCCCAGGAGGAGAAGTCGGAGAGCTGACCGGCAGTCTCAATGTAGTTGATCCCGGGCCGTTTAAGCCAGCCCATCGTGCTGGCATCGGGGTTTTCATCGTAATACCAGATGTAATAGTCGTAATCGAACCACTCCAGGAAGGCCAGAGGAATGGTGTCGCGCTCCACTTCCTCATCGCTGGGGTATTCCTCTTCCTCGGTTTCCACCGTCAGCAGGATGCCAATGGCACCGGCGGCCTTCAGGTTGTCGTACACATCCTGCGTGGTGATGTCGCCTTCGGGATCCTCACAGACCATGACGACCTTACCGGCCACATCCTGCTCAGCGATGTTTTCTTCGGAGGCATAGCCATCGAGCAGCATGATCTCAAAGGTTTCATTGCCCAGCAGGTAAGCGAAACGGGTAAAAACAGGGCCATAGTCATAGGGGTAGAGCTCTGTACCCTGATCACCAAAGCAAATGACCTGGAATTCGTTGAGCCAGGGCCATTCGCTGCTGTCCACGGAGGCAACTGCCAGGTTGGAGGCGTAGCCGCCGGGAATACCCACCATGCCGTTGTCCGGGTTCAGGGTCAGGTTCTTGTTATGTCCCAGCAGGTTGCCGATGCCGGAGGTGGCTTCGTTGCCGGCGGAAACTACGACATTGACGCCGGCTTCCAGCGCCTTGTCGAATACTTCCGTGATACCCTCATCATAAGTACCGCCCGCGGGGGAGCCCAGAGACAGGTTTACCGCATCCAGACCAAGAAGGATCGCGTCCTCCATGGCAGACACAACGTCGGTAAAGTATGCGCTTTCGCCGCTGAACACCTTGAACACCGCAAGCTGCGCGTCAAAAGCGTTACCCTTGATGGCAAAGCCATCTTCCGAGGTAGATGTGGTATCGTAAGCTGCGGCAATGCCTGCCACATGGGTGCCGTGGGGGTCTGCTTTGCCGTGGTTGACGTCGGTGTCATTTTCGGCATAGTCATATTTGAAGACGACCTTGCCGCTATAATACACATCGTTAGCGGTCAGATCCTTGCCGGTGGCTTCGTTGTATTGGGTCTCGGCGTTGAACACACCGCTTTCCAGCGCGGCAGCCAGCGTGTCCTTGGTCATGGTCTGCGTTTCGGGCGCAGTGGCAAAGGCCCTGTGGGTGATGTGGAGGCCCGTGTCAATGATGCCGATGACCATGCCTTCGCCGGTAAAACCCTTCTCCCATGCCTTGTCCGCGCCTGCCATCTCCTGCGCAACGTTGTAGTATACATACTCATCGCCGTCCTCGCCCTCCACGACTTCATAGTCGGGAACCGCGAAGGTCGGAGCGATGTAGCATTCCTTCACCCCAGGCACCTTGCTGATCCGGGACATCTGAGAGGCATACACCTCAACCGCGATGGCGTTGGTCAGGACGGTAAAGCTGGCGACCTGCTGCACGTCCTCGTCCAGCACATCGCGGACGCGCTGATAAACAACATCCTGCTCGCTGCGCAGAACCTGCTGCTCCTTGCTCACGGCAGCCAGATCTGCCTGATTGCCCAGGCGGATGCCGAGCTTGGCGTTATCCACCAGCGGCGCGCTGCCGTCCACGACGACCATGGCCACAACCAGCTCGTCCTCAACCTCATAGTGGTTAACGTTTGTCTGTTCGGGCTCGATGCCCATTTCAGCCATAATGGCATCGATCTCTTCCGAATCGGTGACCTGGTAAACGGTGTAGCTGTCACCCTCGTCAACCTTTTCCGCGTTTGCCGGAAGATTTACCGTCTCCGCACCGGACGTGGCTGTGACTTCGGTCACGGTTTCGCCTGTCGAGTCAACAACCGTAGCTTTTGCTTCGCTGCCGGGTGCCGCCAAGGCATTCATTCCCAGCGGGAGCACCAAAGCCAGCACCAAAAGCAGCGCGATTGCCCGGCTTAGTGTCTTTTTCATAATATAGCCTCCAATTCTTTGTTTATTTCAGCAATGAATTGCTGTATCTAAAAACAATATTATCACAGCCGATTCGGAAATGCAAGTATTTCCCAAATAAAAGATTATTTATTCGGTTATATCCACTGCGTGATTCCTACGCTTCCTCCTGCCCGGTCAGCGCCTGCTCCACCATGTGCAGGAAAGTGCGCAGGGCGGCGGTATTGGTGCGGTAATATACCCGGGAACGCTCCCGCTCCTGGGTCATCAGACCGTAGCTGCACATCTGTGTGAGGCTTCTGGACAGATTTCCGGCATCGCAGTTCAGCTCCTGCGCCAGCTCCTGGCAAAAGCTGCGTTTCCCGGACAGGCGGCGCAGGATCTCAAAGCGGGTCTTGTCCGCGATTACCCGCAGCACCATGCTGAGCATCTCCGGGGAATTGTCAATATAGCCGCCTCTGGCTTCCGCCAGCACCCCGCAGCCGATGGCAAAAAAGAGCCGCTTTCCGTCCCCTGCGAACGCGGAGTCTTTGTTGTAAGCAGCCTCTCCGCAGCTCATCAGGAGAAAACAGACCCGGCTGTCGGCTTCCGGGATGTGCTTGTTCAGAACGAGCTCGCTGCCCATGAACTGGCAGGGCGTCATGTGCTGAAACTTCTGCTGCCAATAGGCGGCAGTAGACTGCATCAGCCACGGCTCCGCGTCAAAACAGGCCTGCAGCCGCTCCGCATAGGGCCGCAGGAGCTTCAGGAGCCGGTCCATCTGCCGGTCATAGTCCGACAGGACATAGATCACATCCATCCGGAACTCGGCGGGATAATCCAGCGCATAGATCTCCTCAATCAGGCTCTTCTGCTGTTCTCCGGCAGGAGGTACCTCCCATTCCAGGCCCTGAATGCCAAAACCGGTGAAATGATACCCACTGCGCTGCAGGTTCCTCCAGAATGCTTTCAAAGCCTCTCCCTCGCTCTGCAGGTCATGCTCCCGGAACAGGAGGAAGGACATGGTCATGACGCGGGCAAGAAACGGTCCCTCCCTGCTGCTGCTCCCCTCACACCAGCGGAAGAAAAACTGGATATCGCCGTCCTCCGGGTTCAGATCCGCGCAGCACTTTTCCATAATCGCCTGCAGGCACTCCAAGCGCTGCTCCCATGTTTTGTCATAGCCTTCTGCATAGTGTCTCTTCCATTTGTCCCGCAGCTTGAGAAACGAAATGTGGTTCACATATTTATATATCATTTCTATCGTCTCATAAAGTAAATGCGGTTGCTGATCAAGCATGATTTCCATTTGCCCACATTCCTCCTTTTTTTGAATGAACAATGAAATTATATACCACCTTTTCGCTCTCTGTCAAGGCTTCCTGTCAAGTCCCAACTTGTGTGTATGTGTCAAGTAAATATTGGCAATTTCCCTTTTTCAAAAACCAAGTGAAA
>JBJFGB010000011.1:0-26275 GCA_051892295.1 Faecousia sp. | reverse complement strand
GGGCGGTTTCGCCCTACCTTTTTCGTTTGCCAATTATTATTTTACACTAAGACACATTTTGATGCACAATTCAACGATTCATATAGCTTTCCGTGGGTGAAATAATTATATGACCGGCAACCGCCAGCACATATATTACCGAATTGACATCCATTACATTTTCCCGTTAATTGTAATGGATTAAATTGACGGTTATAAGAAAATGCGTCTGGAGCATTCCAAATTTCTGCCAGACTTTTTTCCCGAAGATTTCCTTCAATGAAAATATCGTCATACATAGATTCACAACCTCTGACATTTCCAATACTATCAATACCAATGGTAGTCAATCCAGCCTGACAACCTGAAAAGACAGCATTGCCACTTAAATTTCCTCGAAGATATCCTTCACTCCTTGTAAAATAACCGATATTATCTGCAATCCCAATCATGAACGGTGCATCGCCCAGATGCTTTTCAATAAAACGAATTACGACATTAAAGTCAAAAGAAAAATCAATTCCAGCATGGGCGGCATTTCCCATCGGGGAACAGGCTTGCAGCTGCCATGCACCGATGGACATACTTTTTAAATACTGGTACAATGTTTCCAGATAAGGCACATTTTCACTGTGGAGAGTGCTGATCACAGAAACCGGAATATTATGTTCTGTTAATGCATCGATAGCTTTGCTGGCACGATTAAAACTACCCTTTTGCCGAAATTTGTCATGAATCTCCGGGGGTCCATCCAGTGATACTGCAACTGATTCAATTTGAGCCTCTTTTAGCTGACTAATGAGTTTATCTGAAAACAGGTATCCGTTTGTAATAATAGAAACCCGAATGTCACGCTCAGTCAGCGCTTTTACAATGCTCAACCAATCAGGACGCATAAAAACTTCTCCGCCGATCAATGACACTCTGCTGCATCCTAAATTCGATAGCTGCATGACGACATCCATGCATTCTGATGTTGTCAACTCGTGATTCCGGGCCTTTCCCCCTTTTGAACCACAATATTTACAGGAAAAACAGCATGCCAGTGTGATTTCCCATACGCATGATTGCAGCTGAAAAGCCATTTTTTGATTGTTCATATCTGCTCCCTGTCATTTAAAAAGGTTGGAAATCTTTGAAAGGAATCCTTTTGGATGCTTTTTCATATTATGAGGAGAAGCATAAACACAGGCCATAGGCGGTTCTGTTAGTTCTGACATCTGCTGAAAGTCCGCACCACAGTATGGACAAGTTTTCGCGCTCATAGGTACTGTACGACCACATTGCCTACAAAATTTGCAGGTTTCATTTGGGTCCATAAATGAACTCTGTTGTTCTCTATCTTCATCGGCGGCAGTTTTGCGCATCATATCTGGTGAGGCATAGACCTCTGTAAAAAACGGGAGCTCATCTGAAGAGGATTCCTTTCCGGGCGCAGCGGACTCCTTGGCAGGGGCGATTGCATAATTGAAAGGATAGCTGACCTTTTCATCGTATTCATCCACCATGCCAGAAAAAGGAGATCTTCCAAACATATCTGGCGGAGCATAAACGCAAGTCATTCTACTTTCGTTAAATTGATGTTTCAATTCTTTTATATGGTCTAAAACGAAGCAATTTATTTCTAAATTCTCTGGGGCCTTATTGCAGTAGCGTTGTATCCATCCTATGAGTCCGGAACGATCAGCCGGGTTTCCTGATAAACCGCTTAATTCATATTGCTTAATCTCATCTTCTAATTCGGAGTAAAGATTTTCAACAGATTTTAATATAGAACCAAATCTGCCGGTAAAATAACCTAAATGCTCTATATCTGCCGCTTCAAAGGCACGAATAGAATCATCCTCAGCTAATATTCTCAAATGATAAAGGGAATCCATACAGGTCTGATACAGGTTAAAAATGCATCGATAGCGGTCTAATAACTCAGCAGGTGAAATACATAAAGCTTTTAGACTATTTTCTTCCAGAATATCGTACAAATTCCGCTCGTGCGTAATAATTTCTTGCAATAAGCTGTAAGTGCGGTCAAAATCATATTCAACATCATTCATGTTCCCTTCTCCTTCCATTTTTTATATATGGTTTCATATGCTAACTCATCCCGAAGTGCTTCAGCGCGTCTTTGATTGCTTCTTCCTTCTCCGGCGGACATTGGTGCTGCTTTGCGTCCTCGGATTACGGCTTATAGTGATTTTCTCGTTCAATAATTCCGCATTTCTGCTTCACCCGGGGGACGCGTTGTTAAGGGGACGGGTTCCTTGACACTTTCCGTTGTCAGGGGGACGGGTTCCTTGGCACTTTCTGTCACGCCTTCTGAATGATTCCCCGGTTTAAGCCCGTGAGGCGCTCAATCTGGCGGTGTGAAAGATCTGCCGCTTTCAGCTTCCGAACAGCCTCATCGTTTGTTTCCCGATTCCCCGAATCATTACATGATAGATTCCTGATTCACTTTTTTACGCGCCTGTCTTGCCATAATTTATCACCCTTATTGATTATATCGCGGCTGTATTTTGGTGTCAAGGAACCCGTCCCCTTGGCACGTTGTACTTGCGCTTCCTTCAGAATCAGATTGCCGTTGACGACTGTACACCAGAAACAGTCCATCGACAAATGAAATGTCGGATAATCATATTCGATTGTCCCGATCAATGCACCAACCTCGATATCGGTATCCAGTTCTTCTCTAATCTCACGGATCAGTGCTTGCTGCGGCAATTCGCCGGGCTCGATCTTTCCCCCGGGAAACTCCCACAGGCCTTTATAGTCACCATATCCGCGCGCTGTCGCAAAAACCTTATCATCACTGCGGATCACCGCAGCCACTACTCTTACCGTTTTCATCCCTTCATCTCGCCAATGCTTATACGAATTCAATCAACTTGTTTTTCGTGCAAACCTCATAGCCCATTTTTTCTCACCCATGTGTCAAGGGGAGGGATCCCGTGACACATTTTTTCATTCCATAACTTCCCCATGAATATGTACCCTGCCTTCGTCGGGACACACTGCGTCAAAGTATTTCTCTTTCGTGTCTCCGTAGTCCAATACCGCGCCATTTTGCAGCGCATATACAGAGGGATATAAGATATTCCAAAGCTCATGGCAAATCGGCGGGCAGAGATCGGCAACAACAAAGGTATCCCCCGCCTTCAAATATCCGCATCTGCAGCGGCTCTCCGTAACTGTCAGTAAAACCTTGCTCATTTCGGAAATATTTCTCCTTTCTCCGCAGAATCCGAAGACAACGCCTCTCCCAAAACTGTGTCAAGGAGCCCTTCCCCTTGATACATTCTTTCATAGATAAAGCTGCAATCCTACGCTTCGAATCTAATATATGTTCTATCATCAAAACTGACACATTCTGAAGAAAGTCCCTTTGTGCTTTTATACACCTTAAAGCACAAAGGATCAGATTTGATTATTCTTTCAAGCTCCACTTCACTATCACGTAATGTTCGTTTAAGTACAGGATATCCGTCAGATGCCAAGACAGTCATCGCTCCTTTTGGCACTTTATGAACCGTAATCATATCCTCGCAAATGTCTCCACCATTTAAGACCGGGTAACCATAATCACACCCGTCCACAAGATAATGTACGTTTTCATATTTAAACTGATGCATTAAGTCATCCATAATAGCCTCTCGTCCGAAATCATGCTGCTGCAGATCAAAGGATGTATTTGAATCGGCGAATCGTTCTTCTATTATGGCAGCACGCTTATTGCTAAGTGCAATGTCAATCTTCTTCTCATGAGAAAAGTACTCATCCCCAACGATACATCTGCAATCACCATACGACCAGATTTCGTGTTTATCTACAACATATGCAATCACAGAAGCACGCGGTCTGTCTTCTATACTACATTCAGGGTTTTGTTGGATTGCATGCCGCAAAACCTGATTAAGTGCCGAAAAAAACGCTAATGGGGACTGCGTACTTACCCCTTTCTCTAATGCCTTTTCAATAATTTCCATAGCGTATCTTCCACTTGATTTTCCATTCCATTTGTATGTGCTCTTCGCTGTGACGCCGTCTATTACTGCAATTACATTGGAGTTTATGATAAGCCCATCCTCGCAGAGTGCTTGATCTTCATATTTTGAAGAAATAAATGATTCAATGATTTTTGGTAACATTAATACTTCTTTAAAAAGGTAAACAGAAGCAGATGCGGACGGAACCATTTTTAGGGAGTGAATTGCTGATGGTTTCTTTCCACTCTCATGAAAGGATACAAAGCCCTCTCCTCCCAATGCCTTTTTAATTTCTATACAATCAGGATAGAAAATGATATCGTTTAACAACGAATCCTTATGTACCCAGAGCAGTTTGGTGCCATCCGCCAAGGCTTCCAATTCCTTCCGTCTCTTTGCGTCGAGTTTTTTGTTGGTCGCCATTTTCTTTTGACAGGATCTTGCAAAATCAGCGCTGATTTCGCAGGCTGTCTTTGATGACCTGGCAAATATCAGTAATTGTGGTTTGCCGCATTCTACGCAGTCTCTGTAGGCAGCAATAATACTTAGGGTGTCTAAGTCTATATCCTCAATATCTATCTTCAGTTCATCGTAAATCTCTTTAATAATAGCCGTACGTAATCCTTGATAGGTAAAAAGGCCATTTTCGTCCAGTGCATACTTCGCTTTTAGTGATGCCCCGATGCTATCGCCATAGGTTCGCTTCCCAATGGACATATCACGAGAACGTTTTACAAAAACAATGTATCCATCCCTTGACTCTATAAATCCGTTATATCCAAGATGGTTAGACAACCTCGATTTTTCAAGAGGTGTCATTCTCGGCCCTGTTTCAAACAGTTCTCTCACGGAAATCCCTTCAGAAAGATTAAAGTCCGCAGCTCTGTTTGTAACCAATGAATCATAATAAGTAGTACGCATCGTAGATAATTCCAGCTGATTGTTTTTTAAGACCATTGATTTAACACGAATATTAAAATTATTATAGATATTTGAAGTATCGTGGATAGAAAAAATATCCATATAGTGATTCTCAATTATTGTTGGAAGTTTATAGTAATCATCAGGTGAATCCGATATTGTGATTTGACTATTGCCGTCCTTATTCAGTAAGATAAATCCTGTTCCCAAATTAATGACAGGATAGGTTACTACGCTGCCGTTTTGATTGACTGCTTCAACAAGATTATTCTGCTTATATTTTTGAGATAAAACTTCATAATCCTGGCGTAACTTCTCCGCGTCCTCAGCTTGGTTTTTAATTCTTTTTTCAAATCCCAAAAAGATAACGCACAGAATCGCAAAAATTGACCCGCTTAATATGTTATCTGCAATATTAATCCAACTCTGCAATTCTCCAAAATGAGCATATAGCTCAATAGCGTATATGATTGCAATAATTAATACGATGCTTGCTATTGTAAACCCATGCTTTTTTGCACTTTGATATGGGAATCGAAATCTCATGACCAGAACAGAAGAAATACATATCACGAAAGAAATAGCAATTAACAATAATGACATAGTATGCATATCAATAAAAGCAAGGAACCTCTGCATATTAAATTCTACCACCTTTTATCAATCATTCTGACAAACATCTGTTTTTCACTTTTTCTCCAGCTTTATTACACTCTCCACATGGGCGCAGCGAGGAAAGAGGTCTAAGGCTTCGGCGTGGGTTAAGTGATAGCCATCTGCTTCGAGGAGGCGGAGGTCGCGGGCGAGGGTGGCGGGGTCGCAGGAGACGTAGACGAGGCGGGAGGGGGACATTTGGGCGATGGCCTCTATGACATCCGCGGATAGGCCCTTGCGCGGCGGATCAACGACAATGACGTCGGGCAGCTCGTTTTCCTGCGCGAGTTTTTTTGCCGCCTCCCCTGCGTCCGCGCAGAAAAAGCGGGCGTTTTCTATGCCGTTGCGGCGGGCGTTTTCCTTTGCGTCTTGGATTGCTGCCTCGATCAGCTCCACGCCGACGACGCTTTTCGCGCGTTTGGCGAGGCAGAGGGTGATTGTCCCCGTGCCGCAGTAGAGGTCGAGAACCCGTTCCGTGCCGTGCAGGTCGGCGGCTTCGAGGGCTTTTTCATAGAGCTTTTCCGCCTGGGTGCGGTTGACCTGATAGAACGAGCGCGGCGAAATGCGGAAGCGCAGCCCGCACAAGACGTCCTCAATCGCGTCTTTTCCCCACAAAATACGCGTGCTGTCTCCGAGGACGGCATTGCCCCGGCGCGGATTGACATTCACCGCAACCGACGCAAGTCCTTGCACAGCTTCTCGGAGGAGTGACAACAGCAGCTCCGTTTTCGGGATTTCATCGTGGGTGACAACGAGGCAGACCATCACCTGTCCCGTTGCTTCGGCGTGGCGGACAAAGATATGACGCAGAAGTCCGGTATGCGCGGTTTCGTCATAGGCACTGACCCTCGCCCGCTTCGCCCACGCAAGAACGGCGGCAGCGGCGCGGTCTGCGCATTCCGGCAGGATCAGGCAGCGGTCAATCGGCACGACCTCATGCGTTCCCTTTTTGTAAAAGCCTGCAACAAGTCCGTTTTTTCCTGCGGCGACGGGATAGAGGGCTTTATTGCGGTAGCCCTCACAGGTCGGCGCGGGTGTGATTGGCAGATCGGTCAGGGCTTGTCCGCCGATACGATTCAACGCATCGAGGACACGCTGCTTTTTTATCAGCGTTTCTGCTTCATAAGTCAGATGCCAGAATTCACAGCCGCCGCACTGCTTGGCATAGGGACAGCGGCGATTGATTCGCTCCGGTGAGCGGCGGAGAATTCTTTCAATTTTTCCGTGTGCGGCGTTCTTTCCGATATGGGTGATGCGCAGCTCGTATTCCTCATCCGGCGCTGCGTTCGGCACAAAGACCGCACAGCCCTCCACACGGCAAACGCCGAGTCCCTCGCTGGTAAAGCCCGTGACCTCCGCGCGGTAGATTTCGTTTTTCTTCATGGCAGTTTTTCCTTTGTTTCACGTGAAACATTCGTTTTTGGTTTTATCCGCGCCGCAAATTCAGGCTTGGCAACCGCGGGATTATCTGCTATCATTGTACCACACTCTCAAGCATTCGTAAATCCGAAATCGGAGGAATTTTATGCTGACCTATGAGAATTGCACGCTCTGTCCCCGCCGATGCGGGGTGAATCGCTTAAAGGGAGAGCGCGGCTTTTGCCGGATGCCTACGGAACCTACCCTTGCGCGGGCAATGCTGCATCACGGTGAAGAGCCGGTGATCAGCGGCAAAAGGGGTACCGGCGCGGTTTTTTTCAGCGGCTGCACCCTGCGCTGTTCCTTTTGCCAAAACGCAGAGATTTCTGCCGGTTGTCGCGGCGTCACCGTATCTCCTGCGCATTTACGGGAGATTTTTGAGCGATTGATCGAGCAAGGCGCGCAGACGATCGACCTTGTGACCCCGACACATTTTCTGCCCTCCATTCTCCCCGCACTCACACCCAAGCTGCCCGTCCCGGTGGTCATGAACTGCGCCGGCTATGAGCGGGTCGAGACGCTGCGGGCATTAGAGGGAAAAATTGACGTCTTTCTGCCGGATCTCAAATATGCCGATGACAGGCTTGCGGCAGAGCTGTCCCACGCGCCGAACTATTTTGATACGGCAACTGCGGCAATATTAGAGATGTACCGTCAGACCGGCGGCGTTGTGATCGAGAACGGAATTCTACAGCGCGGCGTTGTGATCCGCCATTTGGTTTTGCCGGGGTATTTGGAGAATACACTGCGGGTCATTGAATGGGTCGCTGACGCATTTCCGAAAAAGGACGTGCTGTTTTCTCTGATGTGTCAGTATGTGCCAATGGGTGCGCAAAAGCCGCCGCTGGATCGAACAGTGACGCAGGAGGAATACGATGGCGCGGTTTCGTGGCTCGAGCTTTGCGGCGTGACAAACGGCTACACGCAGGAGTTTTCTTCCGCAACAACGGAATTTCTGCCGGAATTTAATTTCGAGGGCATTATTTAAAACAAATGTTTGCAATCCTCACCTTATTATGGTATAGTATATATAAAGAAGCGAATAGATTGCCACGCCTCGTTCCTCGGCTCGCAATGACAAAACAAGGGCACTGTTTAGAATTATTACGACGCGCAATCTCAAATAATATCTCTTTTAGGGAGATGAAGCAATGGGACGCAAAAGCACAAAGCGGGAGGAAATTCTTGCGTATTTAAGAGAATATACCGCACAAAACGGTTATCCGCCTACGGTGCGCGAGATCATGCATGCGGTCGGGCTTCGTTCTACCGCAACAGTGCATTATCACCTCTCGGAGTTGGATCGCTTGGGTGAAATCACTGTAGACGGCTCAAAAAACCGCGCCATTTCCCTATCCACGCCGCAGGGTGTGCCGATTGTCGGCGTTGTTACGGCAGGTCAGCCGATTCTCGCCGTAGAAAACATCGAGGGATATCTTCCGTGGAACGCGGAGGAGGGCTGCTTCGCACTTCGGGTGCGCGGGGATTCCATGATTGAGGCGGGAATTTTAAGCGGGGATAAGGTCATTGTCCGCGCCCAGCAGACCGCTGACCACGGTGATATTGTTGTAGCCCTGCTCGGGGATGAGGCGACCGTGAAACGGCTCTGCCGAAAGAACGGGGAGGTTTGGCTCCTGCCGGAGAATCCCGCCTATACTCCCATCGACGGACGCGAGGCAGTGATTTTAGGCAAGGTTCGCGCGGTCATCCGAGAATACTGATTATTTCCATTCCTATGTTTCACGTGAAACATAGGAATTTTTATTTTTTGGATTTGAGGGAAACAGTTGCAAAACCGGTTCGGCTGTGCTATGATTGGAGACAGCGAAAACAAAGAAAAAAGGAGGCGGCGCAATGGGCAAGATCATCGCAGTCGTCAACCAAAAAGGCGGCGTCGGAAAAACAACGAGCGCCGTGAATCTGACCGCAGCGCTTGCCGCCTCAGGTGCGCGGGTGCTGCTGTGCGATTTTGACCCCCAGGCGAACGCGACCTCGGGACTCGGCATTGAAAAGCGTCAGGTCACAAACGGCGCTTACGAGATGGTCATCGGAGGCGTTATGCCGGAAAAATGTGTTCTCAAGACCGATTTCGGCGATGTCATTCCCTCGACCGCAGCGCTGGCAGGCGCATCCGTGGAGTTGATTTCCCTCGAAAAGCGCGAGTATCGGCTGAAAACACAGCTTGACGTTCTGCGCTATGCCTATGATTATATTTTTATTGACTGTCCGCCGTCCCTCGAGCTGCTCACGCTCAACGCCCTGTGTGCGGCAGACAGCATTCTGATTCCCGTGCAGTGCGAGTATTACGCGCTCGAGGGTTTATCCGATTTAATGTCCACCCTGCGCGCTATCAAGCGGCGTCTGAACCCGAAGTTAGAGATTTTCGGCGTACTGCTGACCATGTTTGACGGGCGGACAAATTTTTCAAATCAGGTGGCGCAGGAGGTGCGCCGTCACTTCCCCGGCAAGGTGTTTGCCTCAGTCATCCCACGAAATGTGCGGCTTGCCGAAGCGCCGAGCCACGGTTTGCCGGTAACCGCTTATGACAAAAGCTCACGCGGCGCGGTCGCATACCTCGGCGTAGCGGAGGAGATCTTGAAGCGGGAAAGCGCGGTCGTGTGACAGGAGGAACAAAAATGGCAACAAAGCAACGCGGGCTTGGAAAAGGTCTCGGCGCGCTGATTGACGACTTTTCCGCAGCGCCCGCATCGGATACAATCACAAAACTGCCCCTGCAAAAGGTAGAGCCGAACCCGAACCAGCCCCGCAAAAGCTTCGACGAGGAGGAGCTGCAAGCGCTTGCCGACTCCATTGCGGAGCACGGTATTCTGCAGCCCCTTGCGGTGCGCGCCCTGGACGGCGGCTTTTATCAGATCATTGCCGGCGAACGCCGTTGGAGAGCGGCACGGATGGCGGGTTTAGAAGAGGTTCCGGTCGTCGTCCTTGAAGCGGATGATCGAACGGTCATGGAGCTTGCGCTCATCGAAAATTTGCAGCGGCAGGATCTCAACCCCATGGAAGAGGCGGAGGGCTACCGCGTTTTGATGGAGGAATACGGTCTGACGCAGGAGCAGGCGGCAGCGCGCGTGGGAAAATCACGCCCTGCGGTCACAAACGCACTGCGGCTGCTTGCGCTGCCGGAAGAGGTGCGCGAGATGGTGGAGGACGGAACCCTCTCCGCAGGGCACGCCCGTGCTGTGCTGTCCCTGCCAAACGAACGTCTGCAAAAGGCGGCAGCGCAGAAAATCATCGCGCTGCGGCTGTCCGTAAGGCAGGCGGAAGCCATGTGCAAGCGCATGGCGGCAGAGGAGAAGCCGCAAAAGGCAAAGCCTGCTCTGACCGTCGATTATGTCGGCGAGTGTGAAAAAATGCTGACAAAGCAGCTTGGGCGGCGGGTCAAAATCGTCAGCGGTAAGCGCAAGGGGCGTTTTGAACTGGAATTTTACGGCGAGGACGATCTGCAGCGCCTGTATGACGCGCTGTTAACATTGCCGCGCACGGAGGAAGCAAATGTCTGAACAAGAGCAAAAGATCAGTGAAACCGAAGAAGCGCCGCTTTCCTCCCGAAAAAAGCGCGCCATGTTAGAGTACTTAGGTATCATGTTTGCGGTTGCCTTTTTGCTGGTGGCCCTCTCGCTGCTGGTGAAGGTGCATACCATGCAGGACGATTTGGACGCGGCAAACAGCGGCGCACGAGAAAACATCGAAGAAATGGAAGACGAGTTGGAGGCGGCGCGCAGCGAAAATGCGCAGCTCCGCACTGAGCTGGATGCGACGGTGCGCAGCGCAAAGGCTGCCGAGCTTTTGGCGCTGGCGCAAAATGCCTGGCAGACGCAGAACACGGTTTCCTTCCACGGCTATATGGCAGAGTTGGAGGGCTATGCCGACGCGCTCTCTGACGACGCGGCGCAGCTCTATGACGCGCTGCTGGACAAGCTGCCCTGAGAAAAAGTCAAATTGAATTGTTATTTCTGTTACAGATATTATTTCATTTGAGGTGGAAAACATGCTGGATATTAAGCGAATCAAGGACAATCCCGAGGCGGTCAAGGCAGGACTTCGGGCAAAGGAGGTCGATTGCGACGCGCAGATTGACCGTATTTTGGAGTTGGACGCAAAGCGCCGCGCGCTGATCCTCGAAACGGAGACGGACAAGGCGGAGCAGAACCGCGTCTCGAAGGAAATTCCGATGAAGAAAAAGGCGGGCGAGGATGTCGCGCCAATCTTCAAGCGCATGTCGGAGCTGAAGGCGCAGATTGCGGAGAACGACAAGGCGCTGACGGAAGTCGAGGCGGAATACCGCACGCTGATGTTATCCCTTCCCAATCTCCCCGACCCGGATCTCAAGCCGGGCGGCAAGGAGAATAACGAGCCGCTGCGCTACATCGGCGAGCCGCACAAGTTTGATTTTGAACCGAAGCACCATGTTGACCTCTGCACCGATCTCGGTCTGATCGACTATGAGCGCGGCACACGGCTGGCAGGCTCCGGCTTTTGGGTCTATCGCGGACTGGGCGCGCAGTTGGAGTGGGCATTGCTCAACTATTTCATGGACTGCCATCTGCGCGACGGCTACGAGATGGTCATTCTGCCGCACATGCTCGAGTACCAATGCGGCGAGACGGCGGGACAGTTCCCGAAATTTGCCGACGAGGTCTATAAAATCGAAAATCCGACGGATGATCGGATGCACTTTATGCTCCCCACCGCTGAGACGGCGCTGGCCTCGCTGCATCGCGGAGAAATTCTGACGGAGGCGGAGCTGCCGCATAAGCTCTTTGCCTATACGCCCTGCTTCCGCCGCGAAGCAGGCTCCCACCGCGCGGATGAGCGCGGCATGGTGCGGGGACATCAGTTCAACAAGGTCGAGATGTTCCAGTACACCCTGCCCGAGAAGTCCGACGAGGCGTTTGAGGAACTGGTTGGCAAGGCGGAGGCGATCGTACGCGATCTCGGCTTCCACTTCCGCACCGTCAAGCTCGCCGCAGGCGACTGCTCGGCATCCATGGCACGAACCTATGACATAGAGATCCAGATCCCGTCCATGAACGGGTATAAGGAGGTCTCCTCGGTTTCGAACGCCCGTGACTATCAGGCAAGGCGGGGCAACATCCGCTTCCGCCGTGAGGCGACGGGCAAGACGGAGTTTGTCCACACGCTGAACGGCTCCGGTCTGGCAACATCTCGTATTTTCCCGGCGATGGTCGAACAGAACCAGCGCGCCGACGGGTCGGTCGTCGTGCCGGAGGTTCTGCGCAAGTACCTCGGCGGACTGGAGCTCATCCAAAAGTAAACGCAGTCCCATAACGGCGAGCCGCTGTCGGCGCACCGTGGAATTTTCGCAATCGGAGCGGCTGAGCGCTGCTCTCTTCCCCTCAGCAACACCCTAATATTTTAAAGAAAGGAGAAAGGCTATGGCAAAGAAGAAAAGCAAATTTCTATCGGAATTCAAGGAATTCGCCGTGAAGGGCAATATGTTCGACATGGCAATCGGCGTAATCATCGGCGGTGTGTTCAAGGATCTTGTCACCTCCTTCACCAACAATATCATTATGCCGATCATCTCGATCTTCACAGGCAGCATTGACTTCTCCAGTTGGAAAATCCGCCTGCCGTCTCTCTTTGGGGACAAGATCAACCCTGAAACCGGCGAGGTCGTCGAGAACTACCTGTGCTTCGGCGATTTTCTGTCCGCCGTGATCAGCTTTCTGATCCTCGCATTTGTCATCTTCATGATGGTAAAAGGCATGAATCGCCTGCGCGAGCTGGGAAAGAAGAAAGAGGAAGAAGCACCTGCACCTCCTCCCGAGCCGAGCAATGAGGAAAAGCTTCTCACCGAGATCCGTGATTTGCTGAAAAAATAAGCGAAACACCGTATCCGGAAAAATGCCGCAAAAACCGCGCTGTCGCGTGGCTTTGCGGCATTTTTGGCTCTTGGGAAACATTGTCACGAAGGCGATGCATAAGGTCGGAATAATATGCGCGAATACTTAAAGACGCTGTCAAATTTTGTCGTATGACGAATTTCGTCGAGCAATGTCAAAAAGAAATTACCAATTTTTAATGAAATTTTCTTGCAAAACATCGAATGGTATGCTAAATTAATAATACCGTAGAACACACGGACACTCTATTGGAGGAGGAAGGAGATTTTATGGAAAAATTGTATCGCGTTCTGCTTGCCAACAGCAGCGAGGAATATACAAATAAGCTTGCCGCCGTTTTAAAGCAGTCCGAACGGTACGCTGTCGTCGGAACGGCAAACGACGGAGTCCACGCAACGGAGCTTCTGCGGGAGGCGAAAGCGGAGTTCCTTGTTGTTGACATGATGCTGCCGCAAGCGGATGGGATCGCCGTAATTAAAGCGGCAAACGCCCTGGAAAAGAAGCCAATGGCGTTAGTCCTCGCGGATTTCATGACGGAGTTTGTGTCGAATTTGCTGGTATCTCTCGGCGTACAGTATGTGCTGCTCAAGCCCTGCACCTGCAGCGCCGTCCTCGGCCGGCTCGATGAGATGCGGGACAGTCTGGCTCCGCAAAGCCCTTATGCGCGCAGCAGAGAGGCAAACCTCGAAGCAATGGTCACCTCGATGATCCATGAGATCGGCGTTCCCGCGCATATCAAGGGCTACCAGTATCTGCGCGAGGCGATCATCATCGCGGTGAACAACATGGATGTGATCAATGCGATCACGAAGGTTCTGTACCCGCAGGTAGCGAAGGCCTTTGCGACCACACCCTCACGGGTAGAGCGGGCGATCCGCCACGCCATTGAAGTCGCATGGGATCGCGGCGATCTGGAGACGCTGCAACGGTTTTTCGGCTACACGGTGTCAAACACCAAGGGAAAGCCGACGAATTCGGAATTTATCGCGCTCATTGCGGACAAGCTGCAATTACAGCTCAGAAGCATGGGGCAGGCTGCAATGTGATCGGGCAGCCCCGCAATACAGGGAGGAAAAGCGTGTGCCGCGAAACAGAGAGAGAGTTTCGCGGCACACGCATATTTTTAATATCTGCATTGGCAGAGGGCACGGAGAAACGAGTCTGTACGCGATAGGTATCCTGCACAAGATTGCCACGCCTCGTTCCTCGGCTCGCAATGACACGGAAAGGCTGCCCCATCTGTCATTGCGAGGAGCGCAGCGACGTGGCAATCTCATGCTTCCAAGTCTGAATACACTCGGTACTTCCTGCATGAGATTGCCACGCCTCGTTCCTCGGCTCGCAATGACACGGAAAGGCTGCCCCATCTGTCATTGCGAGGAGCGCAGCGACGTGGCAATCTCATGCTTCCAAGTCTGAATACACTCGGTACTTCCTGCACAAGATTGCCACGCCTCGTTCCTCGGCTCGCAATGACAAGGAAAGGCTGCCCCATCTGTCATTGCGAGGAGCGCAGCAACGTGGCAATCTCATGCTTCCAAGTCTGAATACACTCGGTACTTCCTGCATGAGATTGCCACGCCTCGTTCCTCGGCTCGCAATGACATGAGAGGGAAGCCTTCACGTTATTGATCTGCGCGGAGCGCTCCTACGCTATTCACTATTCTCTATTCACCATTCACTATTCACTGAACCCCTGGATGCCGGGGGTCATGGATTCCCACTGAGCGGGTGTTCCCTGCCCTCTCATTTCTCCTCAATGCCGAAATGCGCGCTGACATTCTTCTTTTTGGCGCGGATGCGCACGGTATGCGCGGTGACCCAGGCGTTCTCCAAGCCGTCCACCATCAGCGCGATACCCACCGTTGCGACATAGCGCATCAGCTCTGCGATGGTGGAGCCGACCGCAAAGCCGCCCACGCCGCACAGGAGCAGCGCCGTCACAAACAGCGCGACCCAGCTTTTCATGCCGAAGCGTTTGGCATCGAAGCTCATTTGCAGCTTCAAAAGCGCGTCCAGCGTAACATAGACCGAGATCAGCAGCGGGAGCACGTCAAACACGCGTTCGGGCAGCAGCGCAATCAGAAGGGTCAGCAGCTCACAGTAGACGCCGATGGCAAAATCGAACTGGAACGCCAAACGGTAGAGGTCATTGGAAAAGTATCCGAAAATCTTCGCCGCGCCCGTCAGTCCAAACAGGACGCCGAGCAAAATGCGCTGTGCGGTGGTCGTTCCGAGGTTGGGGATTACCAAAAGCAAAAGCCCCGTTACAAACATCAGCCCCGCCGAGATGACGTTTAATATCTTCGCACTCCTCACAATCCTATTATGCTGTTTCATAGCAGTTCCTCCTTGGCAATCGGATGGTCGGCACAGTATTCCAGCGCCAGCCGGATTGCGCCGTCAAAGCTCCGCGCAACGCGGCGCAATCTCGCGCGCATCAGCGGGGCGTCAGGTCCCGTGAGGGATTGCTCGATCAGTCCGTAAATGGCATGACAGCAGGTGTCGCAAATCAGGCGGCGGTCATCGGCAGTGATCAGCAAGCCCTGCATACTGTCACTGATATAGCGGTCAATCACAGCGCTCAGAACCTTATGCAGATATTGGCGCATCGCCTCGCGCTTGCGGGAGAAAAAGATGTGCCTGCCCATCTGCGGTGTCTCACAGACGCTCTCAAGCAGCTTTAAAAGCAACGCGTCCCAAGAGCTGTCTGCGGGAAGCGTTTCGATTGCCGTTTGCAGCTGCGTGTCGAGATAATCGTCGAACAGATCATAGATATCCTCATAATGATAGTAAAAGGTATTTCGCGTCAGCCCGCAGTCCTCGACGATATCGCGGACGGTGATTTTATCGAGAGACTTTGCCAGCAAAAGTGTCCGAAAGGATGCCTGAATCGTCTGTTTGGTATCGGATTTCAACCCTGCCGCCTCCTTTTTCAAACTCCGTTCCGTCCGCCGCCGCTCCGGGACATGAAGCCCTCCGTTGAGTGAAGATAGTGTATCATATCGCCTCGGAATTTGCAACCGTCGCTGCGTTTTTTCTGTCCAAGCTCCGCCGGCGGTAAACAATCCTTCACGGTCGGACGCGGACAAACGCATTTCCGGTGATTTTTTTGTTGCTTGCGGGATAAAGCTGTGATAAACTATAGACAGCAGGCTTCAAAACTCTTTCTATCGGAGGTAAGACCATGCTCGTGCATGCCGTTTTCGCTGATATCCCTGTCGTGTTGTTCGTGCTGCTGATTCTCTGTGCGGTGCTGCTGAGTCTGTCTGTCCCCGCGTATTATCATGCGATACGGCCGCGCCGCGGAACAACAGAATGGATCAAACGTCTGGATCCGCCGCATTTTGCACCCTTGCAGGTCGGGCAACCGGGGTGGGCAGACATATTTTGGGCGCTGCTCACCGCTGTCTGCGCCGCCGCGCTGCGTTTCGTCTACTATTTTTTCGCTCTGAAGCTGCATCTGAAGAGCAATGCATTGCAGATTCTCTCGTCCTGTATGCCCAATCTCATTTGGCAGGTGCTTCTTAGCGTATTTTCTGCGCTCGCGCTGTATCTGCTGCTTCGGACAATGTTCGGCGGGAAGCCCCTGCCCGCACTGCTCTGCGCGATACTGGCAGGCTTTACCCAAAATGCCGTCCCGGCTTCCACCGCGTTGCTCTTTGCTTCCCTGCTCTGCCTGTACATATGGATGTCCGCGCCCTATGACGCGCCGCTGTTTTTCCACGCGTTTTGGCTGCTCGCTGCCGGTCTGCTCTATACTCCGGTGCTGCTGCTGTGTCGGCAGGCTGCGTGGCTGGCGCCCTACTACCTCGCCGCCTATCTCATCACACAGGTGCTGCGCTGGCGCGGAGGGGACCGTGAGCAGCGTGGTAAAAAGCTTGTCGCCTCCCTGCTGTTGACGTTTTTCGCCTTTCTTTTCGCAGCACTCCTGCTGTGGCTGCTCTACTGTCTCCTATCGCACCATATGGAAGGCTCTCCCGTGGAGCTGCTGCGCTCCTTCCGCTTCTATCGTGAGATGCTGCCGACCCTCGGCAAAAAACTCGCTTTGCTGTTCCGCAGAGGTCCATTGCTGCAAAGCATAATGATCGAAGACGGCTTTGTGTTCCTTGCCGGGCTGGCGTCCCTGATTCCCCTGCTTCACGGCACAATCAAGCTGCGCGACACGCGATGCCTGTTCATTCTCTGTCTTCTGCCCTTCTGTCTGTGCGCATGGCTGCTCGGCGGCGCCTATCTGCTGCCGGTTCCGCTGCTGCTCTCCGTCGGCAGGCTTTGGCAGAGCTATAGCGAACGCGGGCATTCGGCATATACCGTCGGCTTCTTCTGCGCCGTTTGTCTGTGCTTACTGGCAAAAGTGATTTTGGTCTGATATTTTAGGAGGTTTAAATAATGAAAATTTCAATTGCTTGCGATCATGGCGGCTTAGAGCTGAAGGAGCTGGTCAAGGCGCATCTGATCGAACGCGGCTTTGAGGTCTGCGACTTCGGCACAAATACAAAAGAGAGCTGCGATTACCCCGACTTCGCCCGTCCCGCTGCCGAGGCGGTCGCCTCGGGCGAGTGCGAACGCGGCATTGTCATCTGCACCACGGGGATCGGTGTGTCCATCGTGGCAAATAAGGTCAAGGGCATCCGCTGCGCGCTGCTGACGGACACGATTGCCGCCGCCGCCACGCGGCACCATAACGACACCAATATGATGGCACTCGGTCAGAATCTTGTCGCGCCGTATATGGCATTGCAGATTGTCGATATTTGGCTGGATACCCCCTACGACGGCGGCCGCCACCAACGCCGCATCGACAAAATGATGGCAATCGAAGAAGCCTGAGCTTCCAAGCAACACGACCCACCCGCCCGGGTGGGTCGTGTTGTTTTCAGAAAAAGGAAAGAGCCGCTGCTTCTCAGGAATCAAAATAGATTGCCACGTCGCTGCGCTCCTCGCAATGACAAAAAGGGGTCGCCTCGTGTGTCATTGCGAGCCGAGGCACGAGGCGTGGCAATCTCTTACACATGCTTCCGACTACATACAGGAATCGAAACGGATGGCTGCGTCACTGCCCTCCTCGCAATCCACACGCAAGGACACACCGCGATAAACAAAACAGACATTGTAGTATACTGTTAAATCTAAAACTTTATAAAGCAGCTTCGTCGGCGGACGTAGGGCACGACGACTCGGCGTGCCGTCCGCGAAGCGGCAGACGGGGAAACCAAGCAGATTTGTACACGGTTAGTAGTTCCTGCACCGGCGCGCCGGGGTCGTCGCGCCCTACGGCGAAGTGCTGCTTATCTCAAAGCTTAGATTCATAAAGTAAAGTTTTAGGTTTAACAGTGTAGTAGGGAGGGGTGTTGTTTACGCTATCTGTTTTGCCGCGGGCTTGGACACAACAGCCCCGATGGAAATCGCGCCGCCGAGGATGGAGAGCACTGTGAAAATGACAAGCGCCATGCCCACGCCGACGCCGTCGATCAGTGCCCCGCCGAGGAAGTGCGCAATCAGGCAGCCGAGGGTATTCGCAACGGCGAGATAGGTCTGCCCCTTGACAACATCGCGCTTGTCAATGACCATGCCGACATAGTAGACCGAGCTGACCGCGAACAGGGCAAAGCCCAGCATCTGCGCCAATTGCGCGGCGTACAGACCGTAAACCCCCGGCAGCAGAAGCGTCAGCGCCAGCCGCAGCGTAAAGAATACGCAGGAAAGGCACAGCCACCGCTCACATTTCGCAAGCTTCAACAGCTTCGTAAACAGGAACATCGTCGGCAGCTCGACAAAGGCGGCAATCAGCAGCGCAGTCCCCTGGGCGTTGCCGTCTCCCTTGTAGACCGCGATTTGATACATGCAGTTGCTCAGGGCGTTATGCCCAATGTAAAGCAGCACCACGCCGACCAGCAGCAACGCAAAGCGTCCGTTGGCGCGGAAGAAGGCGAGCGCAGGCGTGGGCTGCTCCGTCGGTTCTTCGGTACGCATTTCCAGCTCGGGGAACGCCAGAACCGCCGCCATCAGTAAAATACCGAGTACGGCGCTGCAAAAGGGCACCGTGTTTAGCCCGAAGCGGTCAATCAGCGGGATCGCGACCTGCGCCGCCACGCCAAAAAGCACGGAGCCGATTCCGCGCGAGACGCCGAAGTTCAGCGTCTTTCCGTTGCGGATGGCGTTCATGCCGAGGGCGTTGGCAAAGGCAGGCAGAACCTGCAAGCACACGCACGCAAAGGCGTACAGGATAACGATCACCGCCGTGGACAACCGCAGCAGCAGCGCCGCTGCGCACAGCGTCATGCATCCCGCGCACAGGAACAAAATGCGGCGGCAGGAGAAAAAGCGGATTCGGTCGCTCAGCGCCGTCAAAAGCGGCTGAAGCAGGAAGGAAATTCCCGTCGCAACGCCGAGGATCAGCCCAATCCGCAGACTTGACAGCCCGCGCGCCAGCAGATAACGGTTGGCGAAGGAGAACAGGAAGCCGTAAGCCCCCCAAATCGCTCCTTGCAGCAGTGCATAACAAAGCGGAATGCGGCGTTTCATGCTTTCCCTCCAAAGTACCAATCCAGAAGCAGGTCCGTGACTTCCCCATAGGATTGCACGCCTGATTCGACGGAGAAGGATTTCAAATAGGTATCATACACATTGTCCGTGACCTCGGCTGCCGTCTCGCTGCGGATGGCTTCGTAGTGCTCCACCGATGCGTTCCAATCCGCCGCAATCTCGGGGCACACGCCCGACCAGACCTCCAGCGCCGCCTGCGGGTCCGCCTTATAGAGCGCGTTATAGCAATAGCGGAAGGCGGCATAGTAGCCGGAGTAGCGGAATTCGGGGCGCTCATTTGCCGCGCAGGCCAAAAATCCGGCAAAATTCGCCTCATCCTCCCGGGCAAATGCCATGCGGTGCCCGATCTCGTGGCACATCGTGAAGGGCATAGACGCACTATGCGTCGTCGTGCTGACGCAGCTCTCGCCGGTGAAGCAGATGAAGCCGCCGGTCATGCCGATCTTGCCCATGAGCGGGCTGGACAGGAGCTTTTTCACGCGGACGGTCGAGCCGTCAAAGCAGTCATAGGTCTTTGCAAGCGTCTCAAAGCCCTCACCCGCCTGTTCGGCAAGGGTGTCAAAATCATATTCGACCATGACGCCGTCCGCATCGCGCTCCACCTGCGGCGCGAGTGCATTTGCCATGTCGCGGTAGTAGATCGTCGCCTCTTCCAGCTCCCGGGCGGAGTATTGGCGGCTTTCGATGCCCAAGCGCTCCTGCATGGGCGGAGCGTAGTAATTCAGACCCCAAAGCCCCACAAACACCGTCACAAGGATGCAAACGGACAGCAGCACGCCCGTCAGCCACCGCACCATCCGCGCCCGTTTGATGGCGCGCACAAGGGTAAAAATGAACCAGAACAGGAGAAATACCAGAAGCAGCTCGCACAGCGCAATCGGAAGGATTGAGGTGATTGCCGCGATGACCTGAATCGCGCCGCGGGAGAAATCGGGGTAAAAGGAGAACACAACGGGCGTCAGAAATTTTGCCGCAAGCACCATAATGGCAGTCAGCACCAAGAGTGTGCCCGAGAGCGTAAGCCGAAGAATGGTTTTTGTCATAATAATACCTCTTATGAAAGACGAAGGGTAAATGAATATTGTAGGGCGGGGACATGTCATAAGCCGCGTGCAGAGACTACCGACTGCGTACAAGCTTGTTTCTACGTACCCGCGGGCGGCTGATAGCCGCCCCTACGGCGTGAACTGTAAGATTTCTCGTAGGGGCGGCTATCAGCCGCCCGCGTGCAGGAACTACCGACTATAGGAGCGCGGTGAACAGTGAAACGCCGGTTTGCAGGACGGTTTCGTCGAAATCGAAGCGCGGGGAGTGCAGCGGCTCGCCGCCGGTGCCGAGGAGGAAGAACACCCCCGGCGCGTGCTTTTGATATTCGGAAAAATCCTCCGTGATGAAGGTCGGCGCAATCTCCTCCACCGGGAAGCGCTCCCGTACCTCGGCAAGCAGCGCCGCGTCGTTCGTCACCGGCGGATACCCCTCGGAACGGGAGAGGACAAATTTGCACCCGCTTTTCTCGGAAAGCTCCTCCGCAAGCGCGTGCAGACCGTCCCACAATTGCAAAAAGAGCGCGTCATCAAAGCAGCGCAGGGAGCCTTGCAGCACGGAAGCTTTACTCACGCTGTTGCGCGCCTCGCCGCTGTCCATGCGCCCGAAACGGAGCAGACAGGGCTGATCCTCCGCAAGGGCGTAGGCGCGCATCATAAATTCCGCAGCTGCGGCAAGGGCGTCCGCTCCCTCTCTCCATTTGGCAAGGTGGACGCTTCTTCCTTCGACCGTCACCGTCAGCTCGCAGGAGCGCGCCATCATCCCGCCCGCGCGGGAGGCGACGACATTTTTCGGCAGCTCGGGCCACAGGTGCAGCCCGAACACGCGCGTGACATGATAGCTTTCAAACAGCCCCGTCTCGCAGATGGGCTTTGCGCCGCCCGTCGTCTCCTCGGCAGGCTCGAAAACGAGCAAAACGTTCCGCGCAGTCGGCAGGGTCGGGAGCAGCCCTGCCAGCGTCAGCAGGATTGCCATATGTCCGTCATGCCCGCAGGCGTGCATCGTCTCGGCGTTTTCCGAGGCAAAGGGCAGCCCGGTCTGTTCGCGGATCGGCAGGGCATCCATGTCGCTGCGCAGGGCGACGGTCTCCGGCTTGCCGAAGTCAAAATAAGCGCAGACGGCGTCCCCGACCGGTGAAAAGACCGTGCAGGGCAGCTGCTGTAAAGTGTTTTTCAGATAAGCGGCGGTGCGCGGAAGCTCGCGGTCCGTCTCCGCAATCCGGTGCAGCGCCCGCCGGTGCGCGGAAAGCGTTTGTTGCAGCATAATCAGTTCTCCTTTTCGGGCAAACGGCTTGTTTCGCGTACATAATACTATAGCGCATCAGGGTCTGTTTTGCAAGTAGCCCCTTCCGAAAAAACGCTGACAAAAACCGCTGAGAGGGAAAGCTCTCAGCGGTTGGGGAAGGTTTATTTCTCTTTTGCGTAGGCAACGACGATACGGCGGTGCGGCTCCGTGCCGGTGGAGAAGGTCGTGACCTCGGGATAATCCTGCAGCGCGGCATGGATGATGTGACGCTCGTAAGCGTTCATCGGTTCCAGCGTGAAGTTGCGGCGGTACTTGACCGCTTTGGCTGCCATCTTATTGGCAAGCTGGCGCAGGGAATCCTCACGCTTGAGGCGGTAGTCGCCGGCATCCACGCTGATGCGCAGGCGCTTTTCACGGTCGCGGTTGATGGCGTAGCCGGTCAGGTACTGGATGGCGTCGAGGGTGTCGCCGCGTCTGCCGATCAGAAGGCCTGCGTCGCCGCCGACCAGATCGGCGCGATAGCTCTCTTCATCGAGCTTGTAGGCGTGCGGCACGGCGTCGGAGCCCATGTGCTCGAGCAGTCCCTTGAGGAAGCCTTCAATCTTCTCCTCTACGCTGCCCGGCTCTGCGGGAGCATAGGTGCGGGCGGGCTTCGGTGCCTCCACGGGCTTCGGCTGCGCCTCCGGCTTGCGCTCGGCTTTCTTCTCCTGCTTGCGCTCGGGCTTCTTTTCGGGGCGCGGCTCGGCTTTCTTTTCCGGACGCTGCTCGGCCTTCTTCTCGGGCTTGCGCTCGGGCTGCTTCTTTGCGGGCTTCTGCTCCGGCTCGGGCTTCTTTCCGGGGCGGGAGATTACGCCGGTGGTAACGGGAATCTCGGGGCGTTCCTTCGGCTTCGAACGGGAGGCGGAGGAGAGCGCCGTCTTGGGCGCGACGTCCTCGTCGGGCACCTCGTAGGTCACCTTGACCTCCGCAGGGGACGAGCCGATGCCGAGGAAGCCGGAACGCGCGTTCTTGAGTACCTCGACGGAAACGCTGTCTCTGTCCAGCTTAAGCTGCGCCAGCGCCGCCTCGATGGCAAGCTCAATCGTCTTGCCTGTCGTGACTATATATTTTTCCATGATAACTCCTTATTCTTCTTCGTCAGAGCGATAGCGGTCAGGCCGATAAGCCCTGCCGCGTGCATAGGGGCGGTTTTCCTCGCCGCCCAAAAGCTCCGCCGCCTCCTCGGGCGCAAGACCCTGCGCGGCGCGCTTTTTTGCCTCATAATCCTTTGCGGCAGCCTCACGGCTTTGCTTATCGCGGAGCTGCTGCTTCTTTTTGCTGGTGTTTTCGGTGATGCCGTCGGGATTCGCAGCACGCTTGGCAGCGCGGATGCGCTCCTTTTCCGCCTCCTCGGCGGCGCGCTGGGCGGCTCTCTCGCGCTTGACGGCGTCCTCGGCGTCATAGACCTTGCGGTAATGCTTCGTCAGGAAATAGTCCTGCACAATGCCGAAGATGCTCTGGGCGATCCAGTAGATCGAAATGCCGAGGGGCATGATAAAGCCGAACCACACGGACATCAGCGGCATGAGCATATTCATGATTTTGCCTGTAGATGCTGACTTTGCCGCAGCCTCGTCCTTCTCGCCGTTTTCGTCGCGGACGACGGTGGCGTTCATCTTTTGGCTGATGAACATGGACAGGTAGTTCAGACCGCCGGAGACAAGCGGGATGATAAAGCCGCCAATCTCTGCCCATGTGCGCATATTCCAGACCTTCCAGCTCGGTTTCAAGCCGAGGTCAATGCCGCAGAAGAAGAAATTCAGCGCTTCGACGCCCGCGGGAAGCAGGTCTGCATTGCTCGCCGCGCGGTACTGCCAGTAGACATCGAGCTTGTCCGCAGACACGCCCTCAAGGGCAGCAAGCGCTTCCTTGGCTGCTGTGATCTGCTCACTGCTCAGGTGGAGCAGGTATTCCAGCGGCTCGCGGATGACATTATACAGGGGAATGAGAATGAGCAGGGGGATAAATGCCCAAAGGCAGCCGCCGGTCATGCTGGCGCCTTCCTCTTTATAGAGCTTCTGCACCTCCTGCTGGTATTTCGCCTTATCGTCGCCGCAAGCGATCTCAATCTGCTTGACCATCGGCTGAAGGCGGGTGGTTTTCATCATGCTCTTTTTGCTCTTGGCGCTCATGGGCAGCAGAATGAGCTTCACTGCCAGCGAGAAGAGAATCAGAGCGATGCCGTAGTTGCTGAAGAAGTTGTAGAAGAACTCCAGCACATAACCGAAGGGGATCTGGATAAAGGGAATATTGAACATCGTTACTCTCCAAAAAGGTTGGGGTAGCTGCCGCAGGACGCGGCGGGTGGACGGTCACGGCACGGGGTCATAAAAATCGCCGTGATTGAAGGGATTGCACCGTAATAACCGTTTGAATGTCAGCCAGCCGCCCTTTGCCGCGCCGTATTTTTCAATCGCCTCCAAGCCGTATTCCGAGCAGGTGGGAATAAAGCGGCACTTGCCCGGGAAGGCGGGAGAGATGAATTTGCGGTAAAAGCGGATCAGCGCAAGCAGGAGCTTTTTCATAAAACGCACACCTCTTTTTGGGCTAAGGGCTAAGGACGAAGAGTGAATGGCTGTTTCGTGAATAGTGAATAGTGAATGGTGAATAGCGAACAGCTAAATTGCCTCGCAGGCACTTTCTCCCTGTCATTGCGAGGAGCGCAGCGACGTGGCAATCTCGTGCAGGAACTATCGACTGCGTACTGACCTACAGCCTGAGATTGCCACACCCACTGCGCAGCCGTTCGCGACGAAGGAGCGCTACGGATGCGGCGTACCCCCTGCGGGTAGTGTGCGCACTGGGTTCGCAATGACAAATTAGGGCAGCTTTTTCTGCATCCCGAGCTTGTCGGTCAGCGACAGGAACGCCTTGGTCAGCGCGGAAAATTCCGCCTCGACTGCCGCAGAGCGCGCAACGATTACGAAATCATAGCCCGGAGTGAGCTTGTCCTCGTGCAGGCGGACGATTTCGCGCAGACGGCGTCTGATTCGATTGCGCACGACCGCGTGCCCGAGCTTTGTGCTGACCGTCAGACCCATACGGCTGACCTTCAGACCGTTGCGGCGGCAATAGATGACAAGATAGCGATTGCCCGCGTTCGCGCCGCGATAATATAGGCGGCGGAAGGCGGCGTTCTCCTTCAGCGAAACGACCATGCGTTTCCTCCAATACAAAGAAGGCGAACAGATCGCTCCGTTCGCCCCTGATGACATTCAAACAGTATGGTGCGGTCACGGTTCCTTAGGCGGACAGGACAGCTCTGCCTTTGGCACGACGGCGGGCAAGAACCTTGCGGCCGTTGGCGGTAGCCATTCTCTTGCGGAAACCATGGACCTTAGCGCGATGGCGCTTTCTGGGCTGATAGGTACGCAGCATCTCGTGTACACCTCCTGTAAAATTATGCTCAACAGCCGAAACGGCAGTAGCAAACCAAATTATTGCACATATTTGCGCAAATGGTATTATAACGCAAGAACCCGGGGAAAGTCAACCGAAATTTTCATTATTTTAAGCAAAATCGCAAACTTGTGCCCAAGCTCCGGCTTATCCACAAAATATAGCGCAGGAAGCAGCCTTTGTAATTTTTCGCCTTGCAAAATCAATTCCCATTTGCTATCATAAAATCATCACCTACAGAAAGAGAGGAACCCCCTATGCTTTGTCCGAATTGCGGCACTGACGTCTCCTCCGCCGGACGTTTTTGCCCAAACTGCGGCACGCCCTTGCAGGAGTCCAAACCGACCATAGACACCGCACCGCAGCAGCAATATCAGCAGCCGCAGTACCCGCAGCAGCAATATCAACCGCCGCAGTACCAACAGCAGCAGTACCAACAGCCGCTATATCAGCAGCCCTATCCGCCGATGCAGGCTGCTGCGCCGCAGATGAACTGGTACAAATTCCTGATCTACTTTGCCCTGTTTGCGAGCGCGGTGGTCAACGCCATCAATGCAATCCGCTTTTTCACGGGTTTGGTCAACGGCTCCTCCGCAGATGCGCAGTGGCTTTATGCCATCTTCCCGAGTTGGAAGACGGTAGACATTATCGTCGGTCTGCTCCTGCTTGTCTTGGCTGCCTTCTCCATTTTCACGCGTTTCCGTCTGTCGGGTTACTACAAAAACGGCCCCCTGTGTCTCTACCTGACCTACGGGCTTTCCGCGCTGAGTAATATCGTCTATCTCCTCGGCGTTGCTCTGGTCATCTCCGGCACCGGAATCTCGCTTACTGATTTGGATATCGTTCCCACCGTCACAAGCATCGTCGTTTCAATCGTAATGATTGTGATTAACGTCTTATACTTCAACAAGCGCAAGCAACTCTTCAATCAATAAGCCAATCTGCAAACACACCCTGCTTCCACCGGAGGCAGGGTGTGTTTTGTGTGTCACGGGGACGTGTGTCACGGGGACGGGTTCCTTGACACATCCGCTGTAGGGCGGGGATATGTCCCCTAAGACCGCGAGGCGGCAGACAGTACAACCGAACAAATTTGTACGCAGTCGGTAGTTCCTGCACCGGCGGGGACATGTCCCAATGTCATTAAGTTAACCGCGTGAGGCA
>JBJFGB010000010.1:0-1647 GCA_051892295.1 Faecousia sp. | reverse complement strand
ATGCGCTGATGGTCAATCCCATCCGGACGACGGCGACTAGCCCGGAGGTATGGGATTCCCTGTCCGCACTCATGCGCTCTGCCAACGAAAGGGTATGGATTCAAACCCCATATCTCGTGCTTGACAGCAGAATGTGGCGCGATTTGGAGGAGCTGTCGCATTTACCCGTAGAAAACCGCGTGCTGACCAACTCAAGGGCCGGTGGGAACAATCTGATCGCATCCTCCGACATGCTGCTGCGAAGGCGTTCCCTGCTGCGCACGGGCGTAGAGATTTCCACGTTTCAGGGAGATGCATCCATGCACACCAAAACCATGCTGATTGATCGCGACATCAGCGTGTTTGGCTCCTTCAATTTCGACATGCGCAGCGCCTACATCGACACCGAGGTGATGCTGATGATTCAGAGCGAAGGGGTCAACCGGCAGCTGGAAGCGCACATGCAGGAGTTGCATGCGCAATCCTTGCCCATGGATCCCTCTGCCGCCGTCGGGGACGACGCAGTACCGGCAAGAGCGCTCCCGTTCTGGAAGGGCCTGGCAATTTATCTGCTCGCCCCGCTGATCTTTCTGGTTCACTTTCTTGTATAGAAAAATTGCATTTTCTACTATTTTTGATGAAAAACGGCTGTTTCTACTAAATTAGGGGAAACAGCCGTTTTTGTCAGTGTCATAATTTCAAGGATTCATGTAAGCTGTATGCAGGCCTTCACCAAGAACGTACAGGAAAGGAGATCATACTATGGCAACTCTCTCATTGATTTTGGCCGTCATTGGAACGATCCTGATGCTGATTCACTACGCTACCCACAGCATCGCCCTCGGCATCCTCACGGCAATCGCGCTTATCGCCGCTTACATCATCGGCACCCGAGAGATGAAGCGCCAGCGCGAAAACGGCGGCATCCCGACGAACGTATTCAATCCGGCGCTGCTGGGACACGGTTTTTCGTCCGTGGTGTTCGTGGTATGCGGCATCATGTGTCTGATCGCCGTCATCGGCGGTTAAAGTCCCGCTTCACTCCCGTTTGAAACCAATGAAAACTGTTATCAGATGAAAGGTGGAAACAAAATGAATATCTCGGACAAGCTGAAGGGCTTTGCAATGAAACAGGTCTACAACTATCTGGACAAGGATCCCGATGCCAACCTGATCAAGCTGCTGGACTACCTGGAGGCCCATGACAAAGGCAACGGCATCACGGATCAGGTTCGGAACATCCGCGCAGCCGTCAGCGACCCGGACAACAACTGGTCGCGGCTGATCAAGAGCCTCTGGACGGACATCGACGACCAGCAGCGCAAGGTTCTGATCGAGACTGCGGTGGTCAACGGCTCCATGATCGGCACACCCATGTCCTCCAGGCTCCAGGACAAATTCCAGTGCAACATTCCCTGGGCGATCCTGATGGACCCCACCAGCGCCTGTAATCTGCACTGCACCGGCTGCTGGGCCGCAGAGTACGGCAACAAGCTGAACCTGAGCTTTGAAGAGCTGGACAACATCATCGTGCAAGGCAAGGAGCTTGGCACTTACGTGTACATCTATTCCGGCGGCGAGCCGCTGGTGCGCAAGAACGACCTGATCCGCCTGTGCGAGAAGCATTCGGACTGCGCCTTCCTCGCCTTCACCAACGGCACCCTGATC
>JBJFGB010000009.1:0-88135 GCA_051892295.1 Faecousia sp. | reverse complement strand
ATTTTCACTTGGTTTTTGAAAAAGGGAAATTGCCAATATTTACTTGACACATACTTTTTCTACGGGCTGTGCAAAAATGGGTTGAATTCTCGGAATGACCATAGTATAATAGCCGCAGATAAATAATATGCAAAATAGGATTCCATGCGTCAAGTGTTCGGTGGATGGGGAGTTGCCGCGGAAACGAAAAGCTCGTCTTACGATATGGAATTCGCACCCGTTGCAACACACAGATGAATGACATCTCGATTGTGAAGGGATATACTATTATTTATCCCGAATTGATTCACAACGGGATGTTTTTTGTTTGTCCAAATGCCGACATCCCGAAACGATTTAAGGTGGTATGGGACATGATGGATCATGAAAAAATCAAACAGGGCGTTCGACTGATGCTGGAAGGCATCGGCGAGGACGTCGAGCGGGAAGGACTGTTGGAAACGCCGGAGCGGATTGCACGGATGTGTGAGCAGATTTACGGAGGCCTTTATGAGGATCCTGCCACGCACCTGAACAAGCAATTTCAGGCGATTAACAACAATATCGTTTTGGAAAAGGACATCACCTTTTATTCCGTCTGCGAGCATCATCTGCTTCCGTTTTACGGCAAGGCGCATGTGGCGTATATTCCGGACGGTCGTGTTGCCGGTTTGAGTAAGCTTGCGCGCACCGTGGAGGTATTTGCCAGACGTCCGCAGATTCAGGAAAATATGACGGCGCAGATTGCGGACGCTTTGGAAAAATATCTGAAGCCCAAGGGGGTCATGGTGATGCTCGAAGCGGAGCATATGTGCATGACCATGCGAGGCGTGCAGAAGCCGGGCAGCAAGACAGTGACCACGATTGTGCGGGGCGTGTTTGCGGAGGATTATTCTTTGCAGCAGACCTTCTTGCAGATGGTGCATTGCTGAAAACATGGAGCATTCGATAAGAGATATGGAGCGCGTTCACCGCATACAGAGTCACCCGCTGTTTCAGACCTTGTGGAAAAGCCTGCAAGAAGCGGAGGAAGCCCGCGTTTTCTGCCGGCACACGATGGAGCATTTTTTGGACGTGGCAAGGCTGATGTATATCTACGCCTTGGAGGACGGCGCAAAGCTCAGAAAAGATGTGATTTACGCGGCTGCGCTGCTGCACGATATCGGAAGGTATGAGCAGCTCGTCAGCGGAACGCCCCACGACATTGCGGGCGCGCGGCTTGCGGGAGAGATTATGCGGGACTGCGGCTTCGATGCCGACGAGATACAGTCCGTGCAAAGTGCTGTCTCGGTGCATAGAAAACAAGACGCGGCGGGTGCTGAAGCTCTGAGCGCCTATCTTTATCGGGCGGATAAACAATCCCGACTCTGCTTTGCGTGCCCGGTGCGGGAGGCGTGCAACTGGTCGGAGGAAAAGAAAAATATTTGGATTGAATACTGACGAGTATCACAGGAGACGACTATGAAGATCGGCAACAGAGAATTTGATGTAAAGCACAAAACCTATATTATGGGAATCCTCAATGTGACGCCGGATTCCTTCTCGGACGGCGGAAGGTTTAACCGAATGGACGCGGCGCTGTGCCATGCGGAGGAGATGATTCGCGACGGCGCGGATATTGTGGATATCGGCGGGGAATCGACCCGTCCCGGACATACGGTGATCTCGGATGAAGAGGAAATTGCCCGCGTGGTTCCGGTGATTGAAGCAGTCAAGGAACGCTTTGATGTCCCCGTATCCGTCGATACCTACAAGAGCAAGGTCGCGGAGGCGGCGCTGCAGGCGGGCGCAGATTTGGTGAACGATATTTGGGGCTTCCGCCATGACAGCAGGGTAGCGGAGCTGACCGCGCAATACGGCGCTGCCTGCTGCCTGATGCATAACCGGCATGAAGCTGTCTATCAGAATTTCATGGAAGACATGATAAAGGATATGGAGATTTGCGTTCAGATCGCAAGGGATGCGGGCGTTGCGGACGACAAGATCATTCTGGATCCGGGCGTCGGCTTCGGAAAGACCTATGAGATGAATCTCAGCGCAATCCGCCATGTGGACATGCTGCACGCCCTCGGCTTCCCAATCCTTCTCGGAACCTCCCGCAAATCCGTGATCGGGCTGACGCTTGACCTTCCTGCGGATCAGCGCGTCGAAGGAACGGTTGCGACGACGGTGATCGGTGTGATGAAGGGCTGCGCCTTTGTCCGCGTGCATGATGTGAAGGAAAACAAACGAGCGATTCTGATGACCGAGGCTGTTTTAGGCGGGTAAAAGATAAGATGGATAAGATTACTATTCAGCATTTGGAAGTGTTTGCGAAGCACGGCGTTTATCCGGAGGAGAACGCACTCGGGCAAAAATTTGTGATCTCCGCCGTCCTGCATACCCATACCAGAAAGGCAGGACTGACGGATGCGCTTGCTTTTTCGATTGATTACGGGAAGGTCAGCCATTTTATTCAAGCGTTTGTCACAGAGCATACGTGGAAGCTGCTGGAAAGCGTTGCGGAGCAGCTTGCCTGTGCGCTGCTGCTGGAATTCCCGCTGACCGAGCAGGTAGAGCTGAAGCTGGAAAAGCCGTGGGCACCCATCGGTCTTCCGTTGGAGACGGTTTCCGTGGAGATCAGCCGAGGCTGGCATACGGCGTATATCGCCCTCGGCTCCAATATGGGGGACAAAAAAGGCTATCTCGACATGGCGGTGAAGCGCTTGCAGGAACGCAAGGATTGTCAGGTGAAGCAGGTTTCCGATTATCTGGTGACCGCACCCTACGGCGGCGTGGAGCAGGACGATTTCCTCAACGGCGCACTGGAGCTGCGTACCATGCTGGCACCGGAGGAGCTGTTGGAGGTGCTTCACGGCATTGAACAGGAGGCGAACCGCGTCAGGGAGATCCGTTGGGGCCCGCGAACACTGGATTTGGATATTCTTTTGTATGACGACATGGTAATAGACACGCCGACGCTGCATATTCCCCATGCGGAAATGCATCTGCGGGATTTTGTGCTCATTCCTCTGTCGCAAATCGCGCCGTGGAAGCGTCATCCGCTGACCGGAAAAACAGTGGAAGAGCTGCGGAAAAGCAATGCTTCCGTGAAGTGAGCCTTGCGCTTTGACAGAAGGACGCTGCCAACGCGATCAACCATAGACAGAACCACTTTCTCCCGCAAATTTGGGTGGAAAGTGGTTTTTGCTTGCAAAGGCAGCATGCCCATAAGATTATGCGGGCGATATTTTACAAAATACGGGGGAACGCCTTGACAAATTGAATGACCTAATGTACAATCCATGTATAGGCTCTGCTTGCTTTGCCCGGTGGAGTCGGTCACATATTACAACAACTGTAGAAAAGGAGGAGCTGCGAATGGAAAGCTATGTCGGCAAGGTGTGCCCATTCTGCAAAACGGAACTGAAAGAGGGGGACGCAGTTATCGTCTGTCCTACCTGCGGCATTGCGCATCACGAAAACTGCTGGGCAGAAAATGGAGGGTGCACGACCTTCGGCTGTAAGGAGCAGCAATATGCGGCGCAGCCCCCTCGTCCGGCGGCAGTGTGCGGAACCTGCGGCAATGCACTCGAAGACGGGCAGGATTTTTGTCCGAAATGCGGAACGCCCAGAGCCAGAAAGCAGACGAATTTCTGCGCGAACTGCGGCACAGAACTGCAGGATGGGCAGGAATTCTGCCACAGATGCGGTCATAAGGCAGGACTTACCGTTGACGCTACAGTAGCCTCCGCGATCAATCAGTATAACGCGGGCGTTCAAAAGACCAACAGTAAAAAGAAAATGCTGCCGCTGATCATCGGCATTGCCGCAGCCGCAGTTGTTATCATTGCTATTGTTTTGATCGTATCTCTCAGCGGGAGCAAGGGTCCTGATTTTGAAAAGCTTTATGATGAGTATTGCAGCCCTGTTTGGGCGAAGGTCGGTTCCGACGGCAGTTATTTGAGCATTGACACCAATCCTTATGACGAGGATGATAACGGTTTGGCGTATCCCTCCGCTTATTATGCCGTTGAGGACGTGAACAACGCTTTGGGGCTGCCGGATTCTCTGATCAGCGAAATGGGCGAGACCACCGGAGCGGACGGCAAGCAGACAGAGACCTTCGAGGAGCTGGGCATCACTGTTTCGTGGAAATATCACCCGGATAAGGGTCTTGAGGTTACCTATAAAAAAACAAACAACTAACCGGTTGGGGTGACTGCGGAACGTGCTGAGGGCTTAAAACGGAAAATTGATATTCTGAAATGAGCTGTGAATAAAAAGAAAATGCGCTGAAAAGGAGCGTTAATTATGGGAAAAGTGAATGTTGTAATCGTGGACGCTACCGGCAATAAGGAGCAAAAGGTCGGCTTGCCGGACGATATCATTTGCGGCATTATTATGGTGAAGCTGATTGAAAAAATCAAGCTTCCCTCTGTCGGCCCGGATGGGAATCCCATCAGCTACAAATTTATCCACAAGGTCACCGGACGGCAGCTTCTTGAAACGCAGACGCTCGGCGAAGCCAGGGTGCGCGACGGGGATGTACTGCGCTTGCAGCCGGAAATCACGGCAGGCTGAGGGCTGCGATGGAGAGGGAAATTGAGCTGCGCCATGAGGACTTTGAGGAGGACCGCTACAGCAGACTGCGTCTAATTCCGTGGTGGGATCAGGATCGTCTGCGAAGGGCGACGGTAATGGTCGTCGGCGCGGGGGCGCTCGGGAACGAGTTGATTAAGAATCTGACGCTTCTCGGAATCGGGAGGATCCTTGTATTTGATATCGACGCGATTGAAAGCACCAACCTGACGCGCTCCGTCCTTTATCGCGCAAGAGACGTCGGACGCTATAAGGCAGAGGTGGCTGCGGAACGCGCGATGGAGATGAATCCCGATGTGAAGGTCAAGGCGTTTGTGTCAAACGTGATTGATGACGTGGGACTCGGCGTGTTTCGGAGGATGGACGTTGTACTCGGTGGCTTGGATAATCGGGAAGCCCGCCTTGCGATCAATCAGTCCTGCTATAAGGTCAACAAGCCGTGGATTGACGGCGCGATTGAGGCGCTGAACGGCTTTGCACGGGTGTTTGTCCCGGGACACGGCGCATGTTATGAGTGCACCATGACGGAGATGGACTGGAGGCTGATTAACAAGCGGAAATCCTGCGCTTTACTGACGCATCAGCAGATGTCGGAGGGGAAGATTCCGACCACGCCCACCTCATCCTCCATTATCGCGGGAATTCAGGTGCAGGAGATGCTGAAGCTGCTGCACAGCGACAGAAACCTGCCCACGCTTGCGGGCAAGGGCTATGTCTTTAACGGCTTGACGCATGACTCCTATGTTGTGGAATATCAGGAGAAGCCGGACTGCATGAGTCACGACATTTATGAGGAAATCGTGGAGATGCCATGGTCCGCAAGAAGCGTCACGCTGCGGGAAATACTGGAGCAGGTGCGGCATGATATGGGCGAAAATGCGGTCCTTGATTTTGACCGCGAGATAGCGACCGAGGCTGTCTGCGCTTGCGGAGAGGAAAGGCCACTGTTTTTGCCGGTACATAAGCTGAGGGGTGAAACGCTTGTTTGCCCCAAATGCGGCGGACAGCTGCGTTTTGACAGCGTTCACAGCTTGAGCGGAACAGAACCGTTCTTGGATAAAACACCGTTTGAGATCGGACTTCCGCTGCTGCACATTCTCTGCGGAAGAAGCGGGATGCATACACGATACTACGAGCTTTCTGCGGACGAGGCGGAAGTATTTGACGGCATATAGGGAGGGAAACGTATGACTGCAAGAATGCGCAGACTTTACTCTGACTGGGAACAGGTGAAGAGGGACTTTGCAGGTCACAAATATATCGTTGTAACACCTGTCGGCGCCGAACCTCCGGAAAAATACCATGTTACTTATTATGTTAACGGCATTTATGTGCAGCCGGACGGTCAGATCGGCGTTCTCTGCCGCCATGAGGTAGAAATTACGCTGCACGCGGAGTATCCGCGCTACAAGCCGATTTGCAGGATCCTAACACCGATTTGGCATCCGAACTTCCGCGACGGTCAAATCTGTATCGGGGATATTTGGGGTGCAGGGGAGTCCCTTTCGGATATTATCATTCATATCGGCGATATGATCCAGTATAAATCATGGAACTCCGCCAGTCCTCTGTGCGCTGACGCTGCAAAGTGGGCAATTGAGAACAAGCACCTATTCCCTGTCGGAACGGCGGAGCTGCATGTTGCGGACTATGCCTCCGCAAGCGCGTCGGTGGAGATTGATCTTTTTGACGATGCCACAGAAGTAGTGGAGCCGCCGGAGAAAACGGAGCTGCTTGAGAACCATATGGCTTTGGACGTGCCCGCTATGCCCGTAGATGAGGCACCGAACGATGGAAACGACTTTGAGATCACGGCGGAGGAGCTTGCCGGCATTACGTTTGTACCGACTGCTCAGCGAATGCAGACCTTGCGTGACGGAGCCGGGCAGAGGAGCAGAAGGGTCAACTTTAAGACCATCTTGGTAAAGGGCATCCTGTGGGGGCTCCTTGGCGCGCTGCTCGGTTTTATTCTCTCCGATTTGATTGGCGGCTTGTTCGATGAGTCCGATATTCTAAATGCAATGGGCTATCCTTATCTTGGCGAGTGGATAGAAGCTTCCGACCGCGCGGACGAGGCATTTGAAAATGGATATCAGGAATTTGTGTCCTACGCGAAGAAGAACAATATCGACCCTGACGACACCGACGCTTTTATGAGCTGGTACTCCTACGAAGCGAATGATAAGGCGCTTCAATATTTTGACGAATATGAGGAGTATGATGAAAAAGCCGAGGAAGCGTTCTACAGCGCATATTATTATGAGTTTGACGAGGACGGAGATGCAATCGGCGATGTGGTTGCCAATGCGGTAAGGCTGGATTCGGCGATTTGGAGCGCCATTATCGCGCTGATGATTGGCATTTTCCTCGGCATCGGCGAGGGCGTGTTCTACGGCTCGGCGCAAAAAGCACTGCTGTACGCCGCCGTCGGCGCGCTGTGCTCCATCGTGCTCGGCTTTATCAGCGGCTATCTTGCGCAGTGGATGTATGCAACGATGCTGAAGGATGACAGCTCTGCGCTTGCTTTGGCCTTGATTCGAGGGCTCGGCTGGGCTGTCATGGGTCTTGGCGTCGGCTTGTCCGTGGGCTTGATTAAGCCTGCCGGGAAGCGTATCCTGTTCTGCGTTCTCGGCGGCATTGTCGGGGCTTTCCTTGGCGGTTTCCTGTTCAATTTCATCTGTGATCTGATTCCGAATGACATTGTATCCAGAGGCGTCGGCATCGTTCTGATGGGTCTGTTGATCGGCTTGGGTGTCGGCTTATTGGAGCAGTTTGCAAAGCAGGCATGGCTCAAGGTGATCCGCGGCGAGTTCGAAGGAAAAGAATACCTCGTTTTTGCCGGAACAACGAGCATCGGCAACAACGGCAAGAATACGATTGTTCTTTTCAAGGATAAGCTTGTCGGGCCGCATCACTGCGACATTAAGTTACAGGGAAGCAGCTATGTTCTCTATGACTGTGGCACACCGATGGGTACGATTGTCAACGGAAGCCGCATTGCAAGGCATGTGCTCAGAAAGGGAGACACAATTGCAATCGGCAATTCTGTCCTTGTATTTCATACAAAGTGATCCCTGCGATCCGTTATGAATTTCGCTGAACATTGAACGCAAGCTGTTTCGGCGGGCTTCGGATATCTTTACGGAAGGCGGACAATACCATGAAAGGCTTAAAACGTGTGTTGATTCTCTGTTTTGCCGCAGCGGTATTGTTCGCTTTCGCGTTTTCTGCCGCAGCAATCCTTTTTGACGCGGAAGCGGTGTATGAGTCCGTGTTTGTCATCTATTCCGGCAATGCCATCGGCAGCGGATTTGCCGTTGGGGAGAACTGTATCATCAGCAACGCGCATGTGATCTCCAATCCGTCGGAGGTGGTCGTGCACACCTATGGGGGAGAAGCATATGCCGCATTTATCATCGGCATGGACGAGCGAAGGGATATCGCCGTGCTCGGTGTCGAGGGCGTTACGCTGCAATACCTCAAGCTTGCGGATCAAGAGGAGCTCCGCGTCGGAGACGATGTTTTTGCCGTCGGCGCACCGAAAAGCATGGCGTATACGCTGACAAAGGGGATCCTCTCCGCAAAGGACAGAATGATCGGCAGCGACAGCTATTTCCAGCTTGACGCTGCCATCAATGAGGGAAACAGCGGCGGGCCGCTGCTGAACGAACGCGGGGAGGTTCTCGGCGTCAACACCATGAAGCTTGCGGACAGTGAGGGAATCGGACTCGCGATCCCGATGGAAACCGTTTGCGAATACATCAGGGAGCTTGAGTTACCGCTGGATGCCGCAGGGAATGTCGTCGGTCATATTGAAAAGAGCGCCGAGGAACCCAATGTCAGCTTGCCGACGCACACCGAGGCGTCTGCGCCGGAGGAAGCGGCAAGAACGGTCACGAAGAACTCTCCACTGCTGTATATCGCGCTGGGAGTAGCTGCTTGCTCGATCATACTGAACATCGTGCTTGCAGGTCTGCTTTCCCATGAAAAACGCAAGAATCTCAAATACGTCCAAGATCCGAGAGAACGGACAGACTTTGAAATCGACTTATTGGAGTGAGTGAGATGGCAAAAAAGAGAGGAAAAAAGCCTGCCGCTTCCAAAGACGCGGCTGCGGAAAATCTACTCCCGCAGAATATCGTGCCGGTTGGCGAGCATGTCGAAGAAAACAAGAATATTTATATTTCGCAAAAGGTCTATCGGGAGATCCATAAATTTGCGGAGAAAAAGACGGTGAACGAGAGCGGCGGCGTGCTGGTCGGGAGAATCATCCAAGCGTTTGATAAGACGCACATTGTGATTGAAGGCTTCATTGAGGCGCAGGGCTGCGAGGCAACACCGACGACACTGACGTTTACGCATGAGACATGGAATTATTGGCACAAGACGATTGACAAAAAATTCCCGTCGAAAAAGATTGTCGGATGGATCCATACGCATCCCAATTTCGGCATTTTCTTGTCGGGACATGATAAGTTTATTCAGGAAAATTTCTTTCGGGAGGACTATGAGGTCGCGTTTGTGGTAGACCCGATACAGAACACGGAAGGATTATTCTTTTGGATCAACGGGAGCCTTGAGCGCTGCAAAGGCTTTTACCTGTTTGACAAGCCGGGCATCAAAATTACTGAGGGAAGACAGGAAGCTTCGGAGGTCGCGGAGCGAAGGGAGCCTGTTCGCGGCAGACTGTTTAAAAACATCCTTCTCGGTGTGCTGACATTTTGTGTTGCGGCACTGTGCTTTTCCCTGTTCAGCCTGCAACGGGAATTCAATACGCTGAAGGCTTCGGTGCAGAGAAATGCAAGCAGCATAGAGGACGGCTTCCGCCAGACGGAAGACTATCTGAACGAATTGTTTGCAAGAATCTCTGCCTTGGAGCAGCGTATGAAGGATGCCGATACGACGGAAACAGCATCCACCGAGCGCGCGGAACCGACGGAAAACACTGCGCCGGAAGCGACTGAGGAGCTGCCGCCGCAGAGTGACTCCGACGACGAGACGAGCAATGGGGATGAGGCGGGATGAACCAATACGCCGGTAAGCTTTGCCCTTTTTGTAAAAGCGCGCTGCAAGAAGCGGATGAGATCGTTGTTTGCAGTGCATGCGAGATGCCGCACCATAAGGAGTGCTGGATTGAAAATCAGGGCTGCACGACCTTTGGCTGCTTAGGCACAATCCAGTCATCGAGGCAAACAGCGCAGCCCAACTATGTGCAGCGCTCTGAATCGGGCAATTTCCAGGCAATTCGGTTTGACCGCCCCTACGCCGCGCCTGTGTCACAGACGGCGTTCAGAGCCTTTGCTTCGCCCAATCCTACACCGGAACAATTCATTGCGGAAAAAACAGAGTATTATCTTCCGATTTTCCAAACGCTGCGTGCAAATCACGCTTTGCTCTCATGGAACTGGGCGGCATTTCTTTTCGCGCCGTTTTGGCTCCTCTATCGAAAAATGTACGGGCACGGTGCGGCAGTTCTGCTTGCGGCGTGCGTGGTTACGCTGCTTTCCAACCTGTGGCTTTGGCTGCTCCTGACGCTGGGATATGCCGTGCTGGCGATGTTTGCAAATTATCTTTATCTCCTGCAAATTGAGGAGCTTGTTGCAGATGCCGCAAAGCTTCTGCCGGTGCGGAAGGAGAACCTGCTTTTGCGCAAAGGAGGCGTCAATAATGCGGCTGCGACAATCGGCGCTGCCGTTTATTTGATTGTTTTGATCATATCGCTGTTTGCCTGAAGGAGATTGCTATGAATCAAGAATTTGAAATTGAGCTTTTTGAGAGCGAACGTGAGGAGGAACAGCCGATGCAGCTTCCGCTGAATTTTGTTTCCGTCGGCTCGCCCGAAAACGAGGAGGTAAAGGTTTATATCAAGCAGGAGGTCTATCGAGCGCTGGAAAAATTTGCGGCTTCAAATACCACAAAGGAGCTGGGAAGCATTCTGCTCGGCAGCCATACCGAGGCGCTCGGGAAAACCCATGTTGTGATTTCCGCTTATATTGAGGCAAAATACACCGATGCCTCAGCGTCAACCTTGACCTTTACCCATGAAACATGGGACTATGTCTATAAAGAGAAGGAGCGCAGCTTCCCGCAGGATAAGATTGTCGGCTGGCAGCATACGCACCCGAGCTATGGCATCTTCCTTTCAAATTATGATTTGTTTATCCAAGAGAACTTTTTTAATTTGCCGTTTCAAGTGGCGTATGTGATAGATCCGGTTCAAAATATGCGAGGCTTTTTCTGCCGAAAAAACGGAAAAATTGAAAAGCTGCCGGGCTTTTATGTCTACGATGACCCGGATAAGCCCGTGAAAATTAAGCAAGCGCGGGAGCAGCAAGCCGCACGGGGTGAAACGCACGGAAAGCGCAAAAAGCTTGTTCCCATTCTATTTGCTTTGCTGTTACTCCTCACGGCGGCACTGACGGCTGCAACTGCGTTGCTGTATCACGGCTATCAAAAGCAGAGCAGGGAGCAGGAAACCTTGACACAGAGAGTGCAGGCGCAGGAGGAGCAGCTCCGTCAACAGGAGGAACAGCTTTCCGCCCTGCAACAGGAGCTTCCGACGGAGTATGCTGCGGAAGCTTCGGAGAATCCGGAGCAGCAAACCGAGCAGACACCGGCGCCGGAAGAACCGCCCGCACAGCCCCAAACAGAGCAGGTGCAATATGCCAGCTTTATCGTATATACAGTGAACCCGGGGGACAGCCTCAGCTCCATCTGCGCGGAAAACGGGATTGACTATGCGGCGAATTGGCGAATGATTGTCGGACTGAACGGGATCAACGACCCCGATATGCTCTATCCGGGGCAGAAGCTTCTGCTTCCTTTGGAATAAAAACTCTATCAAAAACATCGGAGTCAGGCGCTGTACCTGACTCCGATGTTTTTTGCAGCACAGGGGGGAGACTCGTCCGGAAATGCTTTGGCGCTTGCCTGTGTATTATTGCGTCAAGTGCATCAGGAAAGCTCCGTCATGTTTGTATACAGGCGGTAGTACTGTCCCTTTTGCTGCAAAAGGTCTGCATGGCTGCCGCGTTCGATGACCTTTCCGTTTTCCAACACAAGAATGGCGTCGGCGTTTCGGACAGTGGACAGGCGGTGCGCAATCACAAACACCGTGCGTCCGCGCATCAGACCGTCTAAGCCGCGTTCAATCAGCTTTTCCGTGCGCGTATCGACGGAGGAGGTCGCTTCATCCAAAATGAGCACGGGGGCTTCGGAGACGGCTGCGCGGGCGATGGCAATCAATTGCCGCTGCCCTTGGCTCAGATTTGCACCGTCGGAATGCAGCACCGTCTCATAGCCATCGGGCAAATGGGAAATAAAGTAGTGCGCGTTGGCGATCTTCGCCGCACGGATGCAATCCTCGTCTGTTGCGTCTAATTTGCCGTAACGGATGTTTTCCATGACCGTGCCGGTAAACAGGTGGGTATCCTGCAAAACAATACCGAGGGAGCGGCGCAGGTCGTCCTTCTGAATTTCGCGGACATCAATGCCGTCATAGGTGATTTGACCGCCCTGAATATCGTAGAATCGGTTGATGAGGTTGGTGATTGTGGTTTTGCCCGCGCCCGTGGAGCCGACAAAGGCGATTTTTTGCCCCGGCTTTGCGTAAAGCGAGAGATTTTGCAGAACGGGCTTTCCCGCAACATAGGAGAAATCGACATTGTGGAAGCGGACATCTCCCTGCAAAGGAACCGTTGTTCCGTCGGCGCGCACCCAGTCGTATTCTCTGCCGCGCTGCTTCAAACGGACGCTGCCCTCGTCAAGCTCGTCCGGCATATCCAGCACATCGAAGATACGCTCTCCGCCGGCAAGAGCGAGCATGATGGAATTGAATTGCTCGGAGATTTGGCTGACGCGTTCGGCAAAATTGCGGATGTATTGCAGGAAGGTGATAAGTATACCGCCCGTGCCCTCGCCCGTAAGCCAAACCACGCCGATGGCGCAGGTGAGAGCGTAGAAAATATGGGAGAGGTTGTTTAAAATGGGGCCCACCATGGAGGTGACGGTGGTTGCCGTGGTTGCCGAGGCATACAGCTTCTCGTTGATAACGGCAAAGTCCCGCATGACCTCCGCTTCGTGCGTAAAAACCTTGATATCACGCTGCCCGGCAATCATCTCCTCGATATAGCCGTTGACCTCTGCGGCGTTTTTCTGCTGCGCCCGATAGCTGCGGGCGCTGATCTTTGTCGTGATGCGCACAACGACGGTGACAATCGCGCCGAGAACAACCATGATGGCAAAGAGCTTCATGCTTAACACAAGCATCATGGCAATCGTACCGATTAGAGAGATTACAGAGATCAGAAGCTGCGTGATGCTGTGCTGTAAAAGCTCGTTGGTTGCTTCAATGTCGTTTGTGAAATAGCTCATGAGGCTGCCGTTGGTATTCTCGTCAAAGTAGCTGATGGGAAGCCGCTGCATTTTCGCAAAAAGCTCCGTGCGCAACTCGCGCATGATGACCGTGCTGCATTCCAGCATCAGACGGTTCAGCAGATAATTCGTCACCGCGCTCAACAGGTAAAGCCCTGCCAGACCGAGCAATAGGGCAAGGTACTTTGCCTGCGTCTCACTCGGGGTAAGACCGCTGCCCTCCAACAAATTGACCAGAGGCCGCATGCAATAGGACGAAGCAACCGTTGCAGCGGTATAGATAAGGATGGAAAGAAGCGCGCAGATCAAAATGGGGCGGCAGTGCTTAAAATAGCGGAACAGACGCAGGAGCGTACGGAAGGGCGTGCGTGCCTTGCGGTAATTCCGCAGCTCAACCTTCGCCATGTACAGCCGCCTCCTCTCGCATTTGGCTTTGATAGACATCACGATAGATATGGCTGCGCGACATCAGCTCCTCGTGCGTTCCGATATCCGAAAGCTTTCCCTCGTCCAAAACGAGGATACGGTCGCATGACATGATAGAAGCGATGCGCTGCGCGATGATGATCTTTGTTGTGCCCGGCAGAGCGTTGCGCAGCGCGCTGCGGATGTGCTCGTCGGTCGTCATGTCTACGGCGCTGGTGGAATCGTCAAGAATCAGAATTTTCGGATGCTTGATGACGGCGCGGGCGATGCGCAGACGCTGTTTTTGACCGCCGGATAGGTTGGCGGCGTTTTGCTCGAGCATCGTTTCATAGCCGTCGGCAAAGCGGTCGATGAATTCGTCCGCATAGGCGATGGAACACGCCTTCTGCATTTCCGCAAGGGTTGCGTCGGGCTTGCCCCAGCGGAGATTATCGGCAATGGTGCCGGAAAAGAGCGTGCCGTTTTGCAGCACCATCGACACGCCGTCACGCAGCGCTTGGAGGGTATAGTCCTTGACATCGCGCCCGCCTACGCGCACGGTTCCGGAAAGCGTGTCATAAAATCGCGGGATCAGGTTGACAAATGTGGATTTTCCCTCGCCCGTGCCGCCGATGACTCCGAGCGTCTCGCCGCTGCGAATATGAACGGTGATGTGATTGAGAGTGGGCTTGTCCGCATTTTTGGTATAGCTGAAGCAGACATCCTCAAAATCGACGCTGCCGTCCTTTAGCGGCTCGTCGCAGGGACCGTCGGCAATATCCTGCGATTCGTCGAAGACCTCGTTGATTCGCACAAGAGAAGCCTGCGCGCGGGACATGGACATGATGAGCCACGAGATCGCCGTCAGAGAGCTGACCGCCTGTGTTGCGTAAGAGACGAGACTGACAAGCTCGCCGGTCAAAAGCCCGGTGGTGTGGAAGATGATCTCTCTGCCGCCGAACAGGAGCAGCAGAATGGTGCAGCCCCACATGATGAGCATTTGGATCGGGCCGGTCAGCGTGAACAGGCGGGAGGAGGAGAGCGTCGCCTGACGCAGCTCCTCGGCGGTGTCACGGAAGCGTTCGGACTCATAGTCACCGCGGACATAGGCTTTGACAACGCGGCTGCTGACAAGGTTTTCCTGCACGGCGCGGTTCATGGCATCCGTCTTTCGCAGCATCCGCTTGAAACGCGGCTGCCCAATCTTCATCAATATAATCAGTATGCCCGCGAGCAATGGAATAGAGAACAGAAAGATCAGTGCGAGTCGCGGCGCAATGGTGAATGCCATCACGGTCGCCATGACCAGCATGATCGGGGAGCGGGAAATCGTGCGCAGAAGCTGGTGCATGGAGGTACGGACGGTATTGACGTCGGTCGTCCCACGGGTGATAAGGCTCGGTGTGGAAAACCGATCGATGTTGGAAAAGGAAAAGCCTTGAATCTTTTGCAGCAGGTTGCTCCGCAGATTTTTCGCGAAGCCTTGACTTGCAACTGCGGAACAGCGGGCGCTCAACAGCCCGCAGAGCATCGAAAGACAGGCGACAAAGACCATCACCGCGCCGACAACGAGGACAAAGCGATTGCGATTTGCAACCAGCGCGTCGGGAAAGAGAGAACGCAGAATAAAGTCCTCCTCCCGATACAGACCACCGTCTACAATCACGGACATTAAAATAGGAATCAATACCTCCAATATGACCTCGATGCCGCCGAAGATCGCTGCCGCGATCGTCCAGCGCTTGTAGCTTCCGAGACACTTCCCAAGATGGCGGAAAAGTCTCTCTTTCTTCTTTTGCTTAATGGAAAACGCCTCCTTAACGGAATGTATCACGGTAAAAAGCAAAATTCCGTGCATGATAAACATGGATATTATAGCAAATTCTTTTCGGAGAAGCAAGAATCCTGTTGTGGATTGCTCGAAAAAGAGTGGAAAACAGGAGGTACGGTGAGGCGACATACATATTAGGATGAGGACGTTTTCTTTGCTCCAAAGCATTCTGTTACGGGAAATATTGACATTTAGAAATACTTACGTTATAATAGCAATAGATGCCAAAAGGAGGAATGGTTCATGAAACAAAAATTGGTCTCATGGTTGGTGCTTGCGGCGCTTTTGATCGGCTTGCTGCCGCAGGGGGCTTTGTTCGCAAATGCCAATTCCGAGACGGATGTTGCCTACCCCGTAGATGGCGGCAATATCTATTTTGATAAGCTGACGGGAACAGTTACCGGATGTGACGACTCCGTCACGGCTGCGGTGATCCCGGAGCAGATCGAGGGCGTTACGGTGACTGCTTTAGGCATGGGTGCCTTTGGAAGCTATGATGGGGACAACTTAACCTTAAAGCGTGTCGTTTTGCCGGAGACGGTAACAGACCTTGGCACGGAGACCTTCCGCTATTGCGCAGCTTTAGAGGAAGTCAATATCCCTGCGGGTGTGACGGAGATCGGTTATGAATGCTTCAACCGCTGCCTGAGCTTAACGAGCATTGTTTTGCCGGAGGGATTAAAACGGATCGACAACGATGCTTTCAACCAATGCGAAAGCTTGCAGGAGATCCTCATTCCTGAGGGTGTGGAGCTGATTGGCGGCGAAGCGTTTTTTGGCTGCACCGCTATTTCGGCACTGCATATTCCTTCGAGTGTAACGGAGATCGGCAATGTGGCGTTTTACGAAACAGGCTATTATAACAATGAAAGCAACTGGAGCGGCAACGCGCTGTATTTGGACGGCTGGCTGCTTGACGTAAAAGAGTCGGAGCAGACAGAGCTGCAAATTGCTGAGGGAACAAAGCATATCGCAGATAATGTTTGTTTCGGACATACGGCGCTGCAGTCTGTCTCTTTCCCGGAAGGACTGGAGACGGTCGGCACTTCGGCATTTTACGAGTGCGGAAACGTAAAAAGCATTGTCTTCCCCGAGAGCCTGAAAAAACTGGGAAATCATGTATTTAACGCCTGCGACAGGTGGATCGAGGTATACTTCATGGGAGACGCACCCGAGATCGGCATAGGGGCGTTCTACTCTTGTGTCTCAGACATTCCATGGAAATTTGCCATCAGCGATGACATGACGATGTTCTATATCGAGGGGAAAGCGGGCTGGACTTGGCCTCGGTGGAACGGTTATCCGACTGCGACTTGGGACGGTGTGAATGTGCCTGAGCCTCCTCAAGATGAGATTATATATCCTGTCGAGGGAGGCAGCCTCTATTTCAGAAGATCGACCGGAGAAATTTACGATTGTGATGAAAGCGTGACCGCGGCGGATATTCCCGCTGAGATTGAAGGTGTCGCGGTGAGAAGCATTTCCGACGAAGCGTTTGCAGAATGCGCCGGTCTGACGAGCGTGACGATTCCGGAAAGTGTGACAAGGATCGGCGCGAGGGCGTTCTCCGGCTGCGGCAGCTTGACGGCGATAACGATCCCCTCCGGTGTGACAAGCATCGGTGCCTCGGCGTTTTTCAATTGCGGCAATCTGTCAATCATAACGGTATTGAATCCGATGTGTTACATAGAGTGGGGCTATGCAACGCTTGGCTACTTTGAAACGACTGTGGTTCATGGCTATCTGAATTCTACCGCGCAAAGCTATGCGGAAGAGTATGGCAATCCTTTCACTACGCACGAATTTGCAGACGGCGTCTGCACGATCTGCGGAGTAACGCCTCTGGTTTATCAGGGAAGCTGCGGCGAGAATCTGACATGGTCGATGGACATGGATACCGGTGTATTGACCTTCACCGGTACGGGCGCAATGGATGAGTATGCTTGCATCCCGCCATGGGATTCCTATAACTGTTTTGTCACACAGGTTGTTATGCCGGAAGGACTGACCAGCATCGGTAGTTGGGCATTTGAAAACTGCGTGAATCTGACGGAAATTGATATCCCCTCGACGGTGACTGCAATTGATGAGGGCGCCTTTTGGAACTGCAACCGTCTGGAAGCTTTGACTTTGCCCGACGGCTTGGAGATGATTGGCCCGCAGGTGTTTTCCCAGTGCACACGCTTGGCAGACATGGTGCTTCCGACCGGCGTGACGAGCATCGGTGACGCGGCGTTCTACGGTTGCAGCAGCCTGACAGAGATAACGATCCCCGACGGTGTGACAAGTATTGGTGACTATACATTTGCGAATTGCGAACATCTGACAAGCGTAACAATGCCGGAAAGTGTGACAAGCATCGGATATTCGGCGTTCACCAACTGCTTTAGTCTAACGAATGCGACGATTCCGAATAATGTAACGAGCATCGGCGATTCAGCGTTTAGCCATTGTTACAATCTGAGGAGCGTGACGATCCCGAATGGTGTAACGAGAATTGGGCAAGAGGCATTCCTTTGGTGCGTCGGTCTGACGAGCGTGACAATTATGGATGGTGTGCAGAGCATCGGTGATTCGGCGTTTGCCGATTGCATCGGTTTGACGGGCGTATTGCTTCCGGAAAGTTTGACGACGATTGAGGTCTGTGCATTCTATGATTGCAGAAGCTTGACACGAATGACAATTCCGGAAAATGTGACAAGCATTGAACGCTCGGCTTTCTTTGGCTGCAGCGATTTGAAAGCGGTGTGCTTTATGGGAGCGGCACCGGAGCTGGGAGAAGCGGCATTTATGACCTATAACGCGTCAACGGGTATTTATGAGATAATCCCGGATTTGGTGCTGTACTATATAGAAGGTAAGTCCGGCTGGACAAGTCCGACATGGAACGGTTATCCGACTGCGACGTGGGACGGTGAAAGCATTCAGCATGTGCACTCCTATGAGGAGAGCGTGGTTGCGCCGACTTGCACGGAACAGGGCTATACCGCGCATACTTGTAAAATCTGCGGGGACAGATACACGGATACTTATGTGGACGCGCTGGGGCATGACTACGATGCTTGGGTACAGACGAAAGCACCGACTTGTACCGAAACGGGACAGGAGGAACGTATATGCCTGCGTTGTTTGGTGTATGACATAAGAGAAATTCCGGCAAAGGGACATACTGAGGTAATCGACAATGCGGTTGCGGCGACTTGTACCGAGACGGGTAAGACCGAAGGTAAGCATTGTGCCGATTGCGGCGCTGTTTTTACCGCGCAAGAGATCACTCCCGCGCTTGGACATGATTTCGGCGTATGGACGCAGACAAAAGCGCCGACTTGCACCGAGAAGGGCGAGGAGAAGCGTACCTGCTCACGCTGCAGCGAAGCTGAGACAAGAGAGATTGCGGCGAAGGGACATACTGTTGCCATTGACGCAGCTGTGGAGGCTGCCTGCACCGCAGCAGGCAAGACGGAAGGGAAGCATTGCTCTGTGTGCAACGCCGTCTTACTTGCGCAAGAGGTGATTCCCGCGCTGGGACATGCGTATGAAAACGGCATATGCGTGCGGTGTGGGAAGGAAGACCCGAACGCGCAGCCGGTAGAGTTCGTAGATGCTCCGAAGACCGCATGGTACGCGGGGGCGGTTACATATGCCGTTCGGAACGGATTAATGAACGGCGTCGGCGACGGCAAGTTTGATCCGGAGGGCGCAATGACAAGAGCCATGCTGGTCACCGTCCTGTGGCGATATGAGGGCGCGCCGATGGAGGGGAGCAACATCTTCTCCGACGTGCCGAACGGGCAATGGTATACGGACGCGGTTGCATGGGCGGCGGCGAACGGAATTGTCGGCGGTGTCGGAAACGGAAGATTTGATCCCGAGGGGAACATTACCCGCGAGCAGATGGCGACGATCCTGCACCGTTATGCAGAGAAAAAGGGACTGGATACAAGCAAGCGCGATGATCTTGGCGGCTTCCCGGACGGCGAAAAAGTCCAAAGCTGGGCAAAAGACGCTATGCAATGGGTGGTTGCCGAAGGCATCATCAACGGTTCGGAGGGTAAGCTCCTCCCGCAAGGAAATGCCACGAGAGCGCAGGTCGCGACAATCCTCATGCGCTTTATTGAGAACATTGTAAAGGTACAACAACCCGCTCAGGGTTAAAATCAGAAAGCAACGATTTCTTGCCGGAGAGGACTCTCCGGCAAGAAATTTTTTGAGTGGAATGCGCTTGGAGGGTGGAACGTTTTGCTGAAAATAAAATGAAGTTGCCGCAAATTTACCGGAAAGGATTTTGCGCATTAGCAAAGGTCATGCTTGACAAAATGGAAAATAACTGCTATAATCTCCCCGTTAAGAGGGAGTAGTTAAAATCGCATGGTCAACAACCGCCCGATTTTTTTCGGTGGTCATGCGCCTTACTTCGGTTAGGAACGAGACTTTTGGCATTGTGCCAAAGGTCTTTTTTGTTTTTCAGAAAGATTGCATTAGGAGGAGCATTTAATGTCTTGGGAAACGGTGTCCGCAATATTATTGTTTTTACTCGGTCTTGGTCTGATTATCAAGGGCGGCGACGTCTTTGTTGATGCGGCGACTTGGATGGCGGAGGCGTCCGGCATTCCGAAGTTTATTGTCGGCGCGACGGTTGTCTCGATAGCAACGACACTGCCCGAGGTTTTCGCCTCGTCCATTGCCGCAGCGGGCGGAAGCACCGAAATGGCCGTAGGCAACGCAATCGGCTCGGTCACGGCAAACACCGGCTTGATTATGGGTGTGTCTGTCATCTTTTTGCCGATGGCAATCCAACGCGCGCAGATCGGCATGAAGTCCGCCATGATGCTCATGAGCATCTTTGCACTGCTGATGGTCTGCTTGGACGGAACGGTGACGATTTGGGACTCCGTTCTGCTGTTTGCGCTGTTTGTTGCCTTTATCATTGAGAATGTCTACTCCGCTTCCAAGCAAAAGGAGAGGGATGAGCGTCCGCAGGTGACGAAAAAAATTCTGCTGATCAACCTTCTCAAATTTGTCCTCGGTGCGGCTGCGCTGGCGATCGGCTCGAATCTGCTGGTGGATAACGGCAAATATCTTGCAAAGCTGATCGGCGTGCCGGAGCGTATTATTGCCATCACGCTCATTGCCATCGGCACATCGCTGCCGGAGCTGGTTACGGCGATTACCTCCCTGGTCAAAAAGCAGGGGAGTATGTCCGTGGGCAACATCATCGGCGCGAATATCATTGATATCACGATGATCCTGCCCATCTGCTCGTTTATCTCCGGCGGGACGCTGACGGTTCCCAACGCCAGCATCGCGTTGGACATGCCCGTCTGCCTTGCCATAGCGGCAGTTGCGCTGCTGCCGACGCTGCTCTGCAAAAAATTCCACAGAGTACAGGGCGTTATCATGGTCGGTGGGTATATCGCATATCTGGTCTATTCCGTACTCATGTGACCCTACACACAACAGTGTTATTATTTTCCATCTATCCAAAAAACGCACGGGCGGCTGCCCGTGCGTTTTTGATTAGATAAGTGAAAAATGCTCCAATGCATGAAGGAGTCCGTCATCGTCGCAGTCGTCCGTGACGTAATCGGCGGCATCCATGGCTTCTTTGGTGGCGTTTCCCATAGCAACGCCGATCCCGGCGGCGCGGAGCATGGCAATGTCGTTTTCCGAATCACCAAAGGCGATGCTCTCGCTCTGCGGGATGCCGTAGCGCGCGAGAATATCTGCCATTGCGTTCTCTTTGCCGCCGTCTATGGAGATGACATCGTGACCGAGTGCGAACCACTGGGTCGTGCGGCAGTGCGGAACAAGCGCCATCGGGACTTTCATCTCCTCATGCGTCAGAAAGAGGACGATTTTATAGATCGGCGTTTTCAGCATTTCGTGCAGATCACCGATCTCGGGCAGACGGGTGTGAATGGCTTCCATTGCCTCGCAGACGCGTGCATTACTGCGGTTCAGGCGGCTCTTTTCCGAGCTGACCATCCAGCAGGCGTGTCCGTTTTCCTCCGCCCAGTCCAAGACAGCGGCGGCTTCCTCAGGTGCGATGGGCTTGCCGTAAAGCAAGGTGCCTGCTGCGTCGTAAGCGTCCTGCCCGTTGTTCGTCAGATAGCCGTCAAATTCCAGCCCGTCGAGCAGGTGCTCGCTTCGAATCTCAAACCGCGAACGGCCCGTCGCGACAAACAGCAAAACGCCGTTTTCGCGCAGGCGCTTTAAGGCAACGGCGGTCGAGGGGGGATAGACCTTTGATTTCAGCGAGACGAGCGTCCCGTCAATGTCAAAGAACGCAGCTTTGATTGGATGCTTCACGGTGGTTCCTCTCTTTCTGTTACTTTGTTTACAGCGACAGAATGCTGACCTGTTCGCCGTCTGCCGTCAGCTTGATCTGCGTGATGGGATGCTCATAGCTGTCGATAATCTTCTCCGCGATTGCGTCCTCCAGCTCGCGCTGGATGGTGCGGCGGAGATTCCGCGCGCCGTAGGTGAGGGAATAGGATTTTTTGACGAGATACTCAAGAAGGCTGTCGTCCCATGTCAGGTGGATGCCGTGCTCGTCTAAATTCCCGCGCAGCTCGCCGAGCATGATTGCCGCAATGCCGCGGAAATTCTCCTCCGTCAGCTTGTTGAAGCAGACAATCTCGTCTACGCGGTTGAGGAATTCGGGACGCAGGAACTCGCGGAGCGCCTTCATTGCTTTTTCCTTGCTCTGCTCGGACATGCTGCGGGCAAAGCCGACGGAGCCGTCCTTGCGCTCGGAGCCTGCGTTTGAGGTCATCACAATGACGGTATTTTCAAAGTTGACCACTCTGCCCTGCGCGTCGGTGATGCGTCCGTCATCGAGAATTTGCAGCAGCACATTGAGTACGTCGGGGTGCGCCTTTTCCAATTCATCGAACAAAATGACGCTGTAGGGCTTGCGGCGAATCTTCTCCGTCAGCTGCCCCGCCTCGTCGTAGCCGACGTAGCCGGGAGGCGAACCGATCAGCTTCGAGACGGAGTGACGTTCCATATATTCCGACATATCCAGCCGCACGAGGGAATCCACGGAGTCAAACAGCTCGTCTGCAAGCGTTTTGACCAGCTCCGTCTTGCCGACGCCCGTGGAGCCGACAAAGATAAACGAGACGGGATGCTTTTTCGTTGCAATGCCGACGCGGTTGCGGCGAATCGCGGAGGCGACAGCGCGGATTGCCTCATCCTGCCCGACAATGCGCTTCTTCAGGCGCTCCTCCAAGGTGCGGAGCTGCTCATATTCCTGCGCGCGGATCTTGCTTGCGGGAATCTTCGTCCACATCTCGATTACTCGGGCAAGATTTTCCATCGTCAATACGGGCGCGGGCTTCGCCTCCAATGCGGCGATCTCCTGATTCAAGCGCAGAACATTGCTGCGCAGCAGCGCAAGACGCTCAAAATTCTCATGCTCGGTATCCTCGGTGAGCATTTTGATCTCGAGGTTATAATCGTCCCGTTCCTTGCGCTTTTCGGCAAGGTCGGAGATCTCCTTGGTGTGCAGATTGAGATCGGAACAGGCTTCGTCGAGCAGGTCGATGGCTTTATCGGGGAGGAAGCGATCGGTGATATAGCGCTCGGAGAGAATGACTGCCTGCCTTGCGATTTCGGGAGTGACCTTGACACCGTGATACAACTCGTAATAATGGGAGATGCCGCGGATGATAGCGACAGCCTCCTCAATGGTCGGCTCCGCCACGGTTACGGGCTGGAAGCGGCGCTCCAAGGCGGCGTCCTTTTCGATATACTTCCGGTATTCGGCGAAGGTCGTCGCACCGATGACCTGAATTTCGCCGCGCGAGAGGGCGGGCTTCAGAATGTTCGCAGCGCTCATGGAGCCTTCCGCGTCGCCTGCGCCGACAAGATTATGCACCTCGTCAATGACGAGAATGATGTTTCCGCAGGCTTTTACCTCGGCAATGAGACTCTTCATACGGCTTTCAAACTGTCCGCGGAACTGCGTGCCTGCGACCAAAGAGGTCAGATCGAGCAGATAAACCTCCTTGTCGCGGAGCTTAAAGGGGACTTTGCCTGCGACAATACGCTGGGCGAGTCCTTCCGCGATGGCAGTCTTGCCGACGCCCGGTTCGCCAATCAGGCAGGGATTGTTCTTTTGGCGACGGTTCAGAATCTGTACGACGCGCTCCGTCTCGACCTCACGCCCGATGATCTGATCCATTGCGTTGGCGCGCGCTTTCCCCGTCAGACTGAGACAGTAGGTGTCCAAAAACTTATGTTTTTTGCTCTTGGGCTTGTCAGACTGCGGCTCTTTCGATTTTTCCTTTGACTCCTCTCTGGGCACAATCTCCCCGGCGTTTCCGAACAGACGGTTCATGTGCGGGAAGGTTGCGGTACGGCTGCCGATATCGTCCTCATCCTCGTCTTCCTCCGGCTGCATCAGAGACATCATTTCACCGTTCAGGCTTTCAAGATCCTCGTCGGTGATGCCCATGCGCTCGACAATCTCATCGACCTGCTTGATGCCGAGCTCCTTTGCACATTTCAGGCAAAGTCCCTCATTTGTGCTTTTGCCGTTTTCGACCTTGGTGATAAAGATCACAGCAACATTCTTTTTACATCTGCTGCACAGTGTGGGTTTCATAAAATTCCTCCTTATGGAATGAAGCGTCAGGGAATATAGAGAACCGCTTCGCCGGAGGACACACACAATGCGGTGCCGTCCGAGCGGACCAAAGCGGCAAGATAGCCTGCGTTTTCTGTTTTGTTTTTCAGCGTCAGGGAGCGGTCATAGATCAGAAGCTCCTGCTCATTCAGGATACAAACATATCCGCCGCAGGCGCTGATATGGGTAGGGGAACGCGACAAGCGGACAGCGGCGATTTCTTTTCCCGTGTCGTCGAGGGTGACAAGACGGCTGCCGCCTTCGGTATCGTATAAGTCATAGACGAGGGTGAGAAAGCCGTCCCCGTCAAAGCTGTAGCCGACGAGTACCCCGTCGTCCTCTTCGTATTCACAAAGAACGGTACCGTCCGTCTCAAAGAAAACAATGCGCTGTTCCCCAATGGCACACAGGCGCTTGTTCGTTAAGAAACGCAGTTCGTAGATCATCTGCGAGCCGAGGGAGAGCTCTGCCGCAATCTCCTCTTGATCGGTTTGCAGAAGCTGTACCGTTCCGGTAAAGGAGATATCCTGCTGCCCCAGTGTGGATACGGCGGCGTATTTCCCGTCGGGAGAGACGGCGCAGGTGTTGAGATAATGATTCTTGGAATTTCGAATATAGGGTGTAGCGCCGTTTTTGGTATACACCGTTAGAGAGGCGCGGCAATTTATGCCCTCGCAAAGTACGCTGATATAGCCTTCGGGAGACAGCTCCGCGTCATAAATCTCGCCTGAGGCTGTGGTGTCAAGGAGCGTGTCGCCCTCGCTGTTGAGCAAAACGAGTCGCGTTCCGCCGATGTCATAGAGCAATAAAAAGCTGTCCGCGCTTTTCGTGGCGGGGTTAGAGAAGCTCCCCTGCACGCGGCATAACGCACTGCCGTCCTCGGCAAAGAGCGTCGCGCCGCCCTGTGTCGCTACAGCGAAGCGACCGTCTGCCAAAGCATAGCTGCAAGTGCCGTAGCTTTCAAATTGCAGCCTGCCGTATTGTGATTCATCCTTGCCGAGATAGCGGAAAAAACGCTTCACGCCATCGAGCGAGGTGCTGTTCGAAAGCAAAAACCACGCCAACAGAAGGAGAATCAGCAGTAAAACACCGGCAAAAATCAGCCAGCGCTTTTTTGCGGAGGGCTTGCGCTCTTCCGGCGTTTCTTCGACAAATTGGATCTCCGTTTTATCGGACATGGAACTTCACCTCCCCGTCATCATACCAAAGCTGCGTCATGTATAAACCTCCTGCGGGTACGGTAGGTCCCGCAGCGGTGCGGTTGCCAACCGAAAGAATCTTACCTATGTCGGTTGGGGCGAGCTTGCCCTCGGCAGCATAGACCACCGTACCAACCATCGCGCGTGCCATATTGTACAGGAAGCCGTTGGCACAGACGCGGAAGAAAAGCAGGTCGCCTTTACGCTCAACTTCAAAATGATGCACGGTGCGCACCGTGGAACGAACCTCCGTCCCCACCGAACGTACGGCGGCGAAATCGTGGGTGCCGACGAACTGCGCCGCCGCCTCCTGCATCACGCCTTCGTCTAAATGCTTGGGATAAAACCAAACACGATTCACATAAAACGGATCGCGAATGTGGGAATTATAAATTTGATAAGTATACTCCTTGCGGATGCACGAGCCGATGGCGTTAAAGCCGTCCGGCACCTCTCGCGCGTCATATACAACAATGTCGTCGGGAAGATGGGTGTTGAGCGCGTAAGGGAGGCGGTCGGTCGGGATCCGCGCCTCCGTGCGAAAATTTGCCACATAGACTCTGGCGTGAACGCCTGCGTCGGTGCGGCCGCAGCCGGTCAGATGCACCTTATGCCCGACAACCGCAGCGGTCGCTTCTTCCAGCGTCTGCGCTACGGAGCGGGCGTTTTTCTGCACCTGCCAGCCGTGATAGGCGGTGCCGTCGTATTTCAAGAATAAGGCGATATTCCGCAAGGAAATCCCTCCCGAAGTTTCTTTAAAGCCCAAAGTGGCGCAGTACAATCACGCCGGACAACAGAACGGCGCCGAGCAGGAGCGTGATTACATCGCGCCTGCGGTAACGGAGCTGCTTGAGCTTGGTGCGCCCCTGCCCGCCGTGATAGCAGCGGCATTCCATTGCCGTTGCCAGCTCGTCTGCCCGCCGAAAGGCGCTGACAAACAGAGGCACGAGAATCGGAATCAGTGCTTTGGCGCGGCGGAAGATGTTACCGGTCTCGAAATCCGCACCGCGCGCCTTCTGCGCCGAGATGATTTTGTCGGTCTCTTCAATCAAGGTCGGGATAAAGCGCAGCGCGATGCTCATCATCATTGCAAGCTCATGCACAGGAAAATGCAGCTTTTTCAATGGAGAGAGGAGCGACTCCAAGCCGTCCGTCAGCGCGATGGGAGAGGTGGTATAGGTGAGCAAAAAGGTGCCCATGACCAGCAGCATAATACGCAGCACGAGGAAAACGGCGTTCATAATGCCCTCTCGGGTGATCTTAAAGACCCAAAATTTCACCAAAACCGTACCGTCGGTATAGAAAAGGTTCAAGACAGCCGTAAAAATAATGATAATAAGCAGCGGCTTCAAGCCCTTAAACAGCGCCTTTGGACGAATCTTAGACAGGGCGACGGCAGTCACCAAAAAGAGAAGCGCGACGGCATAGGAGATAAACCATTTGCACAGAAACAGCGCAACGATATATAGAATGACCATCAAGAGCTTTGTTCGCGGGTCAAGACGGTGGATTACGGTATCTCCCGGGAAATACTGCCCGAGGGTAATGTCTTTAAGCATCGGCTTTGCCTCCCTTCAGGAGAAGAAGCTGACGCAAGGCATCCGCTACGGTATAGGTCGCGGGGTCAACATTGACACCCAACTCCCGCAGACGCAAAAACAGGGAGGTGATCTGCGGAACGGCAAGACCGATTTCACGCAGGCGCTCCGCGTGAGAAAAGACCTCCTTCGGTGCGCCGAGCATTTCGACGCTGCCCTCGTTCAATACGAGCAGACGATCCGCAAGCGCGGCAACCTCGTCCATCGAATGGCTGACCATAATCACGGTCGCCTGCGTAGAGCTTTGATAGGCGCGAATGTTTTCCAGCAGGGAAGCGCAGCCGGCAGGGTCAAGACCGGCGGTCGGCTCGTCAAAAATCACAATTTCCGGCTCCATGGCGATTACGCCCGCGATGGCGACGCGGCGCTTCTGCCCGCCGGAAAGATCAAAGGGAGACTTGTCCAAAACGGACGCATCCAGCCCGACAAATCCGATTGCACGCAGGACACGATTTCGGATTTCCTCCTCCTTCAGCCCCATATTCCTCGGACCGAAGGCGATATCCTTATATACCGTTTCCTCAAAAAGCTGGTATTCCGGATACTGAAAGACCAGCCCGACGCGAAAACGCGCCGCGCGGGTCGTCTCTTTGTCCTTCCAAATGCTCTCGCCGCCGAGGAGAATATCGCCCTCGGTCGGCTTGAGCAGCCCGTTCAAATGTTGAATCAGCGTGGATTTCCCGGAGCCGGTGTGTCCAATCAGCCCCAGAAACTCACCCTTCTCCACGGAAAAGGAAATATGCTTCACAGCGGCGTGCTCAAAGGGTGTGCCGACGCTGTAGGTATGGCAGAGGTTTTGCACCTCGATGATTGCAGACAAATGTGGTTCCTCCTTGTGGTCAAGCCTTTAACATTGCGTAAAGTGCCTGCGCACATTCTTCTGTGGAAAGCGCGTCCGGCGGCAGATTGCAGCCTGCCTTGTTCAGCTCATAAAGGAGCTGCGTAGTTGCCGGAACGCTTAAGCCCGCGTTACGCAGCAGCTCCACCTGAGTAAACACCTCTTTCGGGGTGCCGTCGGTCAGAATCTTACCCTCATCCATGACAATCACGCGGTCAGCGCGGATCGCTTCGGTCATATGATGGGTGATTAACACAACGGTAATGCCTTTTTCTTTATTCAGACGCTCAATGGTGCGAATGACCTCCTCGCGCCCGTGGGGGTCCAGCATCGCTGTCGGCTCGTCAAGGACGATGCACTGCGGCTGCATGGCGATTACCCCGGCGATGGCGACGCGCTGCTTCTGTCCGCCGGAGAGCAGGTGGGGCGCATGCTTGCGGTATTCGTACATACCGACGGCTTTGAGCGCATCATCGACCCGCTCACGAATCTCCTCCGACGGAACGCCGAGGTTTTCGGGGGCAAAGGCGACATCCTCCTCGACGACATTGGCGACCATCTGATTGTCGGGATTTTGAAATACCATGCCAACGGTGCGGCGGATGTTAAGCAGAAGCGCCTCGTCCTTGGTATCCATGCCGAAAACGCTGACGCTGCCGCCTTCCGGCAGCAAAATGGCGTTTAAATGCTTAGCCAACGTCGATTTCCCGCAGCCGTTATGCCCGAGTACGGCGACGAAGCTGCCCTGCGCAATCGTGAGATCAAGCCCGTCAAAGACCTTCAGAGGCAGTTCTCCCGTCTGCGAGGCGTAGGAAAAGTGCAAATCGGCAATTTTGATTGCCTCGCTCATCCGGCATCCCTCCCCTCCGCCGTCCAATGTGCGGAAGCGCCGCAGGGAAGCACAATGCCGGACTCCGTCACGGGCAGACCCAATTCCTCCGAGACAGTCTGCCCGCCGAAGCGGGGCGTGAGGATGGTGTCCAAAAGACAGGTCAGCACGGACGGCGCAAGCCCGGTGGTGTAGGAATTGATGATGAAAAAGAGCGGCTTGTCCGACAGTACGCCCGCTACCAGCTTCAGAAACGGATAAAGATCCTTTTCCAGCTTCCAAATCTCACCGGAAGGTCCCCGACCGTAAGAGGGGGGATCCATGATCACGGCATCATAACGCCTGCCGCGTTTGATCTCGCGCTCGACAAATTTTGCGCAGTCGTCGATAATCCAGCGAATCGGTGCCTCGGACAGACCCGAGGAGGCTGCGTTTTCCCGCGCCCATGCTACCATGCCCTTTGCCGCGTCCACATGGCAAACGGACGCGCCGGCTTTTGCGGCTGCAAGCGTTGCGCCGCCGGTGTAGGCAAAGAGATTCAAAACGCTGACGGGACGACCCGCAGAGCGAATCTGGGCATCAATAAAGTCCCAGTTGACCGCTTGCTCGGGAAAGATTCCCGTGTGCTTAAAATTCATCGGCTTTACATTGAAGGTCAGATCGCGGTAGCGAATCTGCCAGCGGTCGGGAAGCTTATGCTGCGACCACTGACCGCCGCCACTGGTCGAACGGGCGTAGCGGGCGTCATAGCTGCGCCAGCGCGCGTGCTGCTTCGGTGTTGCCCAAATGACCTGCGGGTCAGGGCGAACCAGATAGTATTTTCCCCAACGTTCGAGTTTCTCTCCGTCGGAGGTGTCGAGGACTTCATAGTCCTTCCAATGCTTTGCAATCCACATGGGGCTTCTCCTGCTGTCTATAATCTATTGGTTTATGCGGTTTGAATCCTCCGCCGGGCATACCACGGCGCCTCATCCGGCGGGAGCGCGGCGGCGGGGTCGGTGGATGGCTGCGGTGCCTCGGTCGGCTCTGTTGTATTGGTCGGTTCGGTCGGCGCAGTTGGCTCCGTATTCGGCTCAGTGGGAGCCTCGGTAGAAGGACGTGTGGAGTCCGCAGTATGCAGGGTGCAGAACGAGCCCTCATCCTTCTCATTATAGACATAGGGTTCGTCCTTGTTGACCTTCCAATCCTTGTTGAAGATGAGCATGCCTCGCTCTGTAACGGTGTTGCCCTCAACATGCTCGCAATACTCGTTTGCAATCTTACCGGAGGCCTCACAGATCTTGACCATCGTATGACAGGTGCATTTCTCCTTCGGCGCATCCTGCCAGAACAGACGCACGGTCGTTACACGGTTTTGCCCGTTGCTGCGGACGTCCTTCTCGCAAGCCTCGGCTGCCAGCATACCGCAATCAGAGCAGACGGAATAGTAGCCTACGCCATCGGGCTGCGGGAAGGAGCGGTAGTCCAGCCCCTCATGCAGCGGCTTCATGACCTGATTCCACATTACGATGGCGGGATTCGTCCACGAATCGGAGAGAATGACCTCTTCCGGCTCGTCGTAGCCGCACCAGACCACCGCGGTGTAATAAGGCGTATAGCCTGCAAACCAGCGGGTTTGGTTGTTGTTGGAGGTGCCCGTTTTGCCTGCGGCTGCCATATTGCTCATATATGCAGGCGTGCCGGTGCCGCTGGAAACGACGTTTTCCAACATATAGGTCATATAGTAGTTTGCCTTTTCACTGATGGCGGTGTGACTCTCCTGCGTGTTCTCCAAAACAGTGTTGCCCTCGGGATCGACGACCAGCGTATAGGTGCGCGCCTCACGGAACACGCCGTTGTTCGCGAACACGGCGTAAGCCTGCGTCATTTCACGCACGGTCAAACCGTAGGTCAGCTCGCCCAACCCCAAAGGCGCGTAGGCAATATCGGTGTAATGCTGACCGCCGCGTTCGAGGGAGTCAACCAGCGTGGTGATTCCCATCTTTTGGGTGAGGAAATCATAACTGTTCTGGGTGCCGAGTGCGTCCAGCGTTTTTACGGAGATGGTGTTCAGAGAGGCGGCGACGCCGCGCAGCACAAGGCAGGGACCGCTATAGCTGCCGCTGCTGTTTTTCGGCCAGGAGGTGTCGTCATAAAACGGCGAGTCTTCAAAAACGGTTGCCGGGGTGATAATACCCGCATCAAGCGCGGGAGCGTAAACGGCGATTGGCTTGATGGAGGAGCCCGTCGGCAGCTTGCTTTGCGTTGCACGGTTGAGCGAAAGGCTGGCTTCCTTCTCGCCTACGCCGCCGGACATGGCGATAATGTCGCCTGTCTCGTTATCAATCAGAACAATGGCGGATTGGAGCTGCTGCGTGCTGACGGTGTTCGGCACATTGTCGGGGTTCTCGTACACACGGTCGACCAGCTCCTGCGCTTTGGGATCATAGGTCGAGTAGATGCGGTAACCGCCGGTCAGAAGCTTCTGCACCGCCGCCTGCTCGCTCAGATCATATTTGTCGCACAGATCGTTGACCACATCTCGGTAGACCGTGTCCACAAAATAGGAATAGGCGTTGTTATCGTCTACGGCGTAGTTTTGCGTATTGCAGTTCGGGCAGAAATATGCGTCCTCCTCCTGCTCGATATATTCGCTGCGAGGACCTTCAAAGCCGCAATTACCGCAGACATAGGTCTCCTCGTCATAACGACCGTTATGGAAGACCATCTCCTGTGCCTTTGCAGCCTCTAACTCCGCTTCCGTTTTAATGTAGCCCTGGGCGTACATCTCGTCGAGAATAATGAGCTGACGGCGGCGGTTTCCCTCCGGATTGATATACGGGTCGTAAAGAGAGGGATTGTTTGTGATGGCAATGAGACTCGCGCACTCAGCGGTTGTCAGTTCTCCGACATCTTTGGCGAAATAGACCTCTGCGGCGCTCTGCACACCGTAGCAGCCCTCGCCGAGATAGATGGTATTGAGATACCACTCCATGATTTCGGTTTTGGTGTAGCGCTCCTCAACGGCAAGGGCGCGGAAAATCTCCTGCACTTTGCGGTTGACAGTGATATCGTCCTCCTGCGAGAGATTTTTGATGAGCTGCTGCGTGATCGTCGAAGCGCCGAAGGAGGAGTCGCCGCCGATGAAGTTGCGCACGGCGGACAGTGTACGCAGCCAGTCAACGCCGTCATGCTCCAAGTAGCGCTTATCCTCGATAGCAATTGCGGCGTGCACCAGATCCGACGGAATCTCATCATAAGAGACCCAAATGCGGTTTTGCGTAGCATAGAGCTGCTGCAATTCGCGATACTCGCCGCTGTCCGAATCTAAATAATAAATGATAGAGGTCTGCGCCAGCGAAATTTTGTCCAGCTCGAGAGACTCCGCATATTCTCTGCTTTTGGGAATGACATCCTGCTTGAGATAATCGGAAAATTTTGTCATAAAAATCGTGCCTGCGATTGCGGCAATCAACGCTGCCGTACCGGCAATGATCATTGCCCAAAGAAGAATCTTACCGAGGATATGCAAAACGACGCGGGTGATACGCCATGCAATATGCGGCTGCTTTGCGGGCATCTGCGGATTCTTTGCCATTGGAAACCCTCACTTTCTGAAATATCAGCATTTGATCTATAACATAGAGCGGAAATCGCCGCAGAGAACGCGGCATGCATGCTTGCGGCATTTTATATGCGCCGTCGGCGCGCTGCATGCAAGAGTTCATCGTGCGTTCCGTCGTTAGACAGCAAATAAAACCCATTATCACTATCTTTATAATTATATCACGCTTGTCAAATCTGTATTAGTGCTTTTTTTGTTTGATATTTTTCCGACTTTTTGAGAAACTAAGAGCAAACGGGGAAAAGGTAGTTTGATTTTTGCGGCAAGATTGCTTCACATACGCTTTTTCCGAATTCCTCTATTTTCTCGGAAAGGGAAGAAACGCGGCGTGAAAAACTGCGTTCGGCGCAGGAAAAATGTTCTGCGCAAATGTTTCGTCCGATTTCCTCTTGATTTTCTGCGCAAAGCGGAGTAGAATAATAAAAGAGAAACACAGGAGGTACTTCCTTATGGAGCAAGACTATGGCGCAAACATTATTTCCATTACCGATGAAGACGGCGTGGAATACGAGCTTGAGGTTTTGTCTTCCGTGACCTATCGCGGCGCGGAATATCTTGCGCTTACGCCCGCCGACGTCGATGAGAACGCGGAGGAGCTGGAGGTCAGCATTTTAAAATCCGTCACGGAAGACGGGGATCCGATTTTGATTGCCGTGGAGGATGAGAATGAGCTGAATGCCGTCTATGATCTTTTGATGCAATCCCTGTTTGACGACGAAGAGGAGACAGACGAGGATTGATTCTGCGCTTTTGACGTTCGGATTGAAATAAAGTTCCCTGCTTGGTGCGTGATAGCTCCCTTTAAACCCACATCAAATTGAAGGGATGTCGGACTTCCGCCTCGGATTGCAGGCCTCCCGTTCCGGCTCCGACCGTGAATGGATGTTGGAAGCAGCTAAGACGCGGAGAGACAACCCACCTGCCATATTGTGCAGGTTATAATCGGAGCTACACGGCCAAAGCGGGGTTACAGGCGGCGTAAGCCGCCTTTTTCATCGACCGTACATAGGCTGCGAATGCGCTTCTCCGGAGTGCGGTGAATTTTTTTCAAAACTTTTTGCAGATTTTGCACTTTCTACTTGCAAGAAACGGAAATTGAAGTTATAATGTCTATTGTTGTATATTCGAGCGATCACGCTCGAAGATTTCCACGAATGAGAGGTAATAAACATGAGCGCTTCCCGTGAAAGAAAAAAGCGGCAGGATAGCAATGTATCCGTGCCCGCGCCCCAGAAGAAAACAAAGAAGAAGCTGTCTGAAGGCTGGATTCTTGCAATCAGCGTATTGCTGATCGTGGCTCTGGTATTCGGAGGCATTTTCGGCTTCCGCGCCTATCAGCGCAGCCGTACCGTGCTTACTGTCGGCTCCCATGAGGTCAAGGTTCCTGAGTTTAACTTCTTCTATAACAGTACCGTCAGCTCCTTTACAAGCTACGCAAGCTATTTGGGAATCGACACTTCCACGACGCTGGATAAGCAGAATGTCACGTCCAATGCGCTGACCTATCTGTCAATCTTCGGCGTTGACACTTCGTATTTGGCTGACTATCAGGCGAACGACGAAGGCGTTTATGAGGATGTGACCTGGGCGCAGCTCTTCGCTTCCGCGACGAAGGATACGATTGTTGAGACTTATGCAATCTACAACGAGGCTGTTGCGGCAGGCTATACGCTCGATGCGGAGGATCTTGCAGAGATTGACTCCGAGATCGAGGAGATTGCCGGAATCGCAACTGCGCAGGGAGAGAAGCCGGATGAGCTTTATGCCCGCGTATTTGGCAACGGCTGCGATGAAGATGGCTACCGTAACTATATGATCGTCGTCCATACCGCTTCGCATTATCCGGAGAGCCTGAGCTATACCGACGCAGAGATTACCGCGCGCTATGAGCAGAGTCCGGAGGACTTTGATGTTGTTTCCTTCTATCTCTACTCCGCCAAGGCTTCCGATTATGCCGAAACCAATGAGGACGGCACGACTGCCGATCCGACCGATGAAGACAAGGCGGAGGCAAAGGCTGATGCAGAGGCAATGGCAAAGGATTTTAATCTCGACGATGATAAGGTCACGGTCTGTGCGGACTACACGAAGGCTTCCGTTACAAGCTACTACGGCGAGGAGGCTGCGGCGTGGATCTTTGACACCGCTTCCGTCAACGGCGAGAATGTTAAGCTCTTTGAGAAGGACGATGTCTATTACGTTCTGAAGCTCGCAGCGAAGGGCGATTACACGTCTTATAATGCCATTGAGCTGTATATTGCCGCGGATTCCGAGGAACTGGAAGAAGGCGAGACAACAGCGGCCGAGAAGATTGCTGCGATTGAGGCTTCTCTCAAAGCGGACGGCTCTGAGGAGAACTTCCGCGCGCTGGTTCAGGAATATGTCGGTGAGGACTCCGACGGCGCTGTTGAAAATCTGATGCGCAATTCCATGGCAGGCGTAAGCACGGAACTGTTCAACTGGGGCTTAGAGGAGCGCAAGGCGGGCGACTTTGCTTCCTTTGAGACGAGCAGCGGTACGATTTTCCTCTACATTACCGGCTCCGGTGATACCCATCAGGCAGTCAGCGTCTCGAATACAATCACGAATGAGTGGTATGATAATATCACCGAGACGGCGAGAGCCAATTGCGGTTACGATGAGGATGCCGCAATGGGAGGAAATGTCGACCTCATTATGCAAACAAGTTAACCCTTTAGGGCGCCGGTCTCGGCGCCCTAAATTATATGAGGAAACAGGAATGGAAAATCCCTTTATTCGGCAGGAAATGCTGTTTGGCGCGGAGGCGATGCAGCGGCTTTGTCAGGCGCATGTGATTGTTTTCGGTATCGGCGGCGTCGGAAGCTATGTCGCCGAGGGCTTGGCGCGCGCGGGTGTCGGTGCGCTGACTTTGGTGGACAGCGATACCGTCGGCATCTCAAATCTGAACCGCCAGCTCTGCGCGCTGCACTCGACCCTCGGACAGTATAAGTCCGATGTGATGGCGGCGCGAATCAGAGACATCAATCCCCTTTGCCGCGTGACCTCAATGCCGCTGCTCTATCGTGAAGAGACGAAGGAAGCCTTTTTTCAAGAGCGCTATGATTATATTGTGGACGCAATCGACTTAGTCTCCTGCAAGCTAAGCCTGATTCAAACGGCAATCGAGCGCGGCATTCCCATTGTCAGCGCGATGGGTACGGGGAATAAGCTCGACCCGATGCGGTTCCGCATTACCGATATCTCAAAGACGAGCGGCTGCCACTTAGCCCGCGTGATGCGCAGAGAGCTGCGAAACCGGGGCATTTTGCACCATACGGTGCTTTACAGCGAGGAACTGCCGAGAACGCCTGCCGACTTAGAAACTCCGCCTCCGGGCAGAAGAAGCATTCCTGCGTCCGTCTCTTGGGTTCCGTCCTGCGCGGGACTGATGCTCGCAGGCTATGTTGTGCAGCAGCTTACCGAAACCACATAAAAAATCAGAGCGCTTTGCAGCGCTCTGATTTTTTATGATCGGAACTATAAGCCGGGTTCTGTGATCGACAGCCATCTATCTCGACGTATCGTTGCCGATACGCTCAAGCCACCTCCTCGGAGACGGTCGGGCAGACCATGCGTCTCCTCCACGGTGTTGCTCCGGATAGAGTTTACAGCGCCGCGATGTTCCCATGCGGCGGGTGAGCTCTTACCTCGCCTTTCCACCCTTACCATATCTGCGAAAGCGTAGATATGGCGGTATATCTCTGTTGCACTTTTCCTGAAGTCGCCTTCGGCGGGCGTTACCCGTTATCCTTGCCCTGCGGAGCCCGGACTTTCCTCATGAAAGCGCCTTTCGGCAAATTCACGCGGCTGTCCGTTCCGGTCACCGGTATATTGTACTTTATTTTTCTTCCTTTGTCAAACGGATTGCAAATTTTCTTTTTGTCGGCTATAATATAGGAAAGAAATCGACAAACTGCGGAAAAGAGGCGTTGTTTTTGGAACTGGACGCGTATTTGGACCGTCTGAAAAATAAGAAGGTGCTTGTCCTCGGGCTTGGCGTAAGCAACCGCCCGTTAGTGCGGCTTTTATTGGAGCACGGAATCGACGTAACCGGCTGCGACCGTACGCCCCGAGAGAAGCTGGATGAAGAGCTGCTGACCTTGGAAAAGATGGGGGCAAAGCTGCATCTTGGAGAAGACTATTTGGAGAACATCAGTGGTGACATTGCTTTCCGCACCCCGGGACTGCATCCCGATACGCCGGAGCTGCGGGCGCTGCGGTCGGCAGGCACACGGATTACCAGCGAGATGGAGGCGTTTTTCGAGGTCTGCCCTTGCCCAATCATCGGCGTGACCGGTTCCGACGGCAAGACGACCACGGCGACACTGATCGCGGAGCTGCTGCGGCACGCCGGGCATCGCGTCTGGCTCGGCGGCAATATCGGAACGCCGCTGCTGAATCAGACGGAGCAAATGCTTGAGACGGATCAGGTTGTTTTGGAGCTAAGCTCCTTTCAGCTTATGGATCTGCACCATAGCTGCCATATTGCAGTCGTGACGAATCTCGCGCCGAACCATTTGGATATGCACCGCGATATGGACGAATATGTAAGCGCGAAAAAGAATATCTTCCATTATCAAGAGGCATCGGATGTGCTGATTGTCAACCGCGACAACGCCATTACCGACTCCTTTGCCGCTGAGGCAAGGGGAGAGGTCAAGCGCTTTTCAAGGCAGGAATGCGTCGAAAACGGGGTGTTTTTCCAAGACGGCGCGATCTGTCGCGGGGAGCATGAGATTTTGCGCCGGAGCGATATTTTGATCCCCGGGCTGCATAATGTTGAAAACTATATGGCTGCCATTCTTGCCACGGAGGGACTTGTGACCGATGACGATGTGCGCGCGGTCGCAAAAAGCTTCGGCGGCGTGGAGCACCGCATCGAGCTGGTGCGTGTGAAGGACGGCGTGTCGTTTTATAATGATTCCATCGCCTCGTCTCCGAGCCGCACAATCGCCGGCCTGCGCAGTTTCTCTCAAAAAGTAATTCTCATTGTCGGCGGCTATGACAAGCATATTCCGTATGACGTTCTCGGACCGGAGATTGCCGCCCATGTCAAGCTCCTTGTCTGCACCGGCGCGACAGGCGGCAAGATCGCCCAAGCGGCGCGTGCGAGCGCAGGCTGCCCCGAGATTTTGGAGATCGAGGATTTTTATGACGCAGTACACGCTGCGGCAGACAGAGCAGAGCGAGGGGACATTGTCCTGCTCTCTCCCGCAAGCGCAGCGTTTGATAAATTCAAGAATTTCATGGTGCGAGGCGCGGAATTCAAAAAAACGGTAATGGAGCTTTAGAATGAAACAAGGCTGTTCTGCCGTGATCGTTGCCGCCGGATCGGCGCAGCGGATGTGCGGCATTGATAAAATAATGACCCCTATCGGCGGCATCCCGCTGCTGCTGCGTACGCTGCGCGCCCTTGCCGCAAGTGAGAAAATTGCGGATTTTATCATTGTCACCCGCAAAGAGCTGATACAGGAAGTAAAGGAGCTTTGTCAGCAGGATGCAAAAGGGCTTTGCGCTGTTGTGGAAGGCGGAAGCAGCCGTGCCGAATCGGTGCTGCGTGGTCTGGAGGCGGTTCGTACCGAATTGGTCGCCATCCACGACGGCGCCCGCCCGCTGGTTACAGTGCGGGTGATTGAGGAGACTATCGCTGCCGCAGCGCTATACGGCGCAGCCGCACCGGCAATCCCGGTGCATGACACGATTAAGGTCGCGCGAAACGGGATTGTCACGCAGACGCCGGACCGCAGCACGCTTTTTGCCGTGCAGACACCGCAGGTGTTTCGAACGGAGGCAATTCGGACGGCACTGCAGGCGGCTTTAGCGGAAAACCTTCCGCTGACGGATGACTGCTCCGCCATGGAGGCGGCGGGATATCCCGTGCATTTGACGGCGGGAGAGGAAGAAAATCTGAAAATTACCGTGCCGTCCGACTTGGTTTTGGCAGAGGCAATTCTAAAACGGAGGGAAACAAGATGAGAATCGGACACGGCTATGATGTCCACCGCCTGACAGAGGGGAGAAAGCTTATCCTCGGCGGCGTAGAAATCCCCTTTGAACGCGGACTGGACGGACACTCGGACGCGGATGTACTGATTCACGCGGTCATGGATGCCCTCTTGGGCGCTGCGGCAATGCGTGACATCGGCGTTCTGTTTCCCGATAATGATGAGCGATATCGCGGCATATCGAGTATGCTTTTATTGCAAACGGTTATGGAACGGCTGACGGAACAGGGATACCGTGTCGGCAATGTCGATGTGACTGTGCTTGCCCAGCGTCCGAAGCTCAAGGACTATATCCCGCAGATGTGCGAGAAGCTTGCAAAGACCCTGTGTATTCCGCTCGGGCGGATCAATATCAAAGCGACAACAGAGGAAGGGCTTGGCTTCACCGGCAGCGGCGAGGGCATTGCCTGCCATGCGGTCTGCTTGCTTGAGGAATCAAACAATTGCTGAAAAAGAGAAAGGGGAGCCTACGATGTTTAAGAAACCGAAGACACCGATGAGTGCCGTACAGGTGCAGCCGACATGGCAGGAGCTGATCAAGCTGGAGCGCAGGCTGAAACGGAATAAGCTGCTTTGCCGCATCCTTCAGCCGGTGGGGTCAGTCATTTTCCTGTTCAATCTGCTGCTTTGTACCGCGAATTTTGCGCTATACATCGGCGGAACGCTGATTGAGGAGTATTTTACCAAAATGCCGCTCCTGCCTGCGATGGTAGAACCTTTCCCTCGGGGCAGCTTCGGCGGTGTGATCGCCTTTACGCTCTGCTTTTCCTATCTGATCCCGCTTGCGATTTCCGGCGCGATCACTGCTGTAATCTACTTCCTTGACCGTAAAAAATACGGTAATCAGGTCGAACCCCTGCGCGGCAGTGAGGCGGAATGCGCGAAGGCGCTTGTCTATGAGGCGGAAACGGTTTACGAGCTTCGTAAGCAGATTCCGCAATGGTCGATTTTTGCCGAGACGAGCATCCTGACGGCGCTCACTGCAATCCCGATTCTCTATACCTGTATTGCTTTTGCCAAAGGGGAGTCTCCCGCAGTGCTGGAGATTGCCATCGGCTGCCTTGCGCTTTTGGTGTGCCTTTTCGTGCTCTTTTGGGTCTATGCGGCGCTGTTTAAGGTGTTCTCCCTGTTGAACGCGCTGTTCTATTTCAGCCCGAGTGAGTGGTCGCTGTATGAGCAATATCACCGCTTGGATGCCTATTGGGAGAGCGCCGATCCGCAGGAATTCGCCAAGCGCGAAGAAAAAGCCCGCCGTCTTCAGGCGGAAAAGGCACGCAAACGCCGCAAAAAATCCGCCGACGAGCTGCCGGAGGACGAAGACCTATGAAAACCACCGCACAGGCGCCTCGACTCCTGTGCGGTGCTTTTTCTAAAAGAAATGGGCACATATCAGATAAAACTTACGATCAGCAACTGCGGGAGCTTGCGCATTATAACGGCAGCTCGACGATGAAGCTGTTCAGACCGTTTGCGCTTTGGGCGCAGATGGTGCCGTGGTGCATGGCGGCGATGCTTTCCGCGATTGGGAGTCCAAGCCCGTAGCTGTGATTCATGGCACGGGCCTTGTCCGCGCGGTAGAAGCGTTTAAAAATGTTTTTCAGCTCCTCCGGGGAAAGCGAATCGCCGTAGTTAGAGACTGTGAGGGTGCAGTGCGAATAGCCCCGCCTGCACAGCGTCAGGGTGACCGGCGTGTTCGGATAGGCGTATTTCTGGGCGTTATCCAGCAAAATCTCCGGAAGCTGACGCAGATATGCGGCGCTGCCTTTGATTGTGAGATTCGGCTCGATATTTGCTGTGAAGGGCATTCCTTTTTCAAAAAACAGCGGCTCGAAGGGAAGCACAGCGTCTGAAATCAGCTTGCTCAGATCCAGCGGCTCCAGTGGGACGGAATTCTGCGTATTATCCACACGGGCAAGCTGTAATAGTTCCTCCGTCAAGCCGCGCATTTGCCGGGACATTGTGAGAATGTTCTCCGCAAACTGTGCGCGGCGCTCCTCGCTTTGCTCCGGCGCTTGCAGCAGCTCCGCGTTTGTCAGAATCACGGTGAGCGGCGTTTTCAGCTCGTGTGAGGCGTCGGAGACGAATTGGCGCTGCTGCTGCCACGCTTGCTCCACCGGCTTGATTGCCCATTTTGCAAGGATAAAGCTCAGACCGAGAAAGACAAAAAAGCTGACCGCGCCGATGATGAGGCAGGTGGTGCGCAAGCTCTGCATCGTGGCAAGCTCACCGCTGGCATCGGCAAAGACGCAGACATCGCCGAGGGAGGAGGTCGTGCGGTAGTAGCGCAGACTGTAGTCTTCTAAAATGCCGGTTTCTTCACTCGCGTCGGTTGCCGCTTGCAGAATATCACGCAGCATCCGCTCATCCGAGAGGTCGTAATAATCGCCGCCGATGATGGTGATATGGTTATTCTTCATGAGAAGCATAAAGTAGGGAAGGCGCACGCTTTCGTCCTCTCCCGGCTGTCCGAAGATCAGCGTATCCGGGGAGGCTGCAATGCTCTGCATGGCGCGCAGACTTTCGTTTTTCAGGTTCGTGCGGGTCGAATGCAGCACAAGCGAGAGAATGACGCACAGCATAACGGTGACAATCACCATATTGATGCAGATAAACTTGAGCCGGAGCTTTTTTAACATGCTTCTGCCACCTCCAAATGGTAGCCGAGCCTGCGGACGGAGACAATACGGACATTGGAACCGATGCTCTCCAGCTTTTTCCGCAGGAAGCCGACATAAACCTCAACATGATTTTCGACCGCGTTGGAGTCAAAGCCCCATACGCGGGACAGGATGACTTCTTTTGAGAGATTGCCGCTCTTCGTCTGTAAAAGCAGGCGCATGACATCAAACTCCCGCGCGGAAAGGCGCACCTCGTTCTCTCCGCAGACCAGCGTAGAAGAGGAGAGATCCAGCGCGGTATTGCCGAAGGACAGCTCGTTTATTTCGTTTCCCTGCCTGCGCAGGAGGGCGTTGATGCAAGCCAAAAGCTCGCGCGTATCAAAGGGCTTCGTCAGATAGTAATCCGCGCCCGCGTTCAATCCGGCGATGCGGTCTTCTAACTCGGATTTTGCGGTCAGCATTAAAATCGGCGTGCTGCACCGATGTGCCCGCACCTGCCGCGCTACGGCATAGCCGTCCATTTTCGGCATCATCACATCGAGGATGAGAAGATCATAAACTCCGGTTTCGGCGTATGCTTCGCCGCTTTCGCCGTCATAGACCGCTTCCACGGTAAAACCCTTGCTTTCCAAGAGAACTTTCAGAGAGTCCGCCAAAAGTTTTTCGTCCTCGATAATTAAAATTTTCATGCAAATCGCCTCCGATGTGGTATACTGTACATTATAATACTTCGTACAACTGAAATGAAGCTGAAATTTTGGTTCTTCCTGTTTTTTCTTATTTTTTTCAGTTCATTTTAAGTTTTGTGTGTTAAGATGCGTGTAACAAGCGGAAGCGAAACGGCATTGTTCACAAATTGTTTCCGTATTTTTCAGCTTTGCTTCAGCTTTCGCGCGTATAATTTTGGCATAAACAAAAAACAAAGGAGCGATAATCATGTCTGAAAACTTTGATTTTGATGAGCAGCAGGGAGCACCGGAAGAGGAGACACCGCAGCCGCAGGCTGAGGAGCAACCATATCACACTGCGGAGGAATCGTCGTATCAGCCTACGGCGGAGGAACAGCAATCCTATCCGTCTTACAACGCCGGCAGCTATCCGAGCTACAGCCAGCCGACTTATCAGACATACACGCCGAATTACAGCGGCTATGCGCAGAACAATGGTTGGTCGCAGCCGAGCCCTCCCGCGCCGCAAAAGCCGAAAAAGGAGAAGAAGGGCTTTGGTGCAGGCAAGGTCGTTGCACTGGGGCTGTGCTGCGCGATCATCGGCGGCGCGATGGGCTTCGGCGGCGCATTGCTGGGCAATCACCTTGCGGCTGACGAGGAAACGACCGTTAAGGGAAATACCTCCGTGGTCTATGAAGGCGAGCGCGAGACGAATGTCATTAACACGGTGCGGGTCGATACAAACGAGATGAAGACCGCCGCAGAGGTCTATGCCGAAAACGTCAATTCAACGGTTGGTATTACGACCTCGATTACCACAAACTACTGGGGCTATCAAACTACCTCCGCAGCGTCCGGTTCCGGCTTCATTCTGACGGAGGATGGTTATCTTCTGACAAACTACCATGTCGTGGAAGGCTCTAACTCCATCAAAGCGACGATGTATGACGGCACATCCTATGATGCAACCCTGATCGGTTACGATGCAAGCAATGACATCGCGGTTTTGAAGATTGAAGCACAGGGCTTGACACCGGTTGTGCTGGGCGACTCCGACAACATGAATGTCGGTGATCCCGTCGTTGCCATCGGCAACCCGCTGGGTGAGCTGACCTTCTCCCTGACGCAGGGTGCCATCAGCGCACTGGATCGTGAGGTCACCCTCTCGGGCGGCACGACCATGAACCTGATGCAAACGGACTGCGCGATTAACTCCGGCAACTCCGGCGGCGCACTGTTCAACCTCTACGGTGAGGTTGTCGGCATCACCAATGCAAAGTATTCTTCCAACTCGATGTCCGAAGCGTCGATTGACAATATCGGCTTTGCGATTCCCATCAATTCCGTGCGTTCCATCGTAGAGAGCATCATTGAAAACGGTTATATTGCTAAGCCTTATATCGGCGTTACTGTGTCGGATGTCAGTGAGGAGATGCAAAGCTACGGTTTGCCGAAGGGCGCTGCAATTAAGGGTGTCGTGGAAGGCAGTCCTGCGGAAAAGGCGGGTCTGAAGACCAACGATATTATCACTGCCGTGAACGGTGAGGAGATCAGCGGTCAAAGCGAGCTGGTGAAGTATGTTAAGGCAGCCGCTGTCGGCGATAAGCTGAAGCTGACAGTCTATCGTCAGGGCGAGACACTGGAACTGACCGTAACAGTCGGGGAGCAGGTGCAATCCGCAATCGGCAATACGGACGAGCAGGAGACCACAACAGAATCACAGGGCTACTTCCCTTGGGGCTTCGGCTTCGGTAATTGAGTAGAGAATTAAAAAATAAGATCGTGTAGGAGGCTGACGCAATCATCGTCAGCCTCCTACACGATTATTTCAGCGAAAGGCTGTCATTCAGCAGGAGCGTGCTGTAAAGGAAAAGCACATCCTGATTGTCGAATTCCACAAAGCTGCCGAGATATGCGGAGTTGAGATAGCGGATATCGACGAGTGTGACCTTGGAATAGCCCTCCACGAGCAGCGGGACAAGGGAGCTGCCGAAGGAATCGCGGAATACGACCAGCTCGCGGTCGGTCTCGGCAGCGGGATTTTCAATGACCAAGAGGGCATCCGCGCCGTTGAGGAACAGTTCATAGGGATCGGCGCTTGCTGTGGCGGAGAGGTCGTACAGTTCGGCGGGCTGCGGTGCGCCGGTGTCATAGCTTGTGACGGTGCAGCCCTCCAAAATATCGTTTGTCAGATAGGAGAGCGTGTCCGGCCGAAGCGGAAGGGCGGACTGCCCGGTGTAGACGCCGTAAAATGGTTCGGAAAGCGTCTGCGTCTCATATTCCGCAGAGAGACTGCAACCCATCGCCGATGCAAGCTTGTTTGCAACGGGCAGCAGCGTCTCCTGCCGCCAGTGGGTATCGGTGCGGTAGTAGTTTTGCAGACTCAACTCGTCAAAAATATCAACATACTCCAAATAAGGCGTTTTTTCGCGCATTTTTGCGATCAATTCCTCATAATCAAGGCTGAGATAGCCGTTTTTGCCTGCAAGGAAACAGCTCTTATCCGGCACGATGGAGAAATAGAGCTTTGTGTCTGTTCCGGAAAGATAGTTATCGTAGAGATATTGAAAACGGTCGGCCGCGTGGTCAAGCATCTCCTCTCGCAGGGGATAGTTGAGCTTTGAGACATAGCCGTCTTCGATGAACAGGTCGTTATTGTCCTTCTGCTGAAACAGACGGAAGACCGAGAGTGCCTTGAGGGAGCGGAAACCGTCGCGGCAGGGGAATTGATCGAGCGTATAGCTTTCAAATTCGTCCATGAATTTGCCCGTGCGAAGGGTGTCTGCGTTCAACTCCGGAAAAGACTGCAAAACACGGCGCTCACTCTCGGAAAAACGGTCAGCGGGCTTCAGCCGTGCCCAAAAGGAAAGCCCAAACAGAAGCGCTGCGATTACGGCGGTCAGAAAAATACTCCGATGTTTTTCGTTCATGCGGCACCTCCTAAAAACGGAAATAGAGGAACGGGTTGAAGGAACCGTCCACAAGATAAGCGGTCATGATCAGCAGCAGCGCCGCAAGCATCAACGGCTCCGCAAAACAGAAAACCTTATCTCCCGTTTTGCTCCGCCGCATGACCGCAATCAGCTTTTGCGGCAGTGGAGTCGCGCCAACGACCGCAAGCGCGAGGATCACGCCATAGCTGCGCAGATAATAGCTCCACTCCGCAGAGTAAAGCGGCAGCTTCCCCATGCCGAACATCGCGCCGAGGTCGGAAAGCGCCTGCTTCATGTCAGCGGCGTTGAAGATGACAAAGCTCAGGATCACGAAAAACAGCACATAGCAATGCTTCAGAATCTTCGATTTTTGCAGCGGCTTATGCAGCCAAAGCTTTTCAATGACCAAGAGGACGGCAAACAGCAGACCCCAGACGATAAAATTCCAAGCCGCGCCGTGCCAAAAGCCGGTCAAAAGCCAAACAACGAGGATATTTCGCAGCCATTTTGCCTTACCGACACGGTTGCCGCCCAGCGGGATATACACATAGTCCCGAAACCACGACCCGAGGGAGATGTGCCAGCGCCGCCAAAATTCCGTGATGCTTGCGGAAATATACGGATAGCGGAAGTTCTCCGGAAAGTCAAAGCCGAAAAGTTTGCCGAGTCCGATTGCCATATCGCTGTAGCCTGAGAAATCGAAGTAGATGTGCAGGGTAAAGGCAATGGCGTACAGCCAGTAAAAGAGAACGGATTTATCGCCGGAGGCGCGGAATATATCGCACAGCTCGCCCAGGGCGTTGGCAATTAGAATCTTTTTTGCCAAGCCGAGGATAAAGCGCCGAGTGCCGAGGGCAATCTTCTCAAAGCTGTGTGTGCGGTTTGCCAACTGTGCGGCGACATCGGAATAGCGGACAATAGGACCCGCAATGAGTTGCGGGAACATGGCGACATAGGCAGCCAGCGTGATGAAATTCCGCTGCGCCGCGACGGTGCCGCGATAGACATCAATCGTGTAGCTCAAAAGCTGGAAGGTGTAAAAGCTGATGCCGATGGGAAGCGCGATTCTGAGAAGCGGAACGGACAGCCCAAAGACGGCGTTGAAGTTCGCAACGAAAAAGTCCGCGTACTTAAAATAGCCCAGCAACCCGAGACTGATTGCGACAGAGAGAATTAAAAAAAGCTTCCCGAGCGGTTTTGCGCGAAATTTTTCAATCAGCAGCCCGAGCACATAGCCCGTCACGATAGACCCTGCCATCAGCAGGACGTAAATCGGCTCACCCCATGCGTAGAATACAAGGCTTGCAAGCAGAAGTACCGCGTTTTTGAGTCGTTTCGGCGCGAGAAAATAGAGCAGCAGTACACAGGGGAGAAAATAGTAGAGAAACGGGATGCTTGAAAAAAGCACTTCGTTTCACCATCCTTTCCTTTAGCAAAAAAGACGCGGTTGTTGCCGCGTCCTTTTTTATGAAAGCGTATCTTAGGTGGCGTCGCCGGGGCACATCACGAAGAAGACAGTGTTGCCGACATGCTCGACCACGGTCTCCTCAGCGGTGACGCAGATGTTCCAAGAAGGATCGGCGTTGTCGGTGAGCGTCTGCATGAACGCGTCAACATCTGCGCCCTCATCCAGACGGAAGATGTAACCGACAAAGGCAATGGAGCCAATCATCGGTGCGAACATCGTGCCATCGGCAAAACCGTCGATATCGGCAGAGAAACCTGGCAGGTAGCCGGGAACAATCGGCTCGGTGACAGGCATAAACTGGATTGCCGGATTGCCGATCAGCGTTTCAGCGATTTCAAGGGTGGTCGCTTCAGGGTTCGTATCCATCGCATCGAGAAAAGCCGCGCGCAGCGTCTGACCGAGCGTGTCAGCGTCCGTGCTGACGGAAGGCTCCTCGGTGGTCTCGGTCGGCGTCTCGGTTGAGGTCTCCGTGGGGGCGGTCGTTTCGGAGGAAGAAGTGTCTTCCGTCGCTTCGGGCTTGCTTTCGGCGCAGGCGGCGAGGCTGAGCATCAAAATCGCTGCCAGCAGCAGTGCAATGATCTTTTTCATAGTTTTCTCCTTAAATTGTTAAGATATGAGCGGCAAACGCCGCGTGGCGCATATTCTACCCCATAACATCCGCTTTGTCAAGCAATACCGTGTGACAGATGTTTCCGAAACAGCCGCGTGAAGTCATGTACCTGCCGAGACAGAAAGCTCTTGCAAAACAGGCGCAGGATGCATGTGTTTCATATGTTCGCCGACCTATAGACGGTAAAGGCGGCGGATGGTTCCATGGTTTTTCAAAAATTTTAGAAAATGAACTCTCTATCCCTAAAATTGCGAACCCGGTGGATACACGGGTTCGCAATTTCAAAAGAAGGCTGCATTTCAATCGACAGCACTGCTTGCGCGCATTGCCTGGATGGTCTTCTCCATCAGCGTGTCCAGCTCCCAGCCTAACATGGCTGCGCCGCGCTCAATCACTTCCCGCGAGCAGCCGGCGGCAAATTTTTTGTCCTTATACTTTTTCTTGACGGACTTGACTTCCAGATCACTGACGCTTTTGGAAGGACGCATCAGGGCTGCGGCGCCAATTAAGCCGGTCAGCTCGTCTGCAGCGTATAACACCTTCTCCATCTCGTGCTCCGGAGCAATATCCACGGTCAAGGCATACCCATGGCTTGCCACGGCGTGAATCAAACGCTCGTCAATGCCCCGCTGACGCAGAAGCTCCTGCTCCTTGATGCAGTGCTCCGCCGGCCATTGCTCAAAGTCGAGGTCGTGCAGAAGCCCGACCGCCTCCCAAAAATCCGCTTCCTCGCCGTAGCCCAGCTCGTCGGCGTACCAGCGAAGCACATCGCCCACAATACGCCCATGCTTCCGATGAAATTCTCCCTGATTATATTCGCAGAGCAAAGCCCACGCTTCTTCCGGTGACGGTATCATTGCTTTTGGCTCCTTTCATTTATTTGATCATCTCTAAGAAGCAACGGTGAATCGACAGATCCTCGCACAGCTCCGGGTGGAATGCCGTCACAAGCTGATTTCCCTGCCGCGCCGCTACAATATTGCCGTCTACGGTTGCCATGATTTCGGCATCGCCGGAGACACTCTCGATATACGGCGCGCGGATAAAGGTCATGGGGATTGTGCCGATGCCCTTGCACTCCGCTTCCGCATAGAAGCTGCCCAACTGGCGGCCGTAAGCGTTGCGCTTGACGGCAATGTCCATCGTTGCAAAGCAGGGAACGCCGCCGTCTACGGCTTTTGCAAGCAGGATCAGTCCTGCGCAGGTACCGAATACCGGCATGCCGTCTGCAATCCGTTCCCGCAGCGGTTCAAACAGTTCGAGATCGTGCAGGAGCTTTCGCATTACCGTGCTTTCACCGCCGGGGAGAATCAACCCGTCAAAAGGGCGCTCCAAATCGCGCGCTTGGCGGATCTCAAAATGCGCTGCACCCAGCCGTTCCAGCATGGCGGCGTGTTCTACGAACGCTCCCTGCAGGGCTAAAATGGCAACCGTCATTTTATTTCCCCCGCTCTGCCATCAGCAGGGCGATTTCATTCTCATTGATGCCAACCATGGCCTCCCCCAAATCGGTGGACAGCTCCGCGATCAGCTTGGCGTCGGTGTAGTTGGTTACGGCCTGCACGATTGCGGCAGCACGCTTGGCGGGATCGCCGGACTTAAAGATGCCGGAGCCGACAAACACACCCTCTGCGCCGAGCTGCATCATCAGCGCGGCATCGGCAGGCGTCGCCACGCCGCCGGCGGCGAAGTTGACGACCGGGAGACGACCGTTGTCATGGACATAGCGCAGCAGCTCCGTCGGCACCTGAAGCTGCTTTGCAGCCTCGTACAGCTCATCTTCACGCAAATTCTGCACGCGGCGAATCTCGGCGTTCATCGCCCGCATATGGCGCACCGCCTGCACTACATCGCCCGTGCCCGGTTCACCCTTGGTGCGGATCATCGACGCGCCTTCGTTGATGCGGCGCAGTGCCTCTCCCAAATCTCTCGCGCCGCAGACAAAGGGAACCTTAAACTGCTTTTTGTCAATGTGATACACATCGTCGGCAGGGGAGAGCACCTCACTCTCGTCGATATAGTCGATCTCAATGGCTTCCAATACCTGCGCCTCCACAAAGTGACCGATGCGGCACTTTGCCATGACCGGGATGGAAACCGCCTCCTGAATGCCGCGGATCATCTTCGGGTCGCTCATGCGGGAAACGCCGCCTGCTGCGCGGATATCCGCAGGAATGCGCTCCAAAGCCATAACTGCGCAAGCGCCCGCCGCCTCAGCGATCTTCGCCTGCTCCGGTGTGGTAACATCCATAATGACGCCGCCCTTGAGCATCTGCGCCAATTCCTTATTCAGGTCGTATCTTGTCTTTTCCATGATTATCCTCCTGTGTTTTTACGATAATGCAAAGATTTTATCACATTCTGGTATTTTTAAAATACCCAATTTCATAATTATTAATAAGACCAGATTCAACAAAAGAGATATCGTCTTTTTTGCCCTTCGACTTTTTATAAGCTTTCTCCGAAAAGGGTCTTCTCAAAAACGGTCAATGGTGTATAATGAGAGTTGACCGCAGCGGTCAGGGGAGGAGACAGCATGAATGACAAGTTCTATGATCTTCCGCAAGAAAAACAGCAGGCGATTCTGAATGCAGGCTATCGCGTCTTCTCGCAGAATGCCTACAAGAAAAGTCCGGTGAGGGAGATTGCGGCAGAGGCCGGGATCAGTAAATCCTTGCTCTTCTACTATTTTCGGAATAAGCAGGAATTATATCTGTTCCTTTGGGACACCTGCGCAGAACTCACGATGCAAGCCTTGACGGAAGCGCGCTGCTACGAGCAGACGGACCTGTTTGAAATACTGCAACGCGGTCTGAAAGTAAAGCTGCGGATCATGCAGCGATATCCCTACATCGGCGCATTTTGCCTCAAAGCATTTTACGAGAGAGATCCGGAGATCAGGGGTAGAATTCAGGAAAGCTGCGCGCGGTTTATGGGGATCAAGGCGAACGGCGCGCTGGAACGGCTTGACCCGGAACGTTTTATCGCGGGACTTGATCTCAAGCAAATGTATCGGCAGATGTATTTGGCGACCGAGGGCTACCTTTGGGAGATGCTGCAAAGCGGACAGGTCGATGTTGAGAAAATGGAGCGGGACTTTAAGGAGATGATTGCATTTTGGAAGAAACTCTATTTGAGAAACGGGGGAGAAATATGAAAGCGATTGAGATTCGAGATCTGACTAAATTTTACGGAAAGGCAAGAGGCGTTGCCGGTTTAAATTTAGAGGTGGAGAGGGGTGAATTCTTCGGTTTTATCGGCCCGAATGGGGCGGGGAAAAGCACGACCATCCGCACGCTTTTGGGACTGTTGCGCGCAGACAGCGGCAGCGCGTCCGTCTTTGGAAAAGACATTTCCCTGCAGAAGGAGGAGATTCTGCGCGAGGTCGGCTATCTGCCCTCCGAGGCAGTGTTTTATACGGGAATGCGCGTCAGAGATGTGCTTCGCTTTTCCGCTGATTTGCAGAAAAAGCAGTGCAAAGAGGAGGCGGAACGCCTGTGCGAACGTTTGGAGCTGGATACTGCCAAACGCGTGGAGGAGCTGTCCTTCGGCAATCGAAAGAAGGTAGGCATCGTCTGCGCCCTGCAGCATCAGCCCCGCTTGTGTATCTTAGATGAGCCGACAAGCGGACTTGACCCTCTGATGCAGCGGGAGTTTTTCAAAATCCTCGAGGAGCGAAACGCGGAGGGGATGACGGTATTTCTTTCATCACATATTTTGTCGGAGGTGCAGCGCCATTGCACCCGTGCGGCGATCATCCGCGAGGGGCGCGTCATTGCCTGCGACAGTGTGGAAAAGCTTGCAAAGACGAATGCCAAACGGGTGCTCCTACAAGGAAAGGTAGAGCTGTCCGCGCTTTCGGAGCTGCGGGATATACAGACGACGGAGCATGGCGTGAGCTTCCTCTACGGCGGCAATATCAATCATCTGCTGCAAGCGCTGGCAGGGCAGCGGCTGGAGGATATTTCGATTTCCGAGCCGGACTTGGAGGAAATTTTCTTACATTATTATTCTGACGGAGGGGAGAAGCAATGACAATCCTGAAACACGAGCTGCGGCGCGACCGCCTGTCCCTGACGGTCTGGACGGTAGCCATCGGCTTTTTAATCGCGGTCTGTATCTTTCTCTTTCCTGAGATGAAGGGGGAAATGGACGATGTCAGTGCGTTATTTTCCTCAATGGGCAGCTTTTCCGCAGCCTTCGGCATGGACAAGGTCAGCTTCGGCACGCTGACGGGCTTTTACGCCGTGGAATGCGGCAATATCCTTGGACTCGGCGGCGCGTTCTTCGCGGCGCTCTGCGCGGTGAATGTTTTGGCAAAGGAGGAAAAGGAACACACGGCGGAGTTTTTGCTGACCCATCCTGTCAGACGCGGGCGTGTCGTAGCGGAAAAGCTCGCGGCGGTGCTGCTGCAAATCCTTATCTTGAATCTATGCGTGTATGTGCTGGCGCTTTTGTCCGTACTTCTGATCGGTGAGCCGCTGCCGTTCAAGGAACTCACGCTGCTGCATTTGGCATATCTGCTGTTGCAAATCGAGCTGGCGGGAATCTGCTTCGGCATCTCCGCGTTTCTGCGCCGCGGCGGGATTGGCATCGGATTGGGCATTGCAATCCTGCTCTATTTTCTGAATCTGATTTCGAATCTCACGGAGAAAGCAGAGCTTTTGCGCTATATTACGCCCTTTGCCTATGCGGAGGGAACGGAGATTGTGACAAGCCTCCGTTTGGATATGCCGCTTGTCCTGCTCGGCATGGCGGTTGCCATCCTTGCCGTCACGATCGGCTTCCTGCGGTATTGCAGAAAAGATATTGCTGCATAACTTAACTTTGTAGGGCGCGCACCGGCAAGGGGCATACCGCATCCGTTAGGCTCCTTCGTCGAAAACCTCTGCGCTAACGAGTCTGTGCGCCGGTGCAGGAACTACCGACTGCGTGCAGATTGACAATATGAGATTGCCACGTCGCTGGCGCTCCTCGCAATGACAAAGAGGGCAGCTTTCCATTTCATTGTCATGGAACTCTCTGTAGGGCGGGGACATGTCCCCGCCGGGGTAGGAACTACCGAGTGGGTACAGAGTTGTTCGTTTGTACCGTCTGCCGCTTACGCGGTCGTCGGGGACATGTCCCCGCCCTACAAAGGCTGTTTCGTTTATCGTTGTGCGCTTTAACAAGCTATTGCGAGGAGCGCAGCGACACGGCTGCGCAGCCGTTAGGGACGAAGGAGCTTTACGGATGCGGCGTACCCCTTGCGGGTGCAATCTCGTGCAGGAATTACCGACGGTTCACTTGTACCTTCTGCGGCAAAAAACTTCGGAACAGGCAGATATTTAAAGTTCGTTTTAGCAAAATTATGCTATAATAAGAAAAATTGGGCGCTTTTGGATTTGAAGTGACCAAGGAGAAGGTGTGAAAAGAATGAAAAAATACAAAGCCCTCTTGACTCTGATTTTGGCGGTGATGATGGTGTTGTCCCTGCTGCCCGTTTCGTCGGCGCAGGCAGAGCGGTCTGTTCCTGCCCTACGAACCGGTAGCACCGGTGCAGTGCTTATTCTGACTGACCCGCCGCTGGACGCTATGACATCAGCCACGCTGACCGCTTCGCCTGCAAACGGTCAACAGGTTGTAGTATACTATGATGCGGTGCGGGCTGCGCTCTCGGTAAACGCGCATGGGAACGGACTGGATGCCACCACAGCCACCGTCAACAATTCGGTCAGCATCAGCATCAAGACGGCGGAAGCGGCTCTGCTCACGGTGGAAACTGACGGTACGTTTTACCGCTTTGCCTCTGACAGCGGCTATCTTTGCGGCAAGGACGGCGTATTGCTTCTGTCCGGCGAAGCTGCCGACAGTCAGTGGGTACCGGAACGCTGCGACGATGGCTTCTATCTGAAAAACGACGGTCGGTATCTGTGCTATGCCAACGGCAGCTTTACCATGGGAAGTGAGCCAAGCGCCATTACCTTCTATGCGGTGCGTCCACACACCCATGATTATCAAGCTGTGGAAACCGCTGCTGCAACTTGTTTTTCCGATGGCTATGTGATATACCGCTGCGCAATCTGCGGTGATACCTATACCAAGATTCTTCCCCTGCATTCGAACCTTTGTCCATCGAAGACGTTTATCGACGTTGACAGAAATCAGTGGTATCACAAGGCAATTGACTTTGTGGTGACCAACGGCTATATGCAGGGGACAGGGCAAACGACATTTGAGCCGAATGCTACCATGACCCGTGCGATGCTGGTGACTGCGCTCTACCGCGTTGCGGGTACGCCGGATGTTACGGCAAAGCCTCCGTTCACAGACCTGCGGGATGACTGGTATGACAACGCTGTGGCGTGGGCTTACGAAAACGGCATTGTGAACGGCACAAGCTCTACGGCGTTCAGCCCGGAAGACCCGGTGACCAGAGAGCAGCTGGCAGCGATTCTCTACCGCTATGCCGAAGCTGTCCCTGCCGCGCAAGACAAATTGTCCGCATTCCCGGACAGTGACCGAGTTTCAAACTATGCAGTGGAAGCCATGAACTGGGCGGTCAATGAGGGCGTCATCAACGGCAGTTTAGAGAACGGCGTACTCTACCTCCGACCGAACGGAAACGCAACCCGCGCAGAAATTGCACAGATGCTGATGAATTATCTGGATAAATAAGAATACTTGCAGAGATTGCCACGTCGCTGCGCTCCTCGCAATGACAAAATAGGGATGCCTTTCCCTGTCATTTCGAGGCGCTTGCGCCGTGGCAATCTCTTATAGGGCGGGGACATGTCATAAGCCGGTGCAGGAACTACCGACTGCGTACAGATCTGTTCGTTTGTACCATCTGCCGCTTACGCGGTCGGCGGGGGCATGCCCCGTCCTGAATGGAGTTTCATGATATGTGCTGCGCGTGCCTCCGCGAGGGCGCTTGCATTAAATGATTTGATTCCAGTGCAGAAGGAACAGAACGCAGACCGCGAGAATTGCGGCGGCGCCGAGCCAAACCCACAGCTTTCCCTTGCGGGCGGGCTTGCCGATGACATTGCTCTGCGGGAAAAGACCGACGCGGCGCAGACCCTGCACAAGCGGGCGGTAGAGCAAAATCGTAATCGCACTGTTCAGCCCGCTCTTGAGGAGATTGAAGGGCAGGAACACCGGAACCAGCATTGCCGCAACATCGGCACGCGCCATGCCCATGTAAAGCGGCGTCAGAGCGTAGTTCCAGATAAGCATGACAACCGTCATTGCTACGGAGCCGAGCAACAGACCAATCACCGCGCCGGAGAGCGTGTGCTTTTTACGGTAGACAAGGGCGGCGGTTCCTGCAAAGGCGGCGGAGCTTAAAAAGTTCATCACCATGCCGATCCAGCCCGTGGAGCTGATGGTCAGGAATTCGAGGAAGGAGACGACCGCAGAGATGATTATCGCCGCGACGGGACCATAGAGAAAACCTCCAAATGCGATGATCACATCCTTCGGTTCGTAATTCAGGAAGAGAACGGCGGGAATGCGCACCAGCGCGACGATGACGAATGCTACGGCGCAGAGCATGGAGAGAACGGTGAGCTTTTTGACTTGTTCGTGTTTCATTTGGTAAACCTCCGATAACAAAAAATACCCGAAGGAGAGCCTTCGGGTACAAAAAGATACAAATCGGATACAATTTGGTGATAAACCTTTTTGTGTTAGATCTTCTTCCATCCAGACTGTACTGTCGGTTTCGGAGTTGCACCGAATCATGCGCCGAAGCGCTCGCGGACTTTACCGCCGGTCGGGAGTTTCACCCTGCCCTGAAGACTTCTCTATTCAGTTGCTACGTCATTATAACGCCTGTTTTACCAAAATGCAACTCTTTTTTTCACGAATGATCTATGATATAATCATTTTATTCCGCTTCGGACGGTTCGGAGGAGGTGCTTTCCTCCGTCGGCGCGGAAGACTCCGCTGCGCTTGCAGAGGGCGTCTGCTCCTTTTGCGGCATGGCGAAGCCGTGGATGACGCCGTCGGGCGCGCTGTTTGTGATGTCGCCGCCGATGACCCGTCCGTCGCAGACCAGAACGCTCGCGTAGACGGGAGCGGAGGCATCGGGATAATTCAGGATTTCATAGACGTAGCGCATGACTTCCTTGCCTGCATAGTCGGTCAGGTCGAAGCCTTGACTTTTTTGCAGATCGTTGTAACGGGCAAAGACTTTGTTTTCCGTCGTATCGGGGATCTTCACCTTTTGCGTCTGCGTCGGCTCGGCGTTCACGCTCCAGCCGAAGGTGGCGAGATATGCCACACGGTCGTCGTTCGTCTCGCCGATGGGCGCAGTGCCGGACGGAGCGTCGCTTCCGCCCGCAGTGGCAAGCAGGATGATCAGCAGAATGGCGGCAAGCAGGATGACACCTGCTGCAATGAGCTTGGGTTTCGATAGCTTGGCAGTCAAAACAAACATGGAATTCCCCCCGAAGTATTTGTTGGTGATACACTGTATGTCCGCGGTCGGACAAATATACCCGAAGGGAGCAGTAAAATGCAGCGATTGGATCGGTTCCTGTCCGAGGCAGGTGTGGAGTCACGCAGAAAGATCAAAGAGGTCATTCGTGCCGGGCGCGTGTGCGTCAACGGAAGCAGGGTCACTGCGCCGGAACAGAAGATCGACGAGACGGCGGATACCGTTACATTAGATGGCGAGACGGTGGGCAGAAGCCCTTGCAGAGTTGTTTTAATGATGCATAAGCCTGCCGGCTGCGTTACCGCCGCGCAGGACAGGGAGTTCAAGACGGTGATGGAATATCTGCCGCCCGCGTACCGAAAGCTGATGCCGATTGGCAGGCTGGACAAGGAAACCGAGGGACTGCTTCTGTTTACCAACGACGGCGATTTGGCACACCGCCTGATCTCTCCGAAGCAAGGGATTGAGAAGACCTATTATGCCGAGCATCTCGGCACGGTGGACGAGGCGGATATTGCCGCGTTTGCCGAGGGCTGTGTGCTGCGAGACGGCACAGTCTGCCGTCCTGCGGTGTTGGAGAAGCTTGGAGAGGGAAAATGCCTTGTGCGCGTCTGCGAAGGGAAATACCATCAGGTTCGCAGAATGCTTGCCTCGCGCGGGAAACCTGTTTCCTATCTGCGGCGTATTGCGGAAGGCGGCGTGAGTCTCGGGACATTGCCTCTTGGGATGACTCGTGAGTTAACACAAGAAGAGATTGCGCTGCTGGAATCTGTTGATTTTGACGAAAATTTTTTAAGGAAAAACTGAAACATTCTGACGAAAATTTCTTATACTGTTTGTCGATTTTGACGAAAAACTATCAAAAGTTCATAAAAATTCCACGCTAATTTGAAATAAAATGTATAAAACCTCTTGCATTTTGCTGGATTTTGGAGTAATATATACTCATAAATTTGCCGAATCTCGGCATTTTTCCGAAAGGTGAAGGAGGACGGCTTATGTCAAGTCGTATTTTTCAGAGCGTGGTAGATCAGCTTACGGCGGCATCTCAATCCTGTATCGGTGTGATCGACGCAGAGGGAACGGTAATCTCCGCAGGAGAAAGCGCCCTGATTGGGGAACGCTGGCCGGAGGCGGCTGCGGCAGTTGCGGCTATGCCGGAAAGCCCCGTTGCCGTTGACGGAAGAACCTTTATGGCGCTGAAGGGCTGGAATCCGACCTTCGGCTTTATTGCCTTTGTTTCAGGGTCAGGCGAGTATGCAAATTCGCTTTGCCGTATGGCGCAGGTTTCCCTCAACTTTACAAAGACCTACTATGAAGAAAAACACGATAAGGGAACCTTCGTAAAGAATATTATCACGGATAATATCCTGCCGGGCGACATCTATATCCGCGCAAAGGAGCTGCATTTTCAAACCGATGTGCCGCGGGCGGTATTTCTTGTGCGCCAGCGCGGCAGAACGGATGTGGCGGTCGTTGAGCTGCTGCAGACGATGTTCCCTGACCAGCAGCAGGAATTTGTCGTCAGCGTGAACGAGTCCGACATCGCCGTGATTCGACAGGTCGCGCCCGATACAAGCGCCGAGGAGCTGACCCGTCTTGCAAAAACAATCGAAGAGCGCTTGAAGACGGAGCTGTTTACGCGAACCACAATCGGTATCGGCACGGTCGCAGAGCATCTGCGTGAGCTTGCCGATTCCTATAAGGAGGCGCAGGTCGCCATCGAGGTCGGCAAAGTGTTTGACACCGAAAAGACCGTGATTAACTATGAAAACCTGGGCATCGGCCGCCTGATCTATCAGCTTCCGACGACGCTTTGCGAAATCTTCCTCTCCGAAGTGTTTAAGAAAAACTCCATCGAGTCGCTCGATCAGGAGACACTGTTTACCATCAATATGTTCTTTGAAAACAGCCTCAATGTTTCCGAGACCTCTCGCAAGCTGTTCGTACATCGCAACACGCTGGTCTACCGCTTGGAGAAGATCAAAAAGCTGACCGGTCTGGATCTGCGTGAATTTGACGACGCGATTATCTTCAAGGTCGCTCTGATGGTGAAAAAATACCTCGCCTCGCGCGAAAACAGAATGGGATAAGAAATCTGGTGTTATTTTATGATTGACTTGATCAACGTTACAAAAACCTATGAAACCGGTACGCACGCGCTCAACGGCATTGATATGCACATTGATGACGGAGAGTTCGTATTTTTGGTTGGGCAGTCCGGTTCGGGCAAATCAACCATCATCAAGCTGCTGACGGCGGAGCTGAAGCCAACCTCCGGCTCCATCATGGTGAACGGCTACAAGCTTGAGTCCATCAAGCGTTCTTCGATTCCGTATATGCGCAGAACGCTTGGCGTCATTTTCCAGGACTTCCGTCTGATTGAGAATAAGACGGTCTATGAAAATGTTGCCTTTGCCATGCGTGTGATCGGCGCTTCCAACAAGGAGATTAAAAAGCGCGTCCCCTATGTGCTGGAGCTGGTCGGGCTGGAAAATAAAGGTCGCCGCCTGCCGAACGAGCTGTCCGGCGGTGAGCAGCAGCGTGTTGCCATCGCTCGCGCTCTGATCAATAATCCCACGATGATCATTGCCGACGAGCCGACGGGCAATCTTGACCCTGCGCGTTCCTTTGAAATCATGCTTCTCTTGGAGCAAATCAACACGCTCGGCACGACTGTCATGGTCGTTACCCACGAAAAAGGACTGGTCGACCGCTTCACAAAGCGCGTGGTCGCAATCGACGAGGGCAAGGTAATCAGCGACGGAATGGACGGGTATTACAACTATGAAGCATAATAATTTCGGCTATCTGATGGGCGAGGGCGTCCGCGCGATGTTTAAGCATGGCTTTATGTCCTTCGCCGCGATTTGCATTACGGTCGCCTGCCTCGTGATTGTTAACAGCTTCCTGTTGATTTCCTATAATATGAGCCTTATGGTCGATGACTTGCAAAAGAAGATGGAAGTGGTCGTCATCATCGACGAAACCTATACCGAGGCGGAGTCGAAAAGCGTAGGCTCCGAAATCAATCTGATCGAAAACGTTGACAATGCCCGTTTCGTCTCCCGTGCGGAGGCGCTGGAGGAATTCATCGGGGATTCCGACGAATCGCTGTTTGAGGGACTGGATCCCGAGAATTTCCGCGATCAATATGTGATCACACTGGTGGATAACGAAAAAGTCGCGGAGACAAAGGCTGCGTTGGAGCGGGTCAGCGGTGTTGCAGAGGTGCACGCGCCGGACGAGATGGCAAACGCACTGTCGACGCTGCGGAATGTGCTGTACGGCGCTACGATGGCGATTGCCGCTATTCTGCTCATCGTCTCGCTGATTATCATCTCGAATACCATTCGTCTTGCCATGCTGGATCGCCGCGAGGAGATCGGAATCATGAAAATGGTCGGCGCGACCAACGGCTTTATTCGCTTCCCGTTCCTGATTGAGGGCTTCTTCCTTGGCTTGTTCGGCGCGGTTATCTCCTTCTTTGTCGAATGGGGACTTTACGAGGCGATTCGCAACGCAATCATCAGTACGGATTTGCAATTTCTCACCTTTGTTCCGTTTACGGAGGTTCTGCTGCCGATGATTGCGGCGTGTGCGGTTGCCGGTTTCGGTATCGGTATCTTAGGCAGCTTGCTGTCGATTCGCAGATTCCTGAAGGTTTGATGCTTTTTGCGGATATCGCTTGTGGTTAGGAGGAATACGGATGTATAAGTACAGAAGGATCATCGTATCCTGTATTGCGCTTTTGCTGATTCTCTCGCTGCTTGCCGGCTTTGTCGTGATGATTGTCAACGCGAAGACTTCATCGGAGATTCAGCAGGAGATTGACGCACTGGAGGAGCAGTCGAATGAGCTTGCAGCGGAGCGGGAAAAGTTAGAGAGCGAGATTGCGGAAAATGAATCCAAGACGCTGACGGTCGTCGAGCAAAAGGCGCAGGTCGATCAGGAGATCGAGCTGACCCGGCAGGAGGTCGTGGTCGTCAATGAGCAGATTCACCAATACAATATGCTGATTGCCGAAAAGCAGGCGGAGCTGGATGAATTAGAACAAAAGCAGTCAGACCTGTTTGACCGCTACAGTTTGCGTATGCGTGCCCTGCAGGAGCGCGGCAGCATTTCCATCTGGTCGGTCATTTTGGAATCGGAAAGTTTTTCGGATTTGCTCCGCAACCGCGTCATGATTGAGGAGATTGCGCTGGCGGATCAGCGGATGATGGATGAAATGCGCTCGGTTGCCGCTGAAATTTTGGAGGCAAAGGATGAGCTTGCTGCCGAGAAGGCAAAGTTGGAGCAGAAAAAAGCGGAGCTTGCCGAATCGGAGGCGCACCTTGCGGAAAAACGCGAGGAATCCGATGCGCTGCTGACGCAGCTTGTCTCGGATAAGCAGAAGCTGTTGGAAGAAACGGAGAAATACGAAGCGCAGGAAGCAGAGCTCAGCAATCAGATTGCCGCTTTGGAGCAGGAGCGTACCGAAGCGCTGCAAAGAGAATGGGAAGCGCAACACCCGACGCAGCCGGAAAACAGCGGAAGCTCGGGGGACAACACCGATCCCGCGCCGGTCTATCCGAGTTCCGGAGAGAGCTTTATGTTCCCGCTGCCTGCCGGTTGGGGTGTTGTCCTGACCAGCTCCTACGGTTACCGCGTCCATCCAATCACCGGTAACTATTCTTTCCATAATGGCGTTGACCTCGCAATCGGACAGGGAACACCGATTTATGCCTCGAAAAGCGGCTATGTCACCACGGCTACATATAACTATGCTTATGGTTATTATGTGACGATTAATCATATGGACGGTTTTTCAACACTTTACGGGCATATGACGAATTATGTTGTCAGTGAGGGACAATATGTCGAGCGTGGTCAGGTGATTGGCTATGTCGGTTCGACAGGCTATTCCACCGGACCGCACCTGCACTTTACGATTTATTATAACGGCGGAACGGTCAATCCGATGGAGTATATTTACCTGCAATGACGATATTTCATCCCAGAGCCTGCTTGCAGGCTCTGGGTAAACGATTTTATGGCGTTGGAGAAATGAAAGTATGAAGCAATGGAATCTCTTTTTGAAAATTCTGCTCTGTGTCCTTTTGTCGGTCTGTATTGTCCTCGTAGCCGTGGATATCACGGCGCGAAATACAGTGAGTGACAAGCCTGTGAATGAGGAAACAACCGACACTCCTGTACAGGAGCTTGACTATATGGATAAGGTCGCGGAGATCCTTGAAGTGATTGATGCCTATTATGTGGACGACTACTCGGCGGATCAGCTTGGAGACTATCTGGCGGAAGCGACCATTGCTTCCATGGGTGACCGCTGGAGCTATTATATCAGCGCCGAGGAATATGACTCCTATGTAGAGCAGAGCAATAACGCCTATGTCGGCATCGGCGTCACCATTGAGGAGGACGAGGAGACCGGCTTGCTCCGCATCGTCTCGGTTACGCATAACAGCCCCGCCGAGCTTGCCGGTCTGCAGAACAACGACTTGATCGCTGCGGTCGAAGGCGAGTTTGTGACGGATCTGGGCATGAAGGGGACGCAGCAGCGCGTGCGCGGCGAGGAGGGCACGGATGTGACTCTTACCATCGAGCGCGACGGAACGCGTTTCGATGTGACAATCACACGTCAAGTCATTGAGACGGAGGTCGTGGTGTACGAGCTGCTGGAAAGCGGCGACGGCTATATCAAGATCAACAACTTTGACTCCCACTGTGCCAGAGATACCATCGCTGCGATTGAGGAACTGATGGGGCAAGGCGCAAAGGCGCTGATCTTTGATTTGCGCTTTAATCCGGGCGGATATAAGCATGAGCTTGTCGAGGTGCTGGATTACCTGCTTCCGGAGGGACCGCTTTTCCGCTCCGTGGATTATAAGGGCAGGGAAGAGGTAGACTATTCCGAAGCCTCCTATTTGGATATTCCGATGGCGGTGCTGGTCAACGAGGACTCCTATTCCGCCGCGGAGTTTTTCGCTGCCGCGCTGCAGGAGTATGAGGCCGCCGTGGTTGTCGGGGCGCAGACCTGCGGCAAGGCGAACTATCAGCAGACCTTCCGCCTGAGTGACGGTTCTGCGATTGCCATCTCTACGGGACACTATCAGACTCCGAACGGTGTCACCCTTGCAGGGGTCGGTGTCACGCCCGATATCCCTGTGGAGGTTGATCAGGAGACCTACCTCGCCATCTATTATGAGACGCTGGACAAGGCGGAGGACGCGCAGCTTCAAGCCGCAATTACAGCATTGGCGGAGAATTGACAGAAAAAAGCTTGACAGATGGGCAATCCATCTTCTATAATCTATTGGAAAATTTGTAACATTGGAGGATTCGGCATGGCAAAAGAATTTAAGCTGACAAGGGAACGCTTGAAGGAATTGGAGGCGGAGCTGAACTATCTGAAAACGACCCGCGAGAAGGAAGTCGCGGAGCTGATCAAGGAGGCCCGTTCCTTCGGCGACCTTTCGGAAAACAGCGAATATGACGAGGCAAAAAACGAGCAGGCAAAGCTCTACGGCCGTATTGCCGAGATCGAGAACATTCTCTCGCACGCGGTCGTGTTTGACGAGACGACAGATGCGGATGAACACGGAGTTGTCGGACTGGGCTGCACGGTCACGGTGCGCGACCTTGAATTCGACGAAAACGCGGTCTATGCCATCGTTGGCTCACAGGAGGCAAACCCGATGGAGGCGCGCATTTCCGATGATTCCCCCTTCGGCAAGGCAATGCTCGGCAAGCGCATCGGCGACATCGTCGAGGTAGAAGCGCCGGCAGGTATCATAAAGTTTGAAATTCTCGCCGTGGAACGCTGAGTACGGAAATAAAAAATAGGAGAGAAATATGGCTAAGTTTGTACCGCAAGAGGAGCTTTCCCTTGTCGATCAGGTCAAGATTCGCAGAGAAAAGCTGGCGCAGCTTCAGGCAGAGGGAAACGATCCCTTTGCGCGCACCCGTTTTGCCGTTGATTCCAACAGCGGCTGCATTAAGGAAAATTTTGAGCAAATGGAAGGCAAAACCGTCGCGGTTGCAGGCAGACTGATGAGCAAGCGCGGCATGGGCAAGGTCATTTTCTGCGACTTGCAGGATGCGGCGGGACGCATTCAGCTCTACCTGAAATTTGACGAAATGTCCGAGACGGATTTTGAAGCTTGCCGTAAGCTCGATATCGGCGATATTGTCGGCGTGAACGGCGATGTGTTCCGCACACAGCGTGGTGAGATCTCTGTCCGCGCCCATCAGGTGACGCTGCTGTCCAAGGCGCTGCTGCCCCTGCCTGATAAGTTCCACGGTCTGACCAATGTGGAGACCCGCTACCGCCAGCGCTATGTGGACCTCATCGCCAATCCTGAGGTCAAGGACACCTTTGTCAAACGCAGCCTGATCCTGCGGGAGTTGCGCGCATTTCTGGATTCCAAGGGCTTTTTGGAGGTTGACACCCCCATTCTGACGCCCTTTGAGATCGGTGCCTCGGCCCGTCCTTTCTTCACCCACCATAACACCCTGAACATGGACATGGTCCTGCGCATCGAGACAGAGCTTTACCTGAAGCGGCTGGTGGTCGGCGGCATGGACCGGGTCTATGAGGTGGGGCGCATTTTCCGTAACGAGGGCATGGACCCCAAACATAATCCCGAATTTACCACCATTGAGCTTTATCAGGCCTATACCGACTATCACGGCATGATGGACTTGGTGGAGGAGATGATGAAGACCGTTGCCCAAAAGGTCTGCGGCACCCTGCAGATCCGGTATCAGGGCAAGCAGATTGACCTGAGCCATTGGGAGCGCATGACAATGGTGGAGGCAGTCAAGAAGTATTCCGGCGTGGACTTCGATACCGTTGCTACCGATGAGGAAGCGGTCGCCCTGGCAAAGGAGCACCACGTGACCCTGCCGGAGATCCCCACCAAGGGCGCGATTCTGGCGGAGTTCTTCGACGCCTTTGTGGAGGAAAACCTGATCCAGCCCACCTTTATCTATGACTATCCCGTAGAGAACAGCCCCCTTGCCAAGCGCAAGGCTTCCAATCCTGCCTATACGGAGCGCTTTGAGTATTTCATCAACGCTACAGAGTTCGGCAATGCGTTCAGCGAGCTGAACGACCCCATCGATCAGAAGGAACGTTTTGAGCGCCAGGTGACCGAGCGCCGTATGCTGGATCCCAAGAGCAACGCCCAGGTCGATTATGACTATGTCACCGCCCTGGAATACGGCCTTCCGCCCACGGGTGGACTTGGCTTCGGCGTGGACCGTTTGGTCATGCTCCTGACCGACTCTGCCTCCATCCGTGACGTGCTGCTTTTCCCGACAATGAAGCCGCTCGATATGCCCAAGACCGAAAAGAAGCCCGAAGATGCTGCCAAGGATGGCATTATCGGCGGCGTTGAGACGCAGGCTGCCATTGAGATTAAGGACGAGCCTATCGACTTTTCCAACGTGCAGATCGAGCCGCTGTTTGCCGACAGCGTCGACTTTGAGACCTTCTCAAAGTCCGATTTCCGCGCGGTGAAGGTGCTTGCCTGCGAAGCCGTGCCGAAGTCTAAGAAGCTCTTAAAGTTTACGCTTGACGATGGAACCGGCGTGAACCGAACGATCCTGAGCGGCATCCACGCTTATTACGAGCCGGAGGAGCTGGTCGGAAAGACCTGTATTGCCATTACCAACCTCCCGCCCAGACCAATGATGGGCATTGAATCCTGTGGTATGCTGATTTCCGCAGTGCATCAGGAGAACGGTGAGGAGAAGCTGCACCTGCTGATGGTCGATCCCCACATTCCGGCAGGCGCGAAGCTCTATTGATGTCCAATCAAAATAAGAAATTCTACAGCCCCGCAGGGCGTAATCCTGCGGGGCTGTCTGCATCATTGAAATAAACATAACAAGGCGCCACGCTTTCCGTAATGAAAAATTTGTGCAACCAGATTTATGCCATTGTCATGAACTCTTTGCTTACCGGGGACATGTCCTCGGCCTACATTGGGTGATTCGTTTATGATGGTGCGTTCTTATGCGTGATTGCGAGGCGTACAATTACGTTGGCATTCCCCGCTTGCTGTCTTGTACCCATTTGGTAGCTCCTGCACGAGCTTGCCACGCCTCGTTCCTCTGCGCGTAATGGCATGGAACGGCTGCTCCGTCTGTTCCCGTGCTACCGGTATGTGCACCGGTAGCGGCAATCTTGCGCATGAGGATACGTTGCTGTAACGATTGGGTAAGCGTATGATCTTTTTCTCGTACATTGCCGTGATAAGATGGGTGTGGCTAGGGAGGCGGAAGGCTGCGCTTAGGCATTTTCTTCCGGTATCTGTGTCACTTTGGACAGAAGAACGCAAGAATGTCCACTTTCTATTGTGCGTATTATCCAATTTGGACGGGTGGGATTTGTCGAATTCTCCAAAGTTTGTTTCGACCTATTGACAAGTGGAAGAAAGTGGCGTATTTTGAGAATGTAAAAAGAAGTAAGCGTTTACATTTGCGTTCAACAGAAGTGAGCTGGGGTGGAATGATTAAGCAAGAAGCGAATATTTATGAGATAGCGAAAGAGGCGGGCGTTTCTATCGCGACGGTTTCGCGCGTGATGAACCATTCTACCACGGTTAGCCAAAAAAACACAGAGCGTGTTCTTGCTGCGGTAAAGAAGTTAAACTACGTTCCGAATAACGCTGCCCGCAGCCTCAGCACCTCCACCTCAACCTCTGTAGGCGTTGTGATTCCCGATATCAGCAACCCTTTCTTTTCTCAGCTTTTGCAAGGCATTACGCTCGCAGCTGACGAAATGGGCTTGAATATTTTCCTGTTCGGCACGAATGAAAGCCCCGAAAGGGAGCATAAGGTGTTAGACTCTATGCGTGAGCATCGTCTTCGCGGCGTGATCATTACCCCCGTTTCGGCGGAAGACGGAGACACGCTTCAGCGGCTGCATAATTTTGTGACGCTGGGCATTCCCGTTGTACTTCTTGACCGTGAGGTTGACAGCAGCGCTTTTGACCGCGTTGTCACAGCGGATGACGAGGGCGTATTTCTCGCAGTCAATGAATTGATTCGTATTGGGCACCGGAAAATTGCCATTATTACGGGACCTGAAGCATCAAGACCCGGTCGTGAACGTTTGCGTGGGTATTGCCGCGCGATGAAGGAAAATCAACTTGCGCTGCGTGAGGAATACATTCGGAAAGGTGACTTCATGGTGCAACGCGCTTACGAGCAGACCCTTGCCCTGTGCGCGCTGCCGGAACCGCCCACGGCGATCTTCGCTTCCAACAATATGACGACCTATGGCTGCCTGAAAGCGTTTGGGGAATTGGGGCTGCGCATCGGTGACGACATTGCGCTGATTGGCTTTGACGATATCGAAGAGCTGCGCTGGCTGAATTACAATATCTCGGTCGTCAGCCGCGATGTTCCCAAAATGGGTGAACAGGCAATGCGCCATTTAATGTCCCGTTTTGAAAATGAAATAATACCGGAGCAGGGAACGCGCACCTGCTTGCCGACGGAATTGATTTTGCGTGGTTCAGAATGTCTTCCGAGGAAGAGACTGTAAAAAAGTGAGGCAACGAGTCATCAAACGGAATTTTACCTTTTAGACCGGTTGCCTTTCTTTGCTTAGAAATCTGTAAGCCCTTACATTCCTTACATTAACATAAAGAGATAGAAATTTTACAACTTTTCAGATTTGAATGGAGGAGAGCAAAGTGACGAAGAAAGTAACGGTATTCGGTAGTTTTGTTGTTGACCTGATGGGCAGAACGCCGCATCTCCCGGTTCCGGGCGAGACGGTGAAGGGCAGCTTCTTTAAGCAGGGTGCCGGTGGAAAAGGCTTCAATCAGGGAATTGCCGCGCACAAGTCCGGCGGCAATGTCGTCATGATTACAAAGCTCGGCAGAGATTCCATGGCAGAGGTTGCGCTGAACGCCATGGAGGAGGTTGGACTTTCCAAGGACTATCTTTTCTACAACGAGGAGGTTGCCACCGGTATTGCACTGATTCTTGTGGACGAGAACACCAGCCAGAATGAGATTGTGATTGTTCCCGGCGCGTGCAGCACCATTACGGAGGAAGACATCGCAAGCGTGGAAGCGCAGATCAAGGACTCCGCGTATGTCCTGCTTCAGCTTGAAGTCAATCAGGACGCGAATGAGAGAGTCGCGAAGATCGCAAAGGAGAACGGCGTTCGTGTAATCATCAATACCGCTCCGTACCAGCCGATCACGGATGAATTCCTGCGGGGCGCTTACCTTGTGACGCCGAATGAGGTCGAGGCGGAGGAGCTGACGGGTATCCCCGTGAATGATCTCGAGAGCGCAAACAAGGCTGCGCAGGTATTCTTTGACAAGGGCGTGCAGAATGTGCTGATTACCCTCGGCAGCCGCGGCGTTTATGTCAATTCCAACGGCAGAGCGGAGATCATTCCCGCGTTCCGCGTCAAGGCCATTGACACCACCGGCGCAGGCGATGCCTTTAACGGCGGTCTGCTGACGGCATTGTCCGAGGGCAAGGAGCTTTGGGAAGCGGCGAGATTTGCAAATGCGCTGGCAGCACTTTCCGTCCAAAAGCTCGGCACGACGCCGTCTATGCCGACGAGAGCGGAGATTGACGCATTCCTCGCAGAGCACGAAGAATAATCACAACGAACGTCTCGGAGTAAAGTCGAGACGGAAAAACCGCCACGATGGGTACCCATCGTTCTTCATTCCGAAGGAATGAAGAATGGTTTTTGAATGGATATCAATTTTTGAAGGAGGAAGAAAAATGCTTAGAGGAATTCCTGATATTATCGGCTCCGATCTGCTGAAAGCACTTGCCGATACCGGACACGGGGATTTAATCGTGATTGCCGATCATTTCTATCCGCCGGTTACCAAATCTCCGAATGCCATCAGCATTCAGGCCAAAGGCAACACCGCCGCGGAGATGGTTGACGCGATTTTGCAGCTTGTACCGCTGGATGTGGACTACTGCGAGCATCCCATTGAGTACATGGTGCCCGATGCGGATTCCGGCGTTGTTCTCAAGGAGAACAAGGTGTGGGACGACACCATCGCCGCCGTCGTGAAGCACGGCTACGATGCAAAGTGCGTTGGTGAGATTGAGCGCACGAAGTTCTATGAAAAGGCGAGAAACGCCTATGTCACGGTTTGCACCAGCGAGCGCCTGCCTTACGGCTGCATCATTCTGCAAAAGGGCGTTATGTGATCCCGGAGCGCGGCTCCGCTTACTTACGGATGTCTTTGCACATCGCAAATCTAATATAGGAATTTAGGAGGAAAAACAATGAAAAAGGTACTCGCATTGATCCTTGCCCTCGTCATGGTCGCCGCTCTGTTCGCAGGCTGCGCAGGCGATGAGGACAAACCCGCCGAAGGTAACGACGGCGCAAAGACCTACAAGATCATCTATGTTACCCCGTCCACCGCATCCGACTTCTGGTCTCAGGTTGAAACCGGCATCAAGCAGGCTACCAAGGACTACGAAGCAAAGCTCGGCATCAAGATCGACTATTCCGTCATGGGCCCCGCGCAGGAAGCTGACGCTGAAGGCTATGTCAAGGCTTTCGAGAACGCGATTGCCGCGAAGCCCGATGCCATCCTCACCGCAACCCTGAACATCGACCCGACCGTCCCCAAGGCAAAAGAAGCACATGACGCAGGTATTGTTCTGAACTTCGTCAACTGCGGTCTCGGCAACGGCAACGACGGCGCTTATGCCGAATACTACAACGAGTTCTACTACTGCTCCAACACCACCATCGGCGAGATGGCTGCTGAGGCGTTCCTTGCCGCGATGGAGAAGGAAGGTCTCTCCACTGACGCCGGCGTCATCGGCATGCAGATGAACATGGAAAACGCTGCGCTCGACTTCAGAATGCAGGGCTTCGCGGATTACATGGCTGCGAACGCTCCCGGTTTGACGCTGACCGACATCCAGTACAACGGCAACGACTCCGCCGACGCGCAGGCTGACGCCGAAGGTACCATTTCCACTTACGGCTCCGAACTCATCGGCATCTATGCCGGCAACAACGTTACCTGCGACGGCGTTTGCGCTGCGCTCCGTAACGCTGACATGAAGGACGGCGTTGTCTCCGTCGGTGTTGACTCCGACGACATCGAGATTGCTGCATTGAAGGACGGCTATCTGTCTGCTATCATCGTGCAGGACGCTTTCACCCAGGGCTACAGAACCATGGAGAACGCCATCCTCACCCTCACCGAGGGCAAGAACCCCGAGGCTGAGCAGCAGTTCAACATCCCGCCCGTCATCGTCACTGCCGACAACATCGACAGCGAAGAGATCCAGTTCATGATGTCCCCGTATGTCAAGTAATTTTCGTCTGAATTAAAGTTTTGAACCAAACAAAAGGGTCGTTGCGGTCAGGGTTGACCGCAACGACCCAGCCAAAAGAGAATGAGGGTGTAGCAATGCAGGATACCATCTTAAAAATAGAACATGTCAGCAAGTTCTATCCCGGCGTTACCGCACTGAATGATGTGAGCTTCACCTTGCAAAAGGGAGAGGTTCGTGCATTGGTCGGGGAGAACGGCGCCGGCAAATCCACTCTGATCAAGTGTATCATGGGTGTAGAGAAACCGAATCAGGGTAAAATCAGCATGAATTATAACGGCGAGTGGGTTGTGAATAACAGCGCCGTGGAAGCGCAGGCGCATGGCGTATTTGCAAACTACCAGCACGTCAACATTGCGCCCGATCTCAGCATCGCAGAGAATTATTTCCTCGGTCGTCAGCCCAAAAATGCGTTGGGTATGGTAGACTGGAAGAAAATGGCGCAAGACAGCAAAAAGATCATTGATAAATTTGAAATGGGTGTAGACCCGCTGGAAAAGATTCGAGAGCTGCCCATCGCAATGCAGGCGATGGTCACAATCAGCAAAATTTCTGTAAACGAAGATATCCGTATCGTGATCTTTGACGAGCCGACGGCTCTTCTGGAAAACGAAAAGGTTGATATACTGTTCCGCTTCATTGCGGAGCTGAAGGCGCGCGGTGTCAGCATTATCTACATTTCTCATCGCTTGGAGGAGATTATGCAGATCTGCGACAGCGTTACGATTCTGAAGGACGGCACCTATGTCGACACACTGCCGATTGAATCGGTCACAAAGGATTCCCTGATTCAAAAAATGGTCGGTCGTCCGGCGACTGATATTTACAACATCGAGCATTTTGAGCCGGGTGAGGAGCTGCTCCGTGTGGAGAACTTCTCCGACACAACGCACTTTAAGAACATAAATTTCAGCCTGCATCAGGGTGAGATTTTGGGCTTCTTCGGATTGGTCGGTGCAGGCAGAAGCGAGATCATGCGCGCCCTGACCGGCGTGGAGAAGCGACTGACCGGCGATGTTTATCTGCGTGGGAAGAAGGCAAATATCAAGAATCCCACGGATGCTTTGCACAGCGGCATCGGTTTCCTGACCGAAGACCGCCGTGCGGACGGGTGCGCGCTGAAATTGGATATCAAGACCAATGTCAACATGAGCTCGTATGATATGATCAGCACCGGCGGCTTTGTAAACCTGCGCAAGGAAAGCAAGCGCGCGCAGGAATATTCTAAAAATGTGAACGTGAAAACACCTTCGATTTCTCAGCTTGTCGGCAATCTCTCCGGCGGCAACCAGCAGAAGGTGGTTATCGCAAAGCTGCTCTGCCGCGATCCCGAGATTCTGATCTTTGACGAACCGACTGTCGGTATTGACGTCGGCGCGAAGCAGGAAATCTTTAAGCTGATTGAGGGCTTAACGGCGCAGGGACGCGGCGTGATTCTGATTTCGTCTTATTTGCCTGAGGTTATGGGCTTGTCTGACCGCCTGATCGTGATGGCGCAGGGCAAGATTACCGCAGAGTATGATAAGGAAGCACTGAAAACCCTCACCGAAGAGGATGTTCTGCGTATGGCATCCATTGAAGATTAAGAGGAGAGATTACTATGAACACTACTACTAAGACTAAGACAAAAACCTCAAGCCTGCTCACACGTATGGTAAAGCGTTCGGAGTTTACCATCGGTCTTGTCGTCATCGCGCTGTTCCTGCTGGCGTTCTTTGGCTCGGATACCTTCTCAACGAAGTACAACCTTATGAACCTCACAAAACAGGGCGCGATTGTCGGCGTTCTGGCAGTGGCACAGACGCTTATCATCATCACCGGCGGCATCGACATTTCCGGCGGCGCGATTGCCGGTCTCGGCTGCATGACCATGGCGCTGATGATCCGCGCGGGTCAGCCGGTTTGGATTGCGATTCTTCTGAACTTTGTCGTTTGTATCGTTTGCGGCTTTATCAACGGCGTTATCATCTTCGACCTGAATGTGCCTGCGATGATCGCGACCCTCGGTACGCAAACCATCTACCGCGGTATTTTGAAGCTTGCCTGCTCCGGCAACTCCGTTTCCTTCTTTGAGGCGGACGGCAAGACCTTTATCAAGCTCTTTGAAAAGATCGGTGACTACAATGTCGTCGGTATCCTGCCGATCCTCGCCTGTATCTGGATTGTGGTTGCTATCATTGCATTCCTTGTGCTGCGCTATACCGTTTTCGGCCGTGACCTCTTCGTCATCGGCTCCGGTATCGAGGTTGCACGTCTGTCCGGTATTAAGGTTCGCAAGACCTTCTATATGGTCTATTCCGTTGCGGGCCTCATCTACGGTGTCGCCGCGATGATGTTCGCCGGACGTATCCTCCGCGCAATGCCCAACACCGGCGAAGGCTATGACATGAACGCCATTGCCGCTGCCGTTATCGGCGGTGCGTCTCTGGCAGGCGGTCGCGGCGCGATCACCGGCACTTTCATCGGCACGCTGCTGATGGCTGTCATTGAGAACGCCGGCAAGTCCCGTCCGTTCGGCATTGAGATCAGTGACTACATCCTTGAGGTTATCACCGGTATTCTCATCATTGCCGCAGTCGCGATGGATATGATCAAGACCCGCAAGAAGGCTTGAGCCTTCTGCAAAGCGCAATCTGAAGCAATCCCTTTTCGAATATAGATTGTATGATAGGCTCCCGCGCAAAATGCAAACCTGCATTTTGCGCGGGAGCTTTCAAGGGAGATTGACGCTTCCTGTGTCGTGTGCTACAATGTTTTCGAAAAGACCACGGAAGAGACTTCAGCGCAAGGAGAGAGAAAAGAATGTGGATCTTATTTGCCTTTGGCTCTGCGATTTTTGCGGGAATTACCTCAGTGCTGGCAAAGTGCGGAATACGAAAAACCGATTCTACGGTCGCAACGGCAATCCGCACGGTTGTAGTGCTGATTTTTTCGTGGATCATGGTATTTGTTGTCGGGTCGCAGAAGCAGATTGCTGCCATTGAGTGGAAGACATTGCTTTTCCTGATTCTTTCGGGCTTGGCTACCGGAGCGTCTTGGCTTTGTTATTTCAAAGCGCTGCAGCTTGGCAACATCAATAAAGTCGTTCCGATTGACAAATCCAGCACGGTTCTGACCGTCCTGCTGGCAACCATTTTCCTGCATGAAAAGATGACGCTTCCGAAGGCGGTAGGCGTTTTGCTCCTCGGCGTCGGAACCTTCCTGATGATAGAGAAGAAGGATGCTGTGCCCAAAGAGAGCAAAAAAGGAAACTGGCTGATCTATGCAATCGGCTCTGCCGTGTTCGCAAGTCTTACGGCGATCCTCGGGAAGGTGGGTATTTCCGGCGTGGAGTCTAACTTGGGCACTGCGATTCGCACCGGTGTCGTCTTAGTTATGGCATGGATCATGGTGCTTGTGACGGGAAAGCAGCGAACCATCAAGACGATTTCCAAAAAGGAGCTTGGTTTTATTTGCCTTTCCGGTCTTGCCACCGGCGCCTCGTGGCTCTGCTATTATAAGGCGCTGCAGGACGGACTTGCAGGCGTTGTTGTGCCTATTGATAAGCTCAGTATTTTGGTGACGGTGGCGTTTTCCTACTTTGTGTTTCATGAACGTCTGTCAAAAAAATCAGCCCTCGGGCTTGTCGCCATCGTGTCCGGCACGCTGATTATGCTGCTTCCGTAAGCGCCCGTCTGATGCAGCCGCGAAAAAAGGTTCCGATTTCCATGCGGATTGTGGAAATCGGAACCTTTTGCCTATAGGGAAAAATCCAAATCGTCACATTTGGTGAAATCCTTGGGTTTCATGCGTGTGGGAATGCGCTTCAGCGGGTCATATTTGAATTTGCGGCAGCGGTGACAGGAGGAAACGATGCCTTTTTTTGCGCAGAGATAGGTGGTCTCGTCAATCTTTCCCGCGTGAACGCAATAGGAGCAGAATCGGTCAATTTTCTTGCGAAACAGCATGGCTTTTCACCTCATTGATAATTATACAGTATTTCGCTGAAGATTTCTACCCCATTTTTGACGAATTTGCGGGAAAAAGATACCTAATGCCATGATGATGCTGACGCAAACGGCAAGCGTCGGTGTGGGGGAGAGAAACAGTCGAACGAATAGTACCGAGAGCAGCCCGTGCAGGAGCTTGGAAGCAAGGTAGCCCCTCGGCTGCAGATGTGCGGGCTTCCAAAAGCTCATGGCTTGCAGATGCACGCAGATACCGCCCCAGCCCATCAAAAAAGCGGCAAGCTCCTCCGCGTGCGCGCACGAGCTAAGACGCACAACACCGCCGGACAGCTCAAAAAAGCCGCAGAGCATCGCGCTAAGGGTCTGCGCAGGCAGAAAGGGAAATATCCTTTGGAAAAGTCCCAGAAGTCCGATTGCCTCAATCAGCGCGAGCACAACGGAAAAGAAGACAATCAACCCGCTGATTTGCAGGAGAGAGGCGCAGGAGGCGGAGATTGCATCCAAAAAACCGCGTTGCTGCGTTTGCTTCGGCTCTACGCGGCGAATTGTCAAGCGTTCCTTTTCCGGCATACGCAGAAATGCCCCGCAACAAAGCGCGGCAAGGATATGCGCAAGATAGAGCAGCGCGCCCGCTCTGACGCTGTGAAGCACCGTACCGCCAATCACGCCGAAAAAGAACGCGGGCCCTGAATTGTTGCAAAACAGCAGCAGGCGTTCTGCCTCGCGCCTGGTAAGAACGCCGTCTTGATACAGGCGCACGGTGCAGGAGACACCCACCGGATAGCCACCCATAAAGCTCAACAGCAGCGGTGTCAGACAGTTTCCGCGCAAGCCGAAACAGGCGGACATCAGCCAGTCTGCCATACGGGAGGGCTGCCGCGCGGAACGAATACCGAGAAAGTAATTTGTCAGGACAAAAAAAGGAAAAAGCGCCGGAATGACCGACGTGCCGCAAATACGCAAGCCCTCCCTGACGGCATCCGCAGCCTCCGAGGAGAAGCATAGGAGCGCAGCAATGCCGAGCGCCGGAAGAAGATAGCGAAGATTACGTTTCACAAGCATCACCTGTTTGAATATATGCGCAAGAAGGAAAGAATGAACTCCTTCCGCATAGAATGTTTGCAGGCAGGTGAGCAAAATGAAGAAGCATTTCACGAACACGGTCAGCGACAAGCTGGCGATTCCGGCTGAGACGCTGAGTGAGACGCCTTTTGTGATACTTCGGGGTAAAAGGCGGCTCTGTATTGAGAACCATCGCGGCGTTACGCAATATGAGGATACGCTTGTTCAGGTAGCCGTGAAGCACGGAAGTATTCGTGTTGTCGGCTTTGGGCTTTCCATTGTCAGCATGAGTAAAGACACGTTGGAAATTTGCGGAACAATCCGCGCGGTGGAATTGGAGTGAAGCCTATGAACCCTGTCATTCGTTTTTTGCGCGGAGAGATCCGCGTCAGCATTTCCGGCGCATATGTGGAACGGTGTTTCAATCTGTTTGCGGAGGAAGGAATCGAGTTTTGGGATTTGTGCCGCAAGGACGAGCTGCGAATAGAGCTTTCCATGCTGTCGAAAGAGAAAAAAAGGCTGGAAGCGCTTGCCGTGCGCAGCTTTTGTACCGTGGAGATCCTGCGCGAACGCGGACTTCTGCGAACGCTCAGACCCCTTCGCGCACGTCCGATTTTGGCGTTCGGCGCGGCGGCTGTGATAGGTCTGACCTTTTTCTTACAGTCCTTTGTTTGGGTAATCACCGTCGAAGGGGCGGAGACGGTACATGAGGAAACCGTTCTGCGCCAACTGGAGGAGCTTGGAATCCGTTTCGGCACATGGGCACCCTCGGTGGATTCCCAGATGACAAGAGCGCAGATGCTCAACCGCGTGCCGGAGCTTTCCTGGCTTGCCGTCAATCGGACGGGTGGGAAGCTGACTGTCCTCGTAACGGAACGCAGCGTTGCCTCCTCCGAAAAGCCGCCCTATGCAGCAGGGTCGATTGTCGCCCTGCGTGACGGAGTCATTACGGATTACCGTATTTTGGAAGGGATGCGCCTGTGTAAGCGGGGCGACGCGGTCAAGGAGGGGCAAATTCTCGTCTCCGGCTATGAGGATTACGGTCTTTATCTGCGCGCCGTCTGCGCGGATGCGGAAATTTATGGGCAGACGTGGCACAACGGAACGGTCGTTATGCCAGCGCAGCGTACCGAAAAAAGCTATACGGGCAGAGAATGGACGCAAATTTCGCTGATCGTCGGAAGAAAAAGAATAAATTTATGCGGAAACAGTGGAATTTACATGGGCAGTTGTGATAAAATGATAGACGTAAAGAAAATTACGCTTGCAGGTTATACTTTTCCCGTAACCGTCGAGACGGTGACCTATCGGGAATATGAGGAAAAGGAAGTCACGATTGATGCGGATGCCGCACATAGCGCACTTTCGGAGGCGTGGCAGCGTCAGACGCGCGCCGCTATGGTTGCCGGAACGATTGAGCAGATGGAGGAAAGCTTTTTGGAAAGCGGCGGGCTGTATGTTTTGCAAGTGAAAAGCACCTGCAACGAAATGATTGCGCGCCTCGTTCCCATCGAGGAGCCTTACAAAGGAGAAAGCAATGAGTGAACGAATCATCAATGCCGAACGAATCGAGCAGATTATCAATGTGTTCGGTTCGTTTGACGAAAACATCAAACGCATCGAGCAGACCTACGGCGTTAAGATCACCAATCGAGGGACGGAGCTGAAGGTCAGCGGAGAGGAAGAGGCCGCCGACCGCGCCGCGCGCGCCATTGAGGGTTTACTGACGCTTGCCGCCAAAGGTGAGCCCATCGACGAGCAGAAGGTGCGCTATTTGATTGACCTTGTCTCCTCGGGCAATGACGACAAGATTGGCGAAATGGCAAAGGATGTTGTCTGCATCACGGCAAAGGGAAAGCCCATTAAGGCAAAGACCCTCGGGCAGCAGCGGTATATGAAGGCGATTGGGAAGAACACCATCACCATCGGCGTCGGTCCTGCCGGTACGGGAAAGACCTATCTTGCCGTTGCGGCGGCGGTCGCGGCATTTCGTGCGAAGACGGTCAACCGTATTATTCTGACCCGTCCTGCCGTGGAGGCGGGAGAACGGCTCGGCTTCTTGCCCGGCGATCTGCAAAATAAGGTGGATCCCTATCTGCGCCCGCTGTATGACGCGCTGTATGATATGCTCGGCGCGGAGACCTACCAAAAGTATTTGGAGCGCGGCAATATTGAGGTTGCGCCCCTTGCCTATATGCGCGGCAGAACGCTCGACGACAGCTTTATTATTCTCGACGAGGCGCAGAACACGACGCGCGAGCAGATGAAAATGTTCCTGACCCGTCTCGGCTTCGGCTCAAAAATTGTCATTACGGGTGATATCACGCAGATTGACTTGCCGAGTGATAAGACGAGCGGCTTAAAGGACGCGGTGCGGATTTTGGAAAACATTCCGGACATTGCCATTTGCCGCCTGACGGCGAGCGATGTCGTGCGCCACGCCCTTGTGCAGCGTATTATCGCCGTCTATGAGACAGGCGAAAAGAAAGAGCTGCCCGCGCAGAAAAAGGTTTACAGAAGGAAGCAGGAACGATGAAGCATCAGATTTATGTCCGTTATTCCGAGAAGAGGGATAAAAACCCCGCGCTGACCATCCATCTGCACCGTTGCATCTCGGCGGCGCTTGCGGCGGAAGGTGTGGAGGTCCCCTGTGAGATCAATGTCCTTGTGACGGACGATGCGGGCATCCGCGCCATTAACCGCACGACAAGAAGCATCGACAGCGCGACAGATGTGCTGTCCTTTCCGATGTTTTCCTTTACGCCGGGGGCGTTTCCGTCTGATGTCGGCGTGCTGATCGACCCGCAGACGGGACTGCTTCCCTTGGGAGACATGGCGATCTCCTTGGAGCGCGCAAGAGATCAGTCAAAGCGCTTCGGTAATACCTTAAAGCGCGAGGTCGGCTATTTGACGATCCATTCGATTTTGCATCTGCTTGGCTATGACCACTTGGACGAGGGGGAGATGAAACGGCAGATGCGCACGCGCGAGGAGCTGATCGCGGCGGAATTGGGGCTGCAGCGATGATCGAATTCCGAAAAGCAACGCCTGACGATGCTCCGCTTTTGGCGGCGACAAGACCGAAGGTGTGGGCAACAACCTATCGCGGCATTTATTCCGACGAGAAGATTGACAATTATAATCTCGCCTATTATACCGCCCGCGACCGCAAGTGGATGGAGGATCCAAAGCAGGATTTCTACCTTGTGACGGACGGCGAGAACTGCGTCGGCTACTTTTATTACGGGCCGCCCCATGCCGGCGCATATCGGGACTTTGCGCTATGCCTGAATGCACTGTATTTTCTTGAGGAGTACCGTGGAAAAGGCCTGGGCAGACGTGTATTTGACCATATGCGCAGGGTCTGCGAGGCGCGCGGACTGGAAAAATTCTTCTGCCAATGCAACTGTCATAACCTGCCCGCACAGGGCTTTTACCGCAAGATGGGCGGCGTTCCGACGCTGTTTATGGACGGGCACGCGGACAAGGCAGAGGATCAGATGATTTTTGAATTTTACTTGGGAGAGAAAAAATGAGTACAAAATCCGTTATGATTACCATCGCGGGCAGACCGAATGTGGGGAAATCTACCCTGATCAACCACTTGGTCGGCGAAAAAATTGCGATTGTCTCCAATAAGCCGCAGACTACGCGGAACCGCATCTGCGGCGTGCTGACGAGAGGGGACACCCAGCTCGTCTTTATTGACACACCGGGCTTTCACCGCCCGCGCACGAAGCTCGGGGACTATATGGTCGGGGTGGTGAAGGAATCCGTTGCGGATGTGGATCTCGTGCTGCTGATTGTTGAACCGATTCCGAACGTGGGTCCGCAGGAGGAGAATCTCATCGCCCAGATCAAGGCAAGCGGTGCACCTGCCATCCTGGTCATCAACAAGATTGACACCGTGCCGGACAAGGAGCAGCTATTGGCAGTCATTGCTGCCTATTCCGCACAGTTTGATTTTGCCGCCGTGCTGCCGATCTCCGCGAAATTCAACGACGGTGTAAAGGCGCTGCTGGACGAATGCGCAAAGTATGCCGAGGAAAGCCCGTTTTACTTCCCGGAGGATATGACCTCAGACCAGCCGGAGCGGCAGGTGATTGCGGAGATTATTCGGGAAAAGCTGCTGTGGAACTTAGAGCGGGAGATCCCGCATGGCACAGCGGTGGAGATCACCAGGTTTTCCGAACGGGACAACGGTGTGATTGATGTCGATGCGACTATCTATTGTGAAAAGGCGAGTCATAAGGGGATTATCATCGGCAAAAACGGCGCGATGCTGAAAAAAATCTCCACCGCCGCCCGCGAGGACTGCGAGCGCTTCATGGGGACAAAGGTCTTTTTGCAGACTTGGGTCAAGGTCAAGGAGAATTGGCGCGACAGCGACTTCCTAATCCGCAACTTCGGCTACGAATCATAGCATTTTTTTCATCGTATCTTCCGCGACCGTACCGCAAATGCTAACGGCAGAATGAACGCGGGAGGAATACGATGGATTCGGCATTTTTCTGGAATTTGTTTTTGGAAACCGGCGCGCCGGAGGCGTATTTATTATATCAGCGTGAAGCAAAGCATGAGCGAAAGCCGGTGCAATAAAGGGGAGTATATGGACCAGACAGAAATAAAACCGGTTGCGCAAGAGGCGGCGCTTGAGACATTGGCGGAATTCCTCCGCTGTCCCTTGTATGACGGTAGTGAGGTACTGCACCGCTTTCGTGGGCTCCCGAACGCGCAATATTTTGAAGGGAAAAACCCGTTAGAACGGTATGTCTATGTACCGGGAACAAGGAAGGAACGGGTGCTCCTCCTTGCCCACGCGGACACGGTTTGGGACGAGAACTATCAGCACAGCCGTTTGGAAACGAAGCCTGTTTTTTCTGCGGATAAGGTCAATGGGAGCAACGAAGAAGTCGGCTTGGGTGCGGATGATCGCGCGGGCTGCGCGCTGCTTTGGCTTTTGAAGGATTCGGGACACTCGCTGCTGATTCTCGATGGGGAAGAGCACGGACATTTTGGCGCAATGCTGCTTCGGAAAACGAACAAACGCCTCATGCGGGAGATCAACCGACATGGCTACATGATTTCGTTGGATTTGCCGGGAAAAGATTGCTGCCATTATCACGGCATTCTAAACAGCAGGGCTTTTTGCGCTTTTATCGAGGCGCAGCTTGCGTCAAAGGTGCTGAATCACCAAGCAGGCACGGATGTCTCTTATGTTGCAAGGGAAGCTTGCGGCGTGAATCTCAGCATCGGATACTACAAACAGCACAGCGCCGCAGAATGTATGTCCGCTTTTGTGTGGTACGAGACTTATGTGCGGCTCTGCAGGGTTCTCTCCCAAGCGCAGCCCCGGTTCCGAACGCTGCGAGGCAAGCGGCTGAAGAAAAAAATGACCTCCCTCCCGCGCCGGGTTTACGGAAAGCTGAAACGAATGCTGCACATACAATGAGGAAATGATTACATTATGTACGAAAAGATCGAGGGAATCATCCTTCGTGAAACCGAATACAAGGATGCGGACAAACTGCTGACCGTCCTGACGCGTGAGCATGGGAAATTAACGCTCCGTGCCCGTGGGGTGAAGTCCGGCAGGAGCCGCAGCAAGGCGGCGTGCCAATTTCTGACCTATTCCGAGTTTACCGTCTCGGAAAAACAGGGGAAATACACGATTACCGAGGCTGTGGTGAAGGAGATGTTTCCGGAGCTGCGCGAGGACATCGAGCTTTTATACCTTGCTTCCTATTTCGCGCAGGTGACGGACGCGGTAGCCCAGGAGGAGGACGCTTCGCCGGAGCTGCTTTCCCTCCTATTGAACGCCCTTTACGCGCTTGCGAAACTGGAAAAGCCGCAAAAGCTTGTGAAGGCGGTCTTTGAGCTGCGGCTTGCCTGCATCGCAGGCTTTCTGCCCGATTTGCGCGGCTGCGCCGTCTGCGGCAATCCAAATCCGAACCGCTTTAATGTGACGCAGGGGATCCTCCAATGCGCGGAATGCAGAAACGACGCAACAGACGGCATTCGCATGCCGGTTTCCGAAGGAAGCTTGGCGGCAATGCGCTATATTGCTTCCGCCGACCCGAAGCGCCTGTTTGCCTTCACCCTGTCAGACGGCGCCCTGCAGGAATTAAACGGTCTGACCGAAAGCTATTTGACGATGCGCTTGGAACGCGGCTTCTTCACCCTTGATCTATACAAATCACTGTTTTTATGAGGACATCAAAAATGACCGAACTATACGAAAAATCACTGAACAAGCTGGAACTGAACACGATTTTAGATAAGCTTGCCGAATGCGCTCACAGCGAGGAGGCGAAGGAGCGCTGCCGTAAGCTGACACCGCTGACGGATGCCGAGGAGATTCTTCTGTTACAGCAGCAGACCAGTGCCGCCTGCAAGCTGATCTCGCTCAAGGGTTCCCCCTCCTTCCACGAATTAAAGGAGATCGCCTCCTCCTTAGAGCGCGCTGATCGCGGCGGCTGCCTGACACCGGTGGAGCTTCTGCGCATTGCGGGCGTTTTGCGCTGCATCCGCAATGCAAAAGCCTATTATAACGGCGATTATATGCAATCCAATTTGGATGTGTATTTTCAGGAGCTTTCCCCCAACCGCTATTTAGAAGAAAAGATTACAAATTCCATTCTCTCCGAGGAGGAGATTGCGGACGCTGCGAGCAGTGAGCTTGCCGATATCCGCCGCCATATGCGCATCCAGAGCGCGAAGGTGAAGGAGTCCCTGCAAAAGATCATCACCTCGCCGACCTATGCAAAATACCTGCGCGACCCGATTATCACCCTGCGCGGCGACCGCTATGTTGTACCCGTCAAGAGTGAGTATAAGGGCGAGATTCCCGGGCTGGTACACGATGTTTCCTCCTCGGGCGGCACCTTTTTCATTGAGCCGATGTCGGCGGTCAACGCGAATAACGCGCTGCGGGAGCTTTTGATTCAGGAGCGTAAGGAGATTGAACGCATCCTTGCCGAGCTGTCGGCGGAGGCGGCGTCCTTCCGCGAAAGTATCACTTCAAGTTATGAAATGCTCGTGACGCTGGATGTCATTTTTGCCAAAGCCCGCCTCTCCCTGCGCATGGACGGTATGGAGCCGGAGATCCGCACCAACGCCACCATTGAGTTAAACCGCGCGCGGCATCCGCTGATTGACCGTAAAACCGTTGTGCCCATTACGGTGCGCCTCGGCACGGATTTTGACACGCTGATCATTACGGGACCGAACACAGGCGGCAAGACCGTAACGCTGAAAACCATCGGTCTGCTTACCCTGATGGCGGAGTGCGGCTTGCATATCCCCGCAGACCACGGCAGCGCGATTTCCGTGTTCCCGCGGGTGCTGGCAGATATCGGTGACGAGCAATCCATTGAGCAGTCTCTTTCCACCTTCTCGTCCCATATGAAAAACATCGTGCAGATTGTGGAAGAATGCGACGACGAGACGCTGGTACTCTTTGACGAGTTAGGCGCGGGCACCGATCCCGCCGAGGGCGCTGCGCTGGCGACGGCGCTGATTGAGTTTTGCAGAAAATGCGGCAGCCGCGTCGCGGCAACCACGCACTACGCTGAGCTGAAGCTCTACGCCATGCGCACGGACGGCGTCATGAATGCCTCCTGCGAATTTGATGTTGAGACCCTGCGCCCGACCTATCGCTTGCTCATCGGCATTCCCGGGAAATCGAACGCCTTTGCGATTTCCAAGCGTCTCGGCTTGTCCGAGCTGATTATTGAGCAGGCAAAGAGCTACGTCAATGAGAACGACCGCAACTTTGAGGATGTTCTAAATCAGCTGGAACAGCAGCGCCAGCAGATGGAAAACGCGAAGCGGGAAGCGGAACGCCTACGCTTGGAGACGGAGCAGATGCGCGCAAGGTCTGAGGAGTATTACGCCGAGATCAAACGTGAACGCGAGAAGGCAATGCGCAGCGCCCGTGCCGAGGCGCAGGCCATCATCGACAATGCCCGCCGCGCGGCGAACGAGGTTGCCGAGGAATTAAAGCAGCTTCGCAAGCAGATGAAGGATTCCGCCGATGTGCAGGGCAGCAACGCCAGACAGGCGGAGCTGCGCCGCAAGCTGAACGAGGCGGAGGAGGCATTCTCCGACAAGCAGCCGGAACCGGAGCGACCGGCACCGAGCCGCGCAATCAAGGTGGGCGACACGGTAGAGCTTCTGCGCTTCGGTACGAAGGCAAGCGTCCTTGCAATCAATAAGGACGGCAGCTACCAGCTGCAAGCGGGCATTATGAAGGTCACGGCGCAGCCCAATGAGGTCTATCTCATTGAAGAAACGCAGCAGCAGGCGAAAAAGATTATTGCGCGGAGCCAACGGGAATTCCGCAATGTCACAGCCGCGACGGAGCTTGACCTGCGCGGCATGAGCGCGGATGAAGCGGTTGCGACTCTCGCAAATTTCTTGGACGGCGCGATGCTGGCAAATTTGGCGCAGGTCCGTATTATCCACGGCAAAGGTACCGGTGTGCTGCGTAAGGCAGTACATGAGGAATTAAAACGCAATCGCGCCGTAAAAAAATACCGTTTGGGCGTCTACGGGGAAGGGGAGGACGGCGTAACAATTGCCGAACTCGCATAAAATCTTGCGAAAGCTGTTGACAAACGGCAGGAAATTGCGTATATTATCTATTAGCATCTCTCGACTGTGTTCGAGATTTTAAGGAGTGACATACATGTACACAGAGAAATCCGTCGTGAAATGCGAATCCGGACTTCATAACAAGCAGGTAACTTATTTCATTCAAAAAGCCAATGAGTTCCGCTCCAGCATCTGGATTGAGGCGGAGGAACGCAAGATCAATGCAAAGAGCCTTTTGGGCGTTCTTTCCATGGGCATCACCGCAGGGACTGAAATTTCAATCATTGCCGAAGGCCCCGACGAGGAAGCTGCCGTGAAGGAGCTTTCCGCCATGCTGGTTAAGGATATTATCTAACAGACTCAAAACGCTGTCCCAAGCGCCGCCGCGTTTGGGACAGCGTTGTCTATCGGGAATGTTTCCGCGAGAAAGGAGGGGGCGAGATGACCCGTGAGGAGCTGAAGCTGGCGGCGCTCTCGCTGCCCTATGAGCCGGGGGTATATCTGATGAAGGATGCCTCGGATACCGTGATCTATGTCGGCAAGGCGAAAAAACTGAAAAACCGTGTTTCCCAGTATTTTCAGGACACCGCTTCACACACGCTCAAGACGCGGCGGATGGTTGCGGCGGTAGACCATTTTGAGACGATCCGCGCTGCCTCGGAATTTGAGGCGCTGGTGCTGGAATGCTCACTGATTAAGCACTATATGCCGAAATACAACATCCTGCTCAAGGACGACAAGGGCTATCCCTATCTGCGCTTAGATCTGCGGGAGCCTTACCCAAAGATTACGCTTGCGGGCAGAGTCGCGGACGACGGCGCGCAGTATTTCGGACCTTATGGCAGCCGCGGCAGATCGCAGCAGGTGATCGACACGATCCGCACGGTGTTCAAGCTGCCAAACTGCAACAAAAAATTCCCCCGCGATATCGGCAAGGAACGCCCCTGCCTGAATTATCAGATGCAGCGCTGCGATGGCTGGTGCAGGGCGGAGAAAACGCAGGAGGAATACCGCGCGCTGATGCAGCAGGCGGCGCTTTTGCTCTCCGGCAAGCACAAACCCCTGTGTGATCGCTTGCGCGAAGAGATGGAAGCTGCGGCGGAGCGTATGGCGTTCGAGCAGGCCGCGCAGCTTCGCGACCGCCTCCGCGCCATTGAAGCGCTTGGACAGCGGCAGCTTGTCACGGCGGGCACCATGGCGGATACCGATGTGATCGGCTGGTATCAGACCGAGGCGAAAGCGTGTTTTGCCGTCCTGCATTATATCGGCGGGAATCTGATGGATAAGGACTATGAGGTGCTTACCCGCCCGGAGGACGAGCAGGAGGCACTGTCCGCTGTCGTCAAGCAATACTATCTTTCCCGCAAAGCAGCACCCAAGCGTGTTCTGCTTCCCTTTGCCATGGAGGATGCCGCGCCCTTCGCCCAGCTTCTGCTGGAGCAGTTGGAGAAGACCGTCCGTTTTATCGTCCCGCAAAGGGGAGATAATCTAAAGCTGGTTGCCCTTGCAAATCAGAACGCGAGGGAGGAGGCGGAGCGGGCAACGAGCGCGTCGGAACGGCTGAACGGCACTTTAAAGCTCTTGGAATCGATGCTGCGACTGCCGACCTATCCGACCCGGCTGGAGGCATACGATATTTCCAATATCGCCGGAACGGACATTGTCGCTTCCATGACGGTTTTCGTGGACGGAAAACCGAAAAAAAGCGATTATAAGCGTTTTAAGGTTGAAAATTTAGCGGATCAGGATGACTACGCCTCCATGCGGCAGGTGCTTTGCCGCCGTTTTTGCCACTATCTTGACGGCGACAAGGGATTTGATGAGCGTCCCGACGCATTGCTCATTGACGGAGGAGCCGTCCATGCGCAGACCGTTCGGGAGGCGCTCTTGACAATGGGCATTGAGATCCCGATTTTCGGCATGGTCAAGGATAACCGCCACCGTACCCGGGCTTTGGTAACGCCCGACGGTGCGGAGATCGGCATTCAGGCGACACCTGCCGTGTTTGCGCTGATTGGAAGAATTCAGGAGGAGACGCACCGTTTTGCGATCACATACCATAGAAGCCTGAGAAGCAGACGTGTACGCGGCTCTGCGCTGGATGAGATCAAAGGCGTAGGAGAGAAGCGCCGTCTTGCGCTGCTCAAGCATTTTAAGTCCATTTCCGCCATCCGCAGCGCCTCGGAGGAGGAGCTGCGCGAGGTGGTGCCCGCATCGACTGCGCAGGCGGTCCATGCATATTTTCACGCACAGGAGCAATAACAAATGCGAGTGATTACAGGAACCGCGCGAGGAACAAATCTGAAAGCGCCCGACGGACTTTTGACAAGGCCCACTGCGGATAAGGTAAAGCAGGCGCTGTTTAACATCATTCAATACGAGATTGCAGGCGATGTGCTCGACCTGTTTGCCGGCTCCGGACAGCTTGGCATTGAAGCGCTCAGCCGAGGTGCGCGGCATGCGGTCTTCGTGGACGAACGTGCCGACGCCGTTGCGGTCATTCGGGAGAATCTGCGGCGGACGCATTTGGAGGACAGGGCGGAAATTGTCCGAGGTGACTATCTGACCTACCTGTCCCGCTGTAAAAAATCCTTCCGGCTGATCTTTTTAGACCCGCCATACGCAGAAAAATATCTGGAAAATGCAATAAAACGCATCTCGGAAATTGACATTTTGGCGGAAGGTGGTATAATTATTACGGAGCGTCCTCTCGGCAAGCCGCTTGAGGAGCAGTTTGGGGACTTGGAACGCTCAAAGGATTATATTTACGGCAAAACCGTCATTACGCTGTTTCGCCGCATAAAGGAAGATTTATGAAAATAGCCGTCTATCCCGGCAGCTTCGATCCCGTGACAAACGGACACCTCAATATCATCGAACGCGCGTCCCGCCTGTTTGACGAGGTAATTGTCTGCGTTATGGTGAATTGCGAGAAGAAGCCGATGTTTGATTTAGAAGAGCGCAAGCGTCTGCTGGCGCGTGTCACAGCGCATTTACCAAATGTCAAGGTTGACACGCACGACGGTCTGCTTGCCGAGTACGCAAGGGCGCAGCGTTGCTGCACAATCATCAAGGGGCTGCGCGCAGGCTCCGATTTCGAAAAAGAATTCCAAATGGCAATGATCAACCGCAAGCTGAATCCCGAGTTGGAATCCCTCTTTCTAACCGCTGAGCATCAATATATGTATCTCAGCTCCAGCGCCGTGAAGGAAATGGGGTTTTACGGAGCGGATGTCAGCGACTTTCTTCCGCCGGAGATTTTGGCGGAATTTGAAGACAGAATCAGAGACATCAGAAATCATAAGGAGGCAACACGATGAACGAACACAGTATTGAAGAACTGATCGGCACACTTTATGAAATGGTACAGGACGCAAGAAGCGTACCGTTCAGCGGAGATAAATGCTCGATCGAACGCGAGCGTGCGCTGGATCTTCTTGATGAGATCAGCAATAAGCTGCCCGGTGAAATGAAGCAGGCAAAGACGATTGTTGAGTCTCGCAACGAGTTGATTACCAGCGCGAAGCGTGAGGCTGAGAATATCCTCAAGGCTGCCCAGGCGCAGGCCAAGCAGCTCGTCTCGCAGGAGGCGATTTATCTTGAGGCAAAGGATCAGGCCAACGAAATGGTACGCGCCGCGCAGGAGAAGATCAAGGAACTGAAGCAAGTGACGAACGACTTCGTCGATGATTCCCTGCGCACGACCGAGGAGGCTGTGGCACAGGCGCTTGCCGAGATCCGTGATTCTCGTTCGAAATTCCGTGCCCTCGTCAATCCGCAGGCCAGAACCAATTCCGCAATTATTGAAGACGTGTAATGGATAAAACGGCTCAATGGGATAATTGGGCTGTTTTTTAAAAAACGGAAAACGGAGGTAATTTATGGAATATTCGGAACGTTATCAAGCATGGTGCGCTGCACCGTTGACCGAGCAAGAACAGAAAGAACTTCGTAACATAGAAGGAAATGCCGACGCGCTGAAGGGCGCTTTCGGCGCTGAACTGCAATTTGGGACGGCAGGCATTCGCGGTATCATGGGGCTTGGTACAAACCGCCTTAATGATTACACCGTCCGCCGTACCGCGCAGGGCTTGGCGGCTTGGCTCTGCACGACGGAACTGCCGCAGAAATGCGCAATCGGCTATGACTCCCGCCATAATTCCCGCCGCTATGCTGAGATTTGCGCGGTTGCGCTTGCAGAGCGCGGCGTGCATGTCTATGTCTACCACGAGCTTGCTCCGACGCCGATGCTTTCCTTTGCCGTCCGCCGTTTGGGCTGCGGCTGCGGCATTGTCGTCTCTGCGAGTCACAACGCGGGTGCCTACAACGGCATCAAGTGCTACGGTCCCGACGGCTGCCAGATGACCGATGAGCCCGCCGCCGTCGTATTCCGTGAAATCTCCTCGATTGACTATTTTGTTCCCGCAAAACAGACCTTTGCCGAGAGTATGGAAAAGGGAGCGGTCGAGTACATTGCGCCGGAAGTGTGGGAGGAATACTATCAGACCGTCCTTGCCGAACGCGTGACCGACCTGCCCGCGAGCGAGCTGTGTCTGCTCTATACCCCGCTTTGCGGCACGGGCAATAAGCCGGTGCGCGAGGTGCTGGGCAGAATCGGCGTGAAGGTTGATGTCGTTAAGGTGCAGGAGCAGCCCGACGGTGATTTTAAGACCTGTGAATACCCCAATCCGGAGACGGATGCCGCGCTGAACGAGAGCTATAAAATCGCCCGGGAGACACACCCCGACCTCATCCTCGGCACCGACCCCGACTGTGACCGCGTCGCGGTTGCCGTGCCTGTGGAGGGCGGCTTCCGCAAGCTGACGGGTAACGAGCTGGGCTGCCTGCTCTTGGATTACATTCTCGATCAGATGTCGAAAAACGGCACGCTGCCTCCTGCGCCTGTTGCCGTGCGAAGCATTGTTTCGACCCCGCTTGCCGATAAGGTTGCCGCAAAATACGGCGTCAATATGAAAGCCGTCCTGACGGGCTTTAAGTATATCGGCGGCGAGATTCTTGCGCTCGAGGAAAAGGGCGAAGAGAAGCGCTTCGTTTTCGGCTTTGAGGAGAGCTGCGGCTACCTCAAGGGTACATATGCCAGAGATAAGGACGCGGTCGTCGCCTCCATGCTGACCTGCGATCTTGCCGCGAAGCTTAAGCGCGAGGGTATGAATTTAGCGGAAAAGATGGACGCGCTCTATGCCGAGCTTGGCTATCATGAGGCGAAGGTCATCAGCTTTGAGCTGAAGGGACCGAACGCAATGGAGCTTTCCGCAAAGTTTATGGCGGATTTCCGCGCAAATGTGCCGACGGAGCTTTGCGGCGCGGCGGTTACGAAGGTGACGGATTATCAGACCCGGATCTGCCGCGAGCTTACAAGCGGAACGGAAACGCCGGTTCTTCTGCCGAAGTCGAATGTCGTCACCCTTGAGCTGGGCGAGAAGGGCAGCGTCATTGTCCGCCCCTCCGGCACGGAGCCGAAGGTCAAGCTCTATTTAACTGCCGTTGACCCCGAGAAGGAGAGGGCGCTGGCATTTTTACAGGCACTTTCCAAGAGAATGTGCGAATTTTTGCCGGAAAACGCTTGACATTTTGCGCACAGTTCGGTACTATGATGAAGATCGAAAAACACCTTGACGGAGAGGAGTAGTTCTTCCCGCCGCAGCCAGAGAGGGAACGGTTGGTGCAAGTTCCTGCGGTGGATGGATGAAGGTCGCTCCCGAGTGGGCGGGCTGAACGTAAAGTAGGCTCGCACGGGTTCTCCCGTTACAGAGTTTGAGTGCCCGTTTTTACGGGAATTCAGGTGGTACCGCGGATTTTTTCGCCCTGAACGTTTCGTTCAGGGCGTTTTTAATGGAATCATACCGAAAAGGAGAAACAATATGGCAAGAGAATTACCGAAGACCTACGATCCGAAGGATGTGGAGAGCCGACTTTATCGTTTTTGGTCGGATAACGGCTATTTCCACACCGAGCGCGACCCGAATAAAAAACCCTTCACGATTGTCATGCCGCCTCCCAATGTCACGGGACAGCTCCATATGGGACACGCCATGGACGCAGCCATGCAGGATGTCTTGATTCGCTTCAAGCGGATGCAGGGCTATGCCGCTCTCTGGGTTCCCGGCGTCGATCATGCCGGCATTGCCACGCAGATTCGCGTGGAGGAGGAGCTGCGCAAGGAGGGCTTGACGCGCTATGACCTCGGCAGAGAGAAATTCTTGGAGCGCGTATGGGATTGGAAAAAACAGTACGGCAACCGCATTGTCGAGCAGCAGAAGAAGCTCGGTGCATCCTGCGATTGGGAGCGCGCCCGCTTCACGATGGACGAGGGTTGCTCCAAGGCAGTGCGTGAGGTGTTTGTCAGCCTCTATGAGCAGGGCTTAATCTACAAGGGCAGCCGCATCATCAACTGGTGCCCGCATTGCGTGACCGCCCTGTCCGACGCGGAGGTCGAGTATGTCGATAAGCCCGGCAGCCTCTGGCACATCCGCTATCCCCTGGCGGACGGCAGCGGCGAGGTTATTGTCGCGACGACCCGCCCGGAGACAATGCTGGGTG
>JBJFGB010000008.1:0-1660 GCA_051892295.1 Faecousia sp. | reverse complement strand
TCCGACGGCGATAAAGGCATCAATGTGCCTTGATATACAACTCTTTGCTGTAGACATAATCCTGGGGATTATGCAGCGGAAAACCGCCAACGTAGGGTTTAAGCAGTTTGATTAACGGCTGATAGTAGATAGGAATCAGCGGTGCCTGCTGGTTGATGATCACTTCTGCCTGCTGATACAACGCATTACGCTTTGTCGCATCAGTGATCTGCGTGGCCTGGTTTAGTAAGGCGTCATACTGCGCATTTTTCCAGTGACCGACGTTTTCTTCACTATCGCTTTTGAGCGTGTTCAGGAAGCTGGAAGCATCATTGTACGTCGCATCCCACGACTGCCGAGACAGCATGAAATCACCGGCTCGTCGGGCATCAAGATAGGTTTTCCACTCCATTGTGCGCAGCGTCACCTGTGCACCCAGCCATTTTTTCCATTCGGAAGACAACGCTATCGCGGTCTTTTCATGCAGATCGTACTTGTTGTAGAACAGCTCAAAGCGTAGCGGATGAGAGGCGTCGTATCCCGCCTGTTTCAGCAAGGCTTTTGCCATCGCGACGCGCTCACTCATTGGCTTTTGCAGTTCATCGAACGTCGTCGCGCTAAAGCCTTTTACCTCTGGCGGCGTCAGCGTGGTTGCGGGCGTTCTCAACCCCAGTACCTTTTGCGCAATAAGCTGTCGATCAACCGTAAGATATAGCGCCCGACGCACCCGCACATCGTTAAATGGCGGTTTCTCAAGGTTAAAGTTGTAATATTCGCTGTTCAGACGCGGGATAATTCGTAGCTCGCCAGGCAGTGATTTTTCAATGGCGGGAATTTGCTGCGCCGGAACCCAGGTGAGATCGACCTCTCCCGCGCGATAGCGGTTATAGCCGGTGACCGAATTATCCAGCGCCAGATACTCAACCTGTTGCAATACTGTATGTTGCGCATCGCGGTACTTTGGATTTTTGCGTGCAGTAATCTTTTCGTTAACTACCCACTGATCAAGCACAAAGGCACCGTTGTAAACCATGTTCTCTGGCTTACTCCAGCTATCGCCATGTTTAGCGATGACATGATGAGGAACCGGGAACAGCGTCGGCCAGGCGAGCATCGTCGTGAACCAAGGAACCGGCTGCTCAAGCGTAACTTCAAGAGTACGATCATCCGTCGCTTTGACACCCAGCGATGTAACATCTGCTTTACCCGCAACAATAGCCGCGGCATTGTTAATGTGCGCCTGTGCCAGATAGCCAGCAAAAGGGCTTGCCGTTTTCGGGTCAACCGCGCGCTGCCAGCCGAGGACAAAATCCTCTGCCGTCAGAGGCTGACCGTCTGACCACTGCAAACCGCTACGCAGATGGAAAATATAGCGCTTGCCGCCGTCCAGTATCTCCCAGCGTTCAGCCTGAGCGGGCTGCACCTGGCCTTCACCGTCCATCCATACCAGACCTTCAAACAGATCCAGCACAATCTGCGCGGCAGTATTCTCCTCCACCTTTTGCGGGTCGAGCGTGCCTGGGTCGCTATGATTGTTGTAACGAAAGACTTGTTGCGGGGCGAGCGGTGTGTTGGCGGGAACGTCAGCAGCGTAGAGAGGAGCCGCACTTACCAGGCTGACCAGCCATAATAAATTTCGCGTATACATGGTATTCCTTACCGGAGAAATTATAAGCCCAAC
>JBJFGB010000007.1:0-1674 GCA_051892295.1 Faecousia sp. | reverse complement strand
CGGCATCCCTATTCCGTCGTGCTGTTCGACGAGGTGGAAAAGGCGCATCCCGATGTGTTCAACGTCCTGCTGCAGGTCCTCGACGACGGCAGAATCACCGATTCCCAGGGCAGAACCGTCGATTTCAAGAACACGATTTTGATTTTGACCAGCAACCTCGGTTCGGAATACCTGCTGGGCGGCATCAAGGAAAACGGCGAGATCAGCGACGAGGCAAGAGCGCAGGTGGAGCAGCTTTTGAAGCGCTCCTTCCGTCCGGAATTCCTGAACCGCTTAGACGAGATTGTCTTCTATAAGCCCCTGACGAAGGACAATATCGTGCATATCATTGATTTGCAGCTTGCCCAGCTCAACCGCCGTCTGGCAGACAAGCAGCTCAAATGCGAGCTGACCGATGAGGCAAAGCAGTTCGTCATCGACGCGGCATACGACCCCCAGTACGGCGCAAGACCGCTGCGGAGGTATTTGCAGCACACGGTGGAGACGCTGCTGGCAAAGCGCATCGTCAAAGGCGACATCACCCCGAACACGACCCTGACCGTCGCCGTACGGGATGGTGCGTTGGTCGTGGAGTGAGCTGCTTTTTGGGCTAAGAGCTAAGGGCTAAGGGTGAAGGACTTCGGTGTGCTTCGCACGGATTTAAAACGCAGCCGGCCGATAGCCGACCCTACGAGAAGAATCGGAGCCTACGCCGTAGGGCGCGACCACCGGGCGCGCCGGTGCAGGAACTGCCGACTGCGTACAAGCCTACCACATGAGATTGCCACGTCGCTGCGCTCCTCGCAATGACATGGAAAGGCTGCCCCCTATGTCATTGCGAGGGCGCCTGCGCCCGTGGCAATCTCATGCAGGAACTACCGACTGCGTACAGATTCGTTTCCCTGCACCGTCTGCCGCTTCGCGGACGGCGGGGACATGTCCCCGCCCTACAAGGGAATATGAAGAAATTTTCAGTTTGTTCAGAAATAAATTGCAAAAACCTATAGCTATTTTGTTTCGAGTGTGATAAAATTGTATTTGGTGGACATTGGCTTTCACCTATAGATATTTCTATTCGCCGCTCACGCGGCAGATATGATTAGGAGGAAATAGTATGGAAACTTACGGCCTTGAAAAGCTGGGCATTCTCGCCCCCAAAGCGGTTTACCGCAACCTCGGTCCCGCACAGCTCACCGAAGCTGCCCTGCGCCGCGGCGAGGGTAAGCTGAGCAACACCGGCGCGCTCGTCGTCACCACCGGCAAGTACACCGGCCGCTCGCCTAACGACAAGTTCATCGTCGATACCCCTGCCATCCATGACGACATCGCGTGGGGCAAGGTCAACCGTCCCATCTCCAAGGAGAAATTCGACGCCATTAAGGGCAAGCTCTGCGCTTACTTACAGGGCCGTGAGATCTTCGTTTTTGACGGCTTCGCAGGCGCCGATCCCGCGCATACCAAGAAGTTCCGCATCGTCAACGAGCTTGCCTCCCAGAACCTCTTCATCCACCAGCTCCTCATCCGTCCGACTGCGGAAGAGCTTGCCGCTTACGGCGAGGCGGACTACACCGTCCTCTGCGCCCCCGGCTTCAAGTGCGATCCCGAGGTCGACGGCGTCAACTCCGAGGCTGCCATCATGATCGACTATGAGGCGCACCTCATCGTCATCTGCGGCTCCCAGTACGCCGGCGAGAT
>JBJFGB010000006.1:0-1675 GCA_051892295.1 Faecousia sp. | reverse complement strand
GTTTTTTCGTTACAAACAAAGACATGCACAGCAAACAGACCTGCAAAGATACGTTTTTTGCAGGTCTGGGGTTTCGCAGCGCTGTGGCGCTGCGGAGGCCGACATCATCAGACCATGCCGTTCCGGCATGGCTGCTGCCGTCAGCCGTATATAAACGCGAATCCTTACGCCACCTGGTCGCTTTGAGAATCCATCTCGTTCAAATACGCCTTGACCCTCGCGTAATAGATACGCAGAAACTTCGCACTGCCAGCCACAATATAAACGTAGAAATGCTTTCCTTCTGCACGCTTTCTGTCCATGAACTGAAAGACGGCGTTTTCCGGATTAGCTTGTTGAAGCAGCACGCTGCAAATCGTAAACAGAACGCGCCTGAGATGCGGAGAACCTCTCTTTGAAACGTGGCGCGACTTGGAATCAAACGCGCCTGACTGAAACGGAGGCGCATCGACACCGGCAAAAGCAACCAGCGCGCCCTTGCTTGTGAAGCGGCGAACATCGCCAATCTCCGCCATGAGCTGGGGCCCGGTGATCGGTCCGGCTCCCTGCATCGCCATGACAACATCATATTCGGGCAGCAGCGATGCCAGGCGCTGCATCTCATTGCGCAGGGTTTGCAGCGCATCGTATATCGCATTCAAGCAGTCAACCGCTTGCGTAATGAGCGTCTTCGTGCTATCATTCCTGGTAAGCGTGGCAACCGAGTTGCGGGCAATACCATGAATCCGTTCGGCATCAGAGTGTGAGTAGTGGTATCCGGTTCTTTTGCACCATTTTTGGAAGGTGTCTGCAAAAGAAGAGAGTGACAAGGCTGCCACGCAGTCTTTATGCCAGAAGCGCCGGACAAAATCGACCCACTTGATATGTCCCGCTTTGGTGCGCTGTTCGTCAAACAGCCTGTTTGCTCCCGGGAAGGTCTGATCCAGCAGCGAGATCAGGCCGTTGCGGAGCGCAATGCTGGTGTTCAGGGTTCGCTCATACAGGCGACTCTGCGTCTTGAGCATCTGCCGGGTTTCATCCTCCACGGAGTAATCCCGGAGCTCCTGCCAGAAGGTCAGCGCATAATTCGCGATCTTGAGAGAATCCGCTTTATCCGTCTTCACCTTGCGAATCGTATTGTCGCTGAAATCATGGATCAGCATGGCGTTGACCACGCTGACAAAGAAACCGCTTTGCTTCAGCGTCAGAGCGACGGGCCGCCAATACATCCCGGTATGCTCCATGACGACGCGAATCTCGCCGCCAATCCCGCGAAGCGTATTCGTCAGCTCTGCCAATCCCTCTGCGGTGTGCAGAACCGTGAACGGCTTCATCACGATCCTGCCGCCCGGCCTGCGGACAGCCACTGTGCTTTTGCCCTTGGACACATCAATTCCAACGGCAGTGATCTCGGTGTTGCTCATAAGCAGCCCTCCAAAGAAAGAGTGATTAATCGGTGACCGCTCAGACTCATTACCGATTCAGCTTGCCTGGTTACACGAATGTACGGATCGCTCCGATGCTTCAACCTGCGTAAATCGAACGCTGCAATGAGGGGGCGGTTTACAGTTTGCACGTACGAGCGTGACAGCTCAAGCAATGCCCCGTAAGACCGATTCCCCTTCATTGTAGCTTAGGTATGAGCCTCTGAGCAACGCGTTTCCGCGTCCTTTCAGGGTCAAACATATTGTAGCAA
>JBJFGB010000005.1:0-27083 GCA_051892295.1 Faecousia sp. | reverse complement strand
AAACTTGCAACTCTTTCACCTTTTTTACGGTCTCACATCATTGACAAATGAACAACTCAGCACATTTTTTCACCCTTTGTACGCCGATGATGCACAAAGCCCCCGACAAGGTGTTACCCTTGTCGGGAGCTTTGTGTCATACCGCTATCGGATCATTGCACAAAAGGCTTTCACGAGTTCTCGGTCAACCGGCGCGGAGAGGTCGCCGCCTCTCTTAAAGCCGCTGCCGATAATCGCGCCGTCGGCATACTGCCACAGCGCTGCGGCATTCTTTTCGTTCAAACCGCTGCCGATCAAAAGCGGGATTGACAAGCCCTGCTTCACATTGCGTAACAGCGCCGTATCGGGCGCGATACCGGTCGCGCTGCCTGTCAGGATTGCGGCATCCGCGCCGGAGGTTTGTATATCATGCGCCTTTTCCTCCATGCTTCGGTCGGCAGTAATTGCGTGGCTTCCGTGCTTGACCTGAAAATCGCCGAACACCATGATCTCTTTTGCGTCAATCGCAGTGCGGTAGCGCATCAGCTCAGGCGCCGCAGCATCGACATAGCCGCTGTTACTGATATAGGCGTTCATCAGATTAAAGCAGCGGATAAAATCGGCGTTAACTGCTTTTGCAATTGCCATCGCCTGTACTGCGCCGTTCAGATGCACATTGATGCCAAGGGGCAACTCGGGAAAATACATTTTGATTTTTACCGCCGCCGCAGTGAGGAAGGCAACCGTTTCCGCGCCGATCTCACTGCCGAGGCGGTACGGTGTATCAAACTGATTTTCAATCTGTATGGCATCCGCGCCGCCCTCCGCCAACGCCTCGGCATCTCGGAGCGCGAAATCATAAATTTCCTCTAAGCGACCGTAATAGCGGGGACTTCCCGGCAACGCTTTCAGATGCACCATGCCGATCACCGGCTTTTTGCCGTTCCAAAGCCGCGTAAACATTGCTTTACACTCCCACGACCTGCACATACACCGTGCGTTCTCTTGGGCCGTCAAATTCAAAGAAATAGATTTCCTGCGAGCTGCCGAGCTTTAATTCTCCGCCCGAGACCGGGAAGGTCTGCTGCGCATTCGTCAGGATGGACTTCAAATGCCCGGCTGCATCCGTCGCCGGGTCGCAGGTATGGGCAAACGGCGTGTCAATCGGCACAAGCTTTCGAACGAGTCGATCTACATCCGTCAGCGCATTTGGGTCAATGCCGCAGGCGATCAATACACCCGCCGTGGAATGCGGCGTATAGACAAGGCAGATTCCCTCCTGTACGCCACTCTTTGCGGCAGCCGCGCGAACCTCATTCGTGATATTGTAAAGCTGATGTTTTTCCGTTGAAATATGTAATGCTTCCATGGTATCGACTCCTTATACCTGCCAGCCCGCGACAGGACCGGTGTATAGCAGATCAATCACATGCTTCAGATCCACATCATGCGGCGCGTCGGGATCCTTGAAGGACAGGCGCGAAAGTTCGCACGCGAACAAATGCAGCACAACCATGCTTGCCAAAACTGCGGGATACTCGCTCAGCTCCGAGATAAACGGTGCAACCTTCACAACATTTTCCGTTTCCTCACAGGCAACATTGCCGACCACGAGGACACGCGCGCACTGCGCCTTGGCATACTCCACAACCTGCTGCTCACGGTGGTCGCTGAGATTGTTGCCGATGACAATCACGGCATCGGCGCTCTTGATGGCAAAGCCGTTCAGATGTAGATATTCCTCGGCGTTCGTCGTCATGATACGGCAGCGATTCGTCTCGATGATCTTCGCCGCGCCAATCATGCTCGCAGTTCTTGCCGGTCCACTGCCTGCAAAGGCATAGCAGCGCGCCTCAAGGAATTTCTGAGCATTCTTTTTTATCTTCTCATATTCCTCGGCATAGATTCTGCGGATAATCTGCGGCGTCTTTGTCGTCAGTTCCTCCGTCAGCGCCCCGCAGGCAGCGCAGTCGCCGCCCTTTTCCTTACCAAGCGCCGCGGCAAGCGCAAACATCAGCGCAAGGCCGCTGGTACTGGTCTTGGTCGGGAAGGACTTGGAAACACCCGTCGCCGTAGTAACAAGCGGTGCGGTGCAGTCCTTACCGAGGGGGCTGTCGGCATGGTTCGTCACGCCGACGGCAATACCCTTGCAGGCATTGACATATTCGAGTGATTTCAGCACATAGAGGGACTTGCCGGAGGAGCTGAACAGGACGACCATTGTCTTTTCATCCACCTTCGGCTGAAGCAGATAGAAATCATACGCTTCATAGCCGAAAGCCTCTACGCCCGCGTATTTCCGGAATGCGTGTGCTGCGGCAAAGCCGATAAAATAGCAGTCACCCGAGCCGACAATATAGACCCGTTCCACCGCTTTGCCAAGCAGGGCAAGCTCTGCAAGGCGCTCCTTGAGCTGCTTCATGCAGTTCTCAATGGCATCCGCCTGTTCCAGCATTTCATTCGGAAAATAGTATTCGTTCCAATCAATTTTCATTGTTATTTCCCTGCTTTCTTCAAATATTCCTCGATTTCCTCCCGCTGCGGCATGGAGCGGGCGCCGGAGCGGGTGACCGAAATACCCGAGGCAACCGTAGCAAAACGCATTGCCTCCTCGACCGTGCGCCCCTCCGCCTCCGCGCAGACAAAGGCGGCGGCATAGGTGTCGCCCGCGCCCGTCGCATCGACGGCATTGTGTTCCGTTGGGCGTGCGCGGAAAACGATCTCACCGGCAGGATCGAGCAGATAGGAGCCTTCCTTTCCGCATTTCACGATGAAGGTCTGCCCCTGCAAAGGGGTCAACTCGAGCGCATCCATTTCGCTCTTTCCCGCAAGCACAACATCGCTCAAAGCGCACAGCCTCTGCATGGACGCCTTCACCGCAGGCGGCACCGCATCGGGCGGGTAGCGCAGATTCGGGTCAAAATAGATCTTTGCACGACCCTTCCATGACGGCAGCACCTCAAAAATGCTCTCTTCCGCCGGGTGAATACCCATCATTACGCCCGAAACAAAGATTGCATCCGGCTGCACCTTATCCAAATAGCGGACATCCTCCGGCTTCAGCTTCTCATACGCCGAGCCGTTCGCCAAAACCCAAATTGTTCGCTCACCGTCCGGCGTGACAGCAATAATAACCGAGCCGCTGGCGGTTTCCGGATCGAGCGGGATTCCCTCGTTATCAACATGGTAATTCCGCATGTCATCCTTGAGATAATGCCCGACCTCATCATCGCCCAAGCGGCAGATGATGGAGGTGTCCACCCCAAGCACACCCAGTCCCGCTGCGATGTTGCCGCCCGTACCGCCGCCGTTACGCTTGAGTGGCGTACCATAGGTTCCGTCGCCGCAGCTGGGATAGGCGATAATATAGGTGAGCATATCCGCAAAAATATCGCCAATGACAACAACTTTTTTCTTTTCGTTCATGTGATTTCCTCCGTTACTGCGGCGCTTTTTCCAATTTGGCAAACATATCGCCGAAAACCGCGTCTCTGTAAATATATCGGCAGATACGCACCGTGTGTCCGACCTTCTGTGTGCAGTCCCAACAGATATCATCCGTCAACTTGGGCAAAGGCACAAGCTCCGAGGGGCACCATGTCGGATTGACCATAAAGGCAACCGTGGAGATATCCCAAATGATACGCGACGGAGAGAGTGCGGTATCGGTATATGGCTCGCCCGCCTCTCCGTAATCGTCCAGTCCCTTCCCGTAGGTCTTATGGAACAGGCGCAGCCAGTTCATTCCCATCTCCTGCGTGAGCTGACTGACAACATTCTCCGTCAGATAGGTACCGACGCGGCTTTTACCCTTCATATGCCGCTCCAGTTCCGGCGCGGTAACGGTAAGATTGGAGGCAACCGTCATGCAAGGAACGAGCACCAACGGCACACCGCACTCAACAATCAACTGTGAGGCAAGCATATCCTGCCCGAGGTTGAACTCAACGGTATGCGGCCAGTAGAACGGCTGTCCCGCAAGCCATACGACAACGATCTTTTGAATGATGGAAGGATCCATCAAAATTGCAGAGGCAACATTTGTGATCTCTCCGATGGCAATCACATAGAGCGGCTCGTCACTTTCGTGCGCGCGGCGGACAAGGTCTCTCGCCGCCTCGCTCTCCACAGGCGTTTCCCTATCGGTCAGATAGGACGGCGAGCCGCGAAATACCATGCCCTTCGGATTGCGATCCATTAGGGAGAACAGATGCAGGATCTCTTGATAGCTCTGCTCCAAGCCCTCCCGCAAATCAGCGGTCATAGGGATATTGACATTCGCATTCATCATCCGCGCCAAAAAAGCGGAAGAAAACGGTGCGGCGTAGATTGCCTGCACATCAAGGCGCTCCGGAGACATTAAGGCATAAGCAATGGCAAACTGGTCGTCTACCTCGTTATAAGTATCAGAATCAATGACTGCGCGGACTCTTCCCTTGGGCGGCGCAAGGCGCTGCGCCCGTTCTTCGTCCGTCAAAACAGGAAATTTCAAATCGAACGCTTCCCTTCCGAAAAAATTCATCCCCGCGCACTTGCGGGCTTATTCGCTTTCAAGCGGGAGCTTCTTGCGCTGAGCCGTTCGGCATTTTGGAAGAAAATCATCACGATCAGCAGGAACAGACCGAGGACGACATTCTGGAAGGTGTCCGGCATACCTGCGGCGATCAGACCGATGAAAATGATATTCAGGCTGAACTGGCTGATAAAAATGCCGAGGGTCAGGTTGCAAATGCGTTGCAAAACCAACGCCAAGAGGATGCTGATGAGGGGTTTAAAGACGATGGTCACGCTTCCGAGTCCGGTCTGCGCACCGACGGAGCCGGACTGGCTCAGCGTTAGGATGGCAGCGACGGAGAGGAAGATGCCGCCATAGACAAAGGACTTAAATTTCACAAGTCCGGTTTTGATTCCTGCATTCTTAGCGACCAACTCATTGCTGCCGACCGCACGCATATGGAAGCTGAACTTCGTATGGTTAAAAATAAAGTAGAACAAAAGCGCGGAGGCAAGGAACACTAAAATGATATAGGGGGCAGAGCCGAGCACGGCGTATTTGTTCTCGATCTGCACAAAGCCAAACTGACCGGCAAGCTGTTTGCCGATGATCTCGTAAATCATGGTCAAGCCCATCGTAAGCACCAGAGACGGGATTTTTAGAAGCTGATTGAGCGCGCCTGTCACAACGGAGGTCAGGATTCCTGCGCCGAAAGCACCGAGGAGCATGCCCGCCATACCATACTTTGCCGCGCAAAGCCCGCCGACGACGCCGCTGATAATCAGGGCAGAACCGACCGTAAAGTCAAACACGCCGCAGATATTGCCGTATGCCACGGCATACGCCGTGATCGTGGGAATGATCGACTGCAAAAAAATCGTATAGACACAATTCCAATTGCTAAAGCGATCAAAGCAGATGCAGAGGAATACGCAATAGATGAGAATCGGCAGCATCAGCGCCTTAACTGTATTAAGAAGAAATTTTTTCATAACAGATCATATCCTTTGAAGCAATTTACGGCAGGATGCTGCCCTGTGCCGGTCGTGCGGGCAGGCAGAGCTGCCTGCCCGCACATAGTAAGGAGAAAGGAGAATGAGAAAAGGATGAAAAGGATTAGCTGTGGCGCGCAACGACATCGGCTACGGAGAAGGCGTCGAGCAGCTCGTAGATATAGTCGACCGTCACATCGGGGTTATTCTTCTTAATCATCTTCTGGCTGATTTCTTCTTTCGTGTAGATCGGCGTAGCGCCAAGGAAGAACTCGGTATACTGCGCAGCTTCATCCGCAGAAGTCAGCTCGAGGTACGGAGTAATGATGATGGTTGCGCCTTCCTCATTGATCGGCGTACCAATGACCTTGTTGACCAGAATCACTGCGGACATCAACGGGTCAATCTGCTGCTGGCCACCGTAGGAAACATGGAAAGAGCCTTCCGCAAGGTAATCACCCATGGTGGAGTCAAAGTCGATTCTGCCGACAATAACCTGACCTGCCTTGCCGTTGTCAGCCAGTGCCTTTTCGATGGTAGGCAGCGCGGACGGGCAATAGGTGCCAAGCAGCAGAATGCCGTCCATCTCCGGATAAGCGGCGATATAGCTGTTGATGGTCTTGGTCATATCGGTGGTCACGGTGATGCCGTAGGTCGTGTTCAGAAGATTGATACCGGTTTCCTGTACGCCCTTGGCTGCGCCCTTGTCGCGAAGGTCGGAAGAGGTATCGCCCTTAGCGATGTTGATGCAGCAGAGATTCTCAACGCCCATATCCGCCATCTTCTTTACGATGTTGGCAGCGCACGCCTCGTCGTCCTCATTGCAGCCGCCTGCGAACCACTCAGAAGCGTAAATCTGCGCGCGGATGTCGTCGTCGCTGATGGTACGGAACATGGTCGCCCAGTAGACGCCCGCTTCGGCGCACATTGCGTCAACCGTCGGGAGCATGGAGTCGGAGGCGGGCATAAACAGGATGCCGTCAACGTCGCGGCTAATCAGTTCGGTGATGTTGTTGATGAGGTTGTCCGCCGTCAGATCGGTCTGTACCGTGATAAGCTCGCCGCCGGCAGCCTCAACGGCAACCTTCACGCTCTCATAGATAGAAACCCAAGTCGCATCGGTGTTTGCAGTGTCCCACGGGAAACCGATTGTAAAGGAGCCGTCCGTCTTTCCGCCTGTCTCGCCGGGCTTCTCCGCGTCATCGGAGCAGCCGACAAACATACAGGCAACCATTGCCAGAGTCAGAATGAGTGCAATCAGTTTTTTCATTTTTATCTCCTCCAAATTATTTATTCACAGGGTTTGCCCTGTAAATTACTTGATTACCGCAGCGTTCTTGCGGTCGAACGAAAGCACGACGACAACGATCAGAATAACACCCTGTACAATCTGCTGCGTCATACCGTTGATGCCCGTCAGCGACATACCGCTTTTCAGCACGGCCATTGCAATACTGCCCACAACAGCGGAGCGGAAGCGCACAACCCAGCCGCCGGAGAGGGGCATGCCGCCAAAAAGGACCGCCAAAAGCACATCAAATTCAAAGGCGTTGCCCGTTCCCGACGAAGCCGTGCAGCCGCGAATCAGGGTGAAGAAGCCGACCAAACCACAAATGACGCCCGAGAGCACAAATGCCAGCAAACGCACGCGCTTGACGGAAACGCCGGATTGGCGCGCAGCCTCCTTGGACGAGCCGACCGCGCGGCAGTGCTTGCCGTAAGCACAATGCTCAAACAGGAAGTACAGCACCGCAAGCAGCACAAGGAAGGTCGCAATCTTGACCCAGTCCTCATCAAACGCCCGCATCGAGATCGGGATACCGACTGAGCCGTTGAGAAGCCATGTGGTCAGTCCACGGCAGATGAAGGACATTGCCAGCGTACCGATAAAGGACTCGACGCGCAGGTGCGCGATGGCAAAGCCGTTGAGGAAGCCGATCAGCAGACCCGCAAGCAGCGCCGCGGGCAGGATCAGCCAAAGACCAATCTTCGCGGCAAAGGCGCCCGCCATGGCGGAGAAGCCGACAATTGCGCCCACGGAGAGATCCAGTTCTCCGAGCGCCATAACAAAGGTAAATGCCATTGCGCTCAGCCCGATGGTGAAAAAGTTATTGAAAATATTCAGAAGGTTTCTCTCCCCGAGCAGCTTACCGTCCGTCAGAATCTCAAACAGAACGACGACCAGAAGGAGTCCTGCGAAGGAGAAATTATTCAGCAGCAGCGTCTTAAGCTGCGCCTTGCGGTCGGAGCTTTTCAACACGGTTTGCGTTTCCATTTCATGCGCACCTCCTTAAATCATCTTTTGAATCAGTTTTGCCTCAGTCAGACCGTCTTTGCGCAGGAATTCACCGGAGATGCAGCCATCCTTCAGAAGCAGGATTCTGTCCGACATGCCAATCAGCTCGGGAAGCTCCTCGGAAATCAGCACAATGGAGCGCCCCTCCGCTTTCAGCGTCTCTATGAGTTGATAGATTGCCGCCTTTGTGCCGACATCAATGCCTCTGGTCGGGCAATCGAGAATCAGGATCTCCGCACCCTTTCCAAGCCATTTTGCAAGCACGACCTTCTGCTTGTTGCCGCCGCTGAGCGTGTTGCAGAAGGTGTCGACGGAATTCGCCTTGACCTCCATTCGTTTCGACCATGTCTCGGCGTGCTTTCTCTGCTTTTTGGGAGAAATGGGGCCAAGCTTTTTCAGATCTCTGAGCGAGGGCAGGCAGATATTGTCTTTGACGCTGCACACGGGCATCATGGACTCGCTGTCACGGTTCTTTGAAACATACGCCATATTGTGTTTGACCGCCCATGTTGAACTTTTCACCTTATCTTTCCCGTTGAGCAGCACCTCTCCGGAGGTCGGTGGGAGCAAGCCAAACAGCGCTTTCCCGAGGGTGTGCATACCGCAGTCACTCAGACCGCCGATGCCGAGAATTTCCCCCCTGTGTAAGGCAAGCGTCGCGTCTCTTACCTCTCCGACTGTCACGCCGCGCATTTCCAGCACGACCTCGCTGCTGATATTCTCACCGGAATCCTCACGGTAATAATGCCCGGAAAGCTCTCTGCCGATCATAAGCTGGCGGATCCCATCGGCGGAAAAGCTCTCTTTTTTCAAATTCGCCGTCAGCACACCGTCGCGCAGGATTGTAAGCGAGTCGCACATCCGCATAATTTCGTCGATGTCATGGGAAATAAACAGCACCGCGCCGCCGCTGTCGCGCACTCTGTGCATCAGGCGGTAAAGGATCTCGCGACCGGAAATGGAGAGCGCCGTCGTTGTTTCATCCACCACCCAGAGCTTCGGCTGCACATAAAGCGCGCGCGCAAGCTCCACCAGCTTTCTGTCCTCAAAGGAAAGCGTGTCGATTGGCTCCGATGGCTCAATCTCCGTCACACCGATATTCTCCAAGGCTTTCTTTGCCTCAGCGTTCATTTTGCGGACATTCAACACACCGTGCTGCACAAACATGGCTTCCTTGCCGAAAAAGATGTTCGCCGCAATAGAGATCTTCGGGATCGTGCCCTGTTCCTGCACTATCATGCTGATACCGTGATTCATGGCATCTACCGTGTTACCGGGATGGTATTCTTCCCCGCAAAGGAACATTTTCCCGCTGTCATATTTCTGCATCCCTGCTGCAATGGAGGAGAAGGTGGATTTACCCGAACCGTTCTCTCCGACCAAGCCTCGAATTTCGCCGCCGGATATCTCGATATCAAAGTCCACCAGCGCTCGCACCTGTCCGAAGCTCTTGCAAAGCTTTTCCGCCCTGAACAGACACCTTTCCGCTTCCTGCATGATTGTGCACCTCGCTTAGACTCAAGTGTTTTCGTTTCTATCTTCATTATACGGATCGACTATGAAACAAAAAAGACGACATTTTTCATTTTTTGTTCAAAAAACGAATCAAAAAAACTCCGCCTCACAAAAAGCGAGGCGGAATTTTGTGCAACTTGTACAATTTCATTTTGCAGGAAAGAGAATTGTAATCGTTGTTCCCTGCCCGAGTGTGCTTTGAATCGTCATACCGTCGGCGCTGCCGTAGAGGTAATAGAGTCTGGCGCGAATGTTTGAGAGTCCAATCTTATTGCCGCGCTCCTCGGGCAGCTTGACGGCCCTGCGCACCTGCTCCAAACGTGTCTCGTCCATGCCCGCGCCGTTATCCGCAACGCAAAGTCGGATTCCAACGTCCGTTTTTTCTATGCTGATACTGATTGTTCCGTTGATCTCACCGTTTTCCTCATTGATTAACCCGTGAAACAGCGCGTTTTCCACCAACGGCTGAATCATATTCTTCGGAATCTGTTCCTCGCGCAGCGCTTCCTCCACTTGCCAGCAGAGCTGCAAATCGCCGCCGTACATAAAGCGCTGAATCACAATATACTGCTCAATCACACGGATCTCATTTGCAATCGAATCGGTAATCTCAATATCGTTGACGCGGAGACGATCCCGAAGGATCGTCATCAACGCGGTATTGACGGTAATAACATCGTCGCAACGACCTTTTCTTGCGAGATAATTGATGCTGTTAATGGTATTGCAAATAAAATGCGGGTCAATCTGACTGATGAGCAGGCTGAATTTTGTCTGCTGCTCCTTGCGTTCCTTCTCTGCGATCAGCGCAATACTGTTTTGCAGATCGTCCAGCATCTTATTGTAAGACTGTTGCAGCAAGCCAATCTCATCGTTGCTGTCAATTCGCACCTTTTGCGAAAGGTTCCCCTTCGCCGCGCCGTCCATCGTATGAGACAGCGCAATAATCGGCTGCATCATTGCGCCAAGACTCTTGGACAGGACCGCAAGGATGAGGATCAGGAAAATCGTCAGGGCAAGCATCAGTCCGAGCGAATACGGGATGAGCGAATGCAGGGTTGTGGCATTGGAGATAAAGGAAGTAACGCTCCATTTGCTTGTAACGCCGTTTCTGACCATTGCGATTCCATCGTCGGTCTTGATTCTGTCTGAAGTTCCGGCATCCGGCGTGACAGCCGCCGTCCTGTCCGCCCATTTTTCGTCGCCCCCACTGTAGAATATATTCCCCTCAGAGTCACGCAGCAGGTAATAATCAAAATTATTGTCTGCGATTACACCGACATCATACAGCGTATCGTTCAGCGTCGCAAAAACCACAAAGGTACACCACTGGTTGTTCTGATAAAAATTCCGCGCATAGGCAACCGTATAGTAGTCGGCATGGTTGATCGTCACCTCATACACCGGAGAGAGCCTTCGGCCGAATTCCGCCTCGCGGATCCTCTGGTACCACTCGGAATTCAGCACGGCGTAGTCCTCGTCACAGATTCTGCTCAGAGAATCGAGCAGGGGTATCCCATTCACCTCGATAAATACCGCACGCACCATGCCCTCATAGCTGGTCAGATTGTTCAGCGATAACATAGCAATATTCTTGTTTGTCGTTGTCGGCGCGGAAAAGAAGTTCTGAATTCCCGCATTCTGCGCAACAGAAAGGGCAAGATTCTCCGTGTAGTTCTCTAAAAAGGTCAGCGTGTTTTCCATGCGCTGCACGATTTCCTCATTGCCGTTTTCCGCCATCGTAACGGCACGATCCTGCAAAGAGGGAATCCATGCCAAGGCGGAAATGACAAGGGAGATCAAGAAGGTGCATAGCCCTACCTGCACGATGCGCTTGGTGATCTGCTTACGGATTGACTTCCGTTTCATTCGTCCGACCTCCCGCCTTTCCTGTATTCCGCGGGGTACATTCCAACCTTTTTATAAAAAACTTGGCTGAAATACTGGCTTGTCTGGTAGCCGACCGCCGTGCAGATCTCGTAAATCTTCATGTGACCCTTTTGCAGTAGGCGTTTCGCCGCCTCGATGCGGACATCGGTGATGTAGTTTTTCAAGGTAACACCCGTTTCCTGCTTGAACAGCGCGCACAGATACCCCACGCTGATATGCAGGCTGTCAGCAATATCATTCAGAGAAAGCTCCGCATCGGCATAATGCGAATGTACAAAGGCAATGGCATTGGTAACGGTTCTGGAATACGCGTTAGCGCGCTGTGTATCCAGTATAGAGATCAGTTCGGCAGTCTTTTCCGTCAGCCACTGACAGATGCTCTCCGCATTCATCCATTGCCTCCAATGGTTCTCCGCACTCATATCCGGACGCAGCAGGCGTTCCGGCAGCGTTTCAATCCTCCGCGCAAGAGTAAAGTACACCTCTCGCGAGATTGTGCGCAGCACTCGCCGATCCGCACAGGCGATGATCGCATCATACAGCCCTCTGAGGAAGGCGGCGGCAGCCTCTGTATCTCCCTTCTCAAGAAGCACCGTAAATGCAGCGGCATCAAACCCCGGCGCGGGCGCAGTCCTCTGCGGCAACCGTTCAAGCAGGATCAGGGAATTTTCCGGCTGAAAATACTTTGTTGAAAAGATGTTAGGATTGTTCTGAAAAAAGCGGCGAAGCTCATAAAAATTCATCGGTCGCATCGCCAAATAGAGGGTAAAGGATGCTTCGCTCTTTTCCGCAAGCAGCCCATGCAGTAAAACGGCACTTCTGTGCAGACAGTCAAAAGTGCGGAAGGCGGAATTATCCCGCGATTCCAACACAAGGAGGGTGCGGCTGTCGGAAAGGGTACTCGCGCAGACAAAGGTCAGCTCCGGATAATTCGCTCCGCGCAGGAACTGCTTCATCTCTGCCTGCGGGATACGGGGCACCGGCAGCTCTTGTGCGCCGTTGAGCATAACGGGCGCGTTTTGCTCCGCCACCAAAAAAGCAAACTGTTTTCCCAGCAACGTCTCCGCCTCAATGGAGACAGGCGTGTCCGGCAGTGCAAAGAATGTCTCAATCATAGTATCCGTCAGAATATTTCGATTTTCCCTCTGTTTTTCCGCCAAATCGCGCAGTTTTGCAAGCAGCGTTTCCAAACTGCGGGGCGTAATCTCGCTTTTAATAATATAGTCGGTGATTCCCTGCTGGATCGCGGAGCGGGCATAGGAAAAATCTTCATAAGCCGTTAGTAGCAAAAGCAGCACCTGCTGATCGACCTCACGGATCCTGCGAATCAACTCGATGCCGTCCATAATCGGCATTTTAATGTCCGTGATAACAATTTGCGGGCGAAGCTGCATAAACTTTGTAAACGCCTGCGCGCCGTTAAACGCAGTGGCGACGATTTCAAAACCGAGCGCCTCCCAGTCAACAATCGTGCAAAGATCCTCGATGGCAAGGCGCTCATCGTCCACAATCATAATCCTGATAGGGTTTTGCATTCTATTTATCTCCCTTTCTTATACTCACCACGTTTTCATTTAGTGATTGGTATCAGCCGATACGACATTGCGAACACACTCTTTTTTTAAGATAGCAAAGACCATATCGATTGTCAAGGCGCTTGCCAATCTCTTGATCTCTCAACGGCACAAATTATGTGCCGGTTTTTCGTTCATTCATGCACAAAGCTCCCTGCAAGGTGTTACCCTTGCAGGGAGCTTTGTGAAATCCGACTGTCTGAACGTTGCCATAAGGAGTTCGAGAATTTGCGCAATAGAGGATTGGACTGTCTTTATTCTGCCGGTGTCTTAAAAGCGCGATTCCTCTATATCGTTGAGCGCGTCCTCCATGCTCAGGGCAGTGTGGCGGCGAATGGCTTCTTCGGCTGCCGATACGTCACGCTGCTTGATCGCCAGATAGATGCGCTCATGGTATTGGTGGGCTTTGCGGCGTCGGTCGCTGCTATGCGCCGTGATGCTGCGGAAAGCGCGCATTTGGTTGCGGATATCGGAGTAGGAATCGCTCATGCGCTCATTGCCAAGCAAGGAGACAATGCAGGCGTGGAAATCCTCGTCGGATTTTACAAAATCAGCATCCTCATCCAAATCGTCCGCATGTGCTTCGCTCAGATAAGCGCTGTCAAACCGTTTTTCCGCTTCGGGGTCCGTGGGCAGTATCTCCTCAATCACTTTTCTTGCGGCATATAAATCAAACATCAGCCGCAGCTCAAAAATTTCACGGATATCCTCCGGCGTTGGGCTGTATACCCGAAAACCGCGTCCGTTACTGAATACAAGACCTTCCTCGCTGAGCTTCATCAGTGCATCACGGATTGGTGTCCGGCTGATGCCGAATTCCTCCGCCAGCTTTGAATCGACCAACCGCATACCTGCGGGAAACTTTTTCTCAAGGATGCTCGCTTTCAGCGCGTCGTATGCCTGCTTATTCAGATTGTCAACGGTCAGCTTCATACCAATCTCTCCAGTTATTTCCAGATTTCATCAAAAATCCCGTGCTGCGCACACACGCGCAGACCGTACCGTCTGCCGCAAAAAGCAATGGACGCTCTTTCGGATTCCGTTACACATAAAACGCGATAAATGCGCCGTACGATTTTCATTAATACCATTGTAGCGGGTTTTGGTAATTTGTCAAGTCGTGTCTCACTACAATTCTCCAAAAAATGTAAGCGCTTAATCAAGCTTCTCCCGTACTGCCGCGTATGCGCTGTAGGTTGCGTCACCGATTCGTCCGGGCTTGCTGCAATCACCGACCCATTGCATCGGAACCTCCGTCATCCCGTCGGGCAGCGTATTCATTGCCAAGCCCGCCGCGAGGATTACCGTATCTGCAAGCAGCAGTTGTTCGGTGCCGTCGGGCAGACAGACGCGGACACCTTCTTCATTAATCTCCAGCACTTTTGTGCCCGTAAGCAGGCGGACGCCCTTCTCCGGCAGCAGCACGTGCATGGCTGCCTTATTGAATTCATCCATGTCCTGTGCGTAACCCGGCATCATTTCGATCACGGTAACCTCACGGTCGTTCTCCGTGGCAGGTGTCTCACTTTTGCGGTACAGGAGCGGGCCGTCAATGCCGTCAACGCCGGTAAATTCGATTTTAACGCGCTCACCGGCAAAGAACTCCGCCGTCTCGCAGCCGCTTGCACCGCCGCCGATGATAGCAACCCGCCGTCCGACGCGGGAAGGCTCCTGCAGCGCTTCAATCGCGGTAATCACGTTTTTCCCCGTGCTGCCGGCAATAAAGCGGGCATAGGAAGCGCCCACTGCCGCAATCACACGATCCGGCTTAAACTGCGCCAGCAGTTCCGGCGTGACACACGCGCCCAGATGCACATCGACACCCAAAAGCTCCATTTGATGCGCATACCAATCCACCAGCTTGCCGATCTTCTGTTTATTCGGCGGGATTGCAGCGGCATTCAGCGAACCGCCCAGCTTGTCTTCTTTCTCATAAAGCGCCACGGTATGACCCTGCAGCGCGGCAACTCTCGCCGCCTCACAGCCGGCGGGACCGCCGCCAATCACGGCAACTCTCTGAGGCGATTCCTTTGTGATGCCTCCGTACATATATTCCCGTCCCGTCTCCGGATTCACGGCGCAGCGCAGGGAGCGTCCGGAATCGAGCGTGCGGAAGCAATGCTGGCAAGACAGGCAGGGACGAATCTCCTCCGCCCTTCCCGCCAACGCCTTGCGCGGGAAATCGGGATCCGCCAAAAGCGGTCTGCCAAGGGCGACCAAATCCACCTTGCCCTCACCCAAGATTCGATTGATTTCCTCGGGATAACGGATTGTGTTGGCGCAGATCACCGGAATGTGAACGGCAGCCTTGACCTGCGCCGCCTTATCCACCAGCAGGCAGGAGGTGTCGCCCAGTCCGTTGGGCGGATTCGTAAAGGTGTAAGCATTCGGGATACCGGCGGAAAGGTCGATTGCCGCAACCCCCGCCTTTTCCAGAATCTTTGCGATCTCCACCGACTCCTCGACGGTCCTGCCGCCGGCGGCAAACTCATCGACGCTGTACCTCACCATAATCGGGAAGCGGTCTCCGACAACCTGTTTTGCCTTTTGAATCAGCTCCACAAGGAAGCGCGTGCGGTTTTCCAAGCTGCCGCCATAGCAGTCGGTTCTTTTATTATAGATCGGAGAAAGGAATTCGGCAATCAGATAACCGTGCGCGCCGTGGAGCGTTACCGCATCCACGCCTGCCATTTTCGCATTTGCGATTGTGCGCACAAACTGCTGCTGAACCTCCGCAATTTCTTCGATACTCAGGCTCTTGACCTCTACGCCGGAAAAGCGGCTGCGGTCCGAGGAGGAAACTCTCGGTGCCAAGGTCGCTTCGGAGCCGAAATGTGCAATTTCAATAGATACTTTTGTGCCAAAGCTCTGGATTCGCTCAATCAGGTTCGACCAAGCGGGAACAAATTTTTCGTCGTAAAGCATCGGCTGTACGCCGTGGTTCTTACTGTTGGGGTCAACGGACACCGCCTCCAGCACCATGAGTCCCACGCCGCCTTTTGCGCGGCGGACATAGTAAGCCTCCATCTGCGGCGTCAGGCAGCCGTTTTCATCGGAGTAATTGGTGTTCATCGGAGGCATAACGAGGCGGTTCTTTAAGCGCATCGTGCCGATACGCAGCGGAGAAGCCATTGTAATTGTTTCCATAATGGACGCAGCTCCTTTCAGCTTTTAATTTAGGGCAATCCCCCGAAGGAGATTGCCCTATCTCAAAGGGGAACGAAGGGGGAGGAAAAGGAACTAAAAAATAGTATGTTGATTAGTTCAGGTACTGATCAACGTTGGAAGCGTCGATAATGACGGCCTCAACGAGGTACTGGTCTTCGAGCTTTTCGCCCTTGGCAAGCTTCAGGACGCAATCAATCGCAGCCTTGGACTGTGCGCCGGTAGCCTGGTCAACGGAGATTTCCAAACGGCCTTCCTTGATTGCCTTGACAGCGTCGTCGACAGCGTCAACGCCGTATGCCTTGATCTCGTTCTCCTTGCCGATGTCTTCCACGGCCTTGATTGCGCCGAGCGCCATGTTATCATTCTGGCAGACGAAAGCGTTGATCTCCGTGCCGGTGGACAGCCAGTTCTCAGCAAGCTTCAGTGCGTCTTCCGTGGTCCATGCGGCTTCTTCCTCAAAGACGACCTTCACATCGGGATATTCCGCAAGCGCTCTTGCATAGCCTTCGGAACGACCGAGCTGACCTTCGGAGCCGCGCGGCCCGAGGAGGATGGCAACATTGCCCTTGCCGCCCATGTCTTCACAAGCACGCTTCATTTCCATGTAGCCCATATCGGCATTGGAGACACCGACAAAGGTGGTTGCCTTGCTGGGATCGCTGATGTTCTGGTTGTAAATGATGCAGGGGATGCCTGCGGCTTCGGCTGCCTCGACTGCGGCGAGAACGCCCTCAGCGGAGACCGGCTCAATGATAATCGCAGTGGCCTTCGCGGTAACTGCCATTTCGATCTGGCTGACCTGCTTGTTGATGTCCTGATCGGCGGAAACGACGGTCAGATTAACACCGGCTTCCTTCGCAGCCGCTTCCATCGTCTCGGAGGCAGTGACTGCCCAAGCGTTGGACATATGGCTGATGCAGAAATATGCTACGGGACTGGCTTCTTCGGGCGTGTCTTCCTTCTCAGAGGAACAGCCAACAATGGCAAGGACCATGACGAGCGCTAAGAGGATCGCTAATACCTTTTTCATTTTCTTTTTTCTCCTTTGTTGTTTTTTTATTTTAATGCAGTCGCTGCATCAAAACCGAGTTATTTTCACCGCTTGCTGCGGCCGCGGACGTCCACGAAGACCGCAAGGATCACGATGACGCCCTTGATGATGAGCTGATAATAAGAGTTGACGTTGAGAATATCAAGACCGTTGCTGATGACAGAGAGCACCAGCGCGCCGATGATCATGCCGTACCATTTGCCTGCGCCGCCGTCCATGCTGAAGCCGCCGATCACGCACGCAGCGATTGCGTCCAGCTCATAGCCTTCGCCGGTGATGGGAGAGCCGGAGACCGTACGGGAGGTCAGGAGCATACCGGCGATGCCGGCGATCAGACCGCACAGAACATAGGCAGACATTTTGATGAATTTCACGTTGATGCCGGAGACGCTTGCCGCCTGATCGTTGCCGCCGACGGCATAAATTCTTCTGCCGTAGACCGTCTTTGTCAGCACAAAGCCGATGAGCAGCGCGATTGCCAAATAATAGACCACAAGAAGCGGGATTGTACCGAACAGCTTGCCGCCCGCGATGTACTCATAAGACTTTGTGACGCCGAAGACCGGACGTCCGCCGCTTGCCAGATACGCAAGACCACGGATGATCGACTGCGTACCGAGTGTAACGACGAAAGCGGGAATCTTCAGGTACGCGATTGCGACGCCGTTGAGCAGACCCGCAAGCAAACCGGTAAGAATCGCGGCTGCGATTGGGACGATGATCGGATACTGTCCCTGTGCCAGCAGCGCAGCAATGACGCCTGCCAAGCCGACGGTCGAGCCTACGGAGAGATCGAAGCCGCCGACCAAAATCGCGCAAGCCATACCGGTCGCAAGGATGCCGTTGATTGCCGTCTGTTTGAAGATGTTGATGATGTTGCCTTTGGTTGCAAACGCCGGCGACAGGATGCTCAGGACGATAAACATCACGATCAGGACGCCCAGCATCACCAGCTCTTTGAAGGCTCCTAAATGCAGCCTTTTTTGTTTGACCGATAACTGATTCATAATCACACTGCCTCCGCTTCTGTTGTATCTTTCATTGTACCGAACTGCATATGCATGATGGTTTCCTCGTCAAAGTCGGCGCGGTCAACAAATCCGGTCACCTTGCCGTCAGCGACTACCATGATGCGGTCGCTCATACCCATTACCTCCGGCATTTCGGAGGAGATCATAATGACCGCCTTCCCCGCTTTGGCAAACTCACCAATCAGCAGATAGATATCCCGCTTGGCGCCGACGTCAATGCCTCGGGTCGGCTCGTCCAAAATGATGATATCCGGTTCCGAAAGCAGCCATTTTGCGATGGCAATCTTTTGCTGGTTGCCGCCGGAGAGGTATTGCACCTGCTTTTCGGGCGAATCCGTGCGGATTTTCAGCGCACCGATGTACTTTTCCGCCGCTTTCACGCATTTTTTGCGGCTGACCAGCCTTGCCGTACAGAGATCACGAATGCTGACAATGGTAATGTTCTCACGGACGCTGCCGATCAAATTCAGCCCGGTGACCTTTCGATCCTCCGTGATAAACGCCATCTTCTTGGTAACCGCCTTTTGCGGGGCATTGATGTCCACCGCTTCGCCGTTGACCAGAATCTCCCCTGCGGATTTCCTGCGCACGCCGAAGATTGCTTCCATCATTTCGCTTCGACCTGCGCCGACCAATCCCGCAACGCCGAGGATTTCTCCTCTGCGGACGTTGAAGCTCACGTCATGCACGCGCCCGGGAACACTTAGATTTCGAATTTCCAGCGCGACCTCTCCGATTGGCACGGTCTCCTTCGGATAGATCTCCTGAATATCACGCCCGACCATCATGGAAATCAGAATATCCTTATTCAGCTCCCCAATAACATTCTGACCGATGAATTTTCCGTCTCGCAGAACCGTCACGCGGTCAGCAATTTGGAAGATCTCGTCCATCTTATGGGAAATATAGATAATTGCGACATCTCGTGCGCGGAGCTGCCGGATCAGACCGAAGAGCACTTCCACCTCTCGCACGGTCAAAGATGCCGTCGGCTCGTCCATAATGATAATCTTTGCATTCCACGAGAGGGCTTTCGCAATTTCGACCATCTGCATCTGCGCCACGCTGAGGCTGCGCATCAGCGCGGAGGGGCTGACCTCAAGACCGATTTCCTGCAGCCACTTTTTGGTCTCCTCCTCCATTGCCTTCTTGCGAACAAGCCCCATGGCATTGCGCATTTCCTTGCCCAGGAAAATATTTTCTGCGATACTCAAATCGAGAACGGGATTCAACTCCTGATGTATCATCGCAATTCCGTTTTCCAGCGCCTGCTTCGGCGAACGGATTGCAACGGGGCTGCCTTCCAGCAGTATCTCTCCCTCGTCGGCGTTATAAATGCCCATCAGGATCTTCATTAGGGTGGATTTTCCGGCGCCGTTCTCGCCCATCAAGGCATGTACCTCGCCGTGCTTCAGTTGAAAGGTTACTTTTTCCAGCACCGTGACACCGGAAAAGCGCTTGGTAATGTCCTTGAGCTCCAGGATATACTCACTCATGGCAGATCCCCTTTGCTTTCCTCAAATTTGTTTAGTCATCGAAGGTCAGCATAACTTTCATAGCATGCTCCTTGTCATGGCAGGCAAGGTCCATTGCTTTGTCCAGATCCTTAAAGTTGAAGTAATGGGTGGTCAGCTTCTTAAAGTCAAACTGCTTGCGCACCTGACTCATGAAGCGGATGGTGCGGGGCATGAAGTGGTCGGTGCCGCCGGAGCCCTTGATGCGGAGCGTCTTCCAGTTTGTCCAGCCCATTTCTACGGGGATCTGACGACCCAAGGTATGACCGGTGACGTTCACGCGGCAGTTATGACCGGCAATCTGGAACATTTCGGAAACCGCGGAATTGCTGCCGGAGCACTCGCAGATCACGGAGGGGCCGCCGCCTGCCGGACACAGTGCCTTCACTTGCGCTCTGAAGTCCGGAGCGGTGGGATCGAGCGCAAAGTCTGCGCCGAAGCGGAGCGCCATTTCACGTCTGCTTTCCAGCGGGTCCACCATGATGGTTCTCGCATTTGCCATTTTGCAGGTCATCAATGCAGAGAGACCAACAGGGCCGCAGCCGAAGATCAGCGCCGTATCGGAAGCGTCAACATAACCGCCGTTGCCCCAAACGCTGAAATAGCCAATCGAGAACGGCTCGACCCATGCGCCGTCCACATAGTCCCAATCCTCCGGGAACTTGTGCAGATTGCCTTCGGTGCAGATGAGGTATTCGCCGTAGCCGCCCGGTGTGTCGGGGCCGAAGCCAATCTCCTTGAAATCGAGGCAAGCCGAGGGCATCAGACCTGCCTTGCAGTTTTCGCAGACACCGCAGGCAACGACGCAATCGCTCGTGACCTTGTCGCCGGGCTTTAAGGTCTTGATGTCCGCGCCGACCTCAATGACATCGCCGGACCACTCATGTCCCGGAACGAAGGGCTGAATGTCATAGCGTCCTTCGTTGGACTTTCCCTCAAAAATCTCCACGTCGGAGCCGCAGATACCGCAGGCACGAACCTTTACGAGTACCTCATTCGCCTTAATGGGACGAAGCTCGACCTCTTCCATTCTCAAATCGAACGGACCATGCAAAAATGCTTGTTTACACTTCATTTTGATTTCCTCCCGTCAATTTGTTTACAGTCTTTCAAAAATGCCGATGCGCGGCAATTCGTCCACGGATTTCCAGCCTTCGGACAGCGGCTCCTTCAGGAAGGGCGCCAGCTCCTCGGCGGTGCGCAGGGTCGTCATTTCTACGGGCGGAACCGTTCCGGGAGGCAGCTCGCGGCGGATCTCGTCGTGAATCAGAGTCAGGTATTTCAGCGTAGCGGCAATCGGGCGCTTTGCTTTGCGCGCCGTCGCCAGCTTCGGATTGCCGACAACGCCCTCCGGCGTGCCTCTGCGCTCAATGGCGTTGTGTCCCTCGCCCTCGCTCCATCTCGACGGACGGCGGTAGGACTCAACGGAGGTATCAAACTGGTCGCGGAACAGATAGCTCGTCGGCCATGCTTCCTGTGCGGCGTTCATATCGATCATCTCGGGGAAGAGAAGCTGCGCGCAGGAGGTCTCCGCCTCATCGGCGTGAACAAAATGCGTCTCAAGGCTATCCTCATGCTCCTCAACAGGGATAAAGAACTCACGCACCGAGCGGTGCCATTCCACATTGCGGAAAATGCCGGGAAGCTGATAGCGCTTGCAGAATTCATGGATTGCGGATTCAATCATCCAGGAATGACCGTGGTTGTTGACAAAAATAATCTTGCGGTAGCCGTCGTTCCACAGACCGAGCATGGTGTAAATCAGGGTCTCCTTTACGACTTCCTCCGGCATAATCACGGTGCCGGGCATACCGATGTGATGGTAGGGATGCCCGCCGTAGAGCAGCGGAGGGAAGGCGAGGTTGCACTCATGTCCCTGCTTTGCGGTGTAACGGCGGACGCCCTCAAGCACCATGCTGACCTGGAAGGTATCCAGACCGCTGTTGGCGTGCAAGCCGTGGTTCTCGGTGCAGCCGATGGGAACAAAGACGATGTCATTGTTGCGGCGCTTTTCAATCTGCTGCGCGCGGGGCGTGGTTTGAATGTAAGCGCCGGGCTTACCCAGCTCCGACGGAGCGGGAATGCCGTAGTCCTCTAAGATCTTGTCGATTTCCTCTTCGCTTGCGTCCCAAATTTCCTTCTTCATTCTGCCAACCGGCGTGTTTTCAAACACAATCCCGGGGTTTCCGGTCGTCAGCCATTTTTGCTCCTTAAAGTTCTGCATGATCTTAACCTCCTGTTCGTTATCTCTGCACTCTGCCGGAGCCGTCGCCGCCGGCGAGTTTTTCCACGTCCGCCACATCGACGCGGTTGAAGTCGCCGATGATCGAATGTTTCAGGCAGCTTGCCGCAACGGCGAATTCCAACGCCGCCTGCTTGTCCGCATAATGGTTCAGTCCGTAAATCAAGCCGCCGGCAAAGCTGTCTCCGCCGCCGACACGGTCAATGATGTCACGGATCTCATATTTTTTGGAGACATAGAAGTGATCTCTGTCGTTCAGGCAAGCCGCCCAGCCGTTCCAGTCCGCGCTGTGGCTCTCCCGCAGCGTGATCGCGATCAGCTTCATATTCGGATACGCTTCCAGCACCTTGTCTCCCAGCTTGCGGTACTTTTCGCGATCCAGCTCGCCGGAGGCTACGTCTACGTCAACCGTAATCCCCAGCGATTTCTGTACGTCCTCCTCGTTCGCAATGGCAACATCCACGTATTTTGCCAGCTCCCGCATGACCTCCGCCGCAGACTTGCCGTATTTCCAAAGGTTCTTGCGGTAATTCAGGTCGCAGGAGACGGTGATGCCGCGTTGTTTTGCCTCCCGCACGGATTCCAGCGAAAGCTCCATTGCGCTTTCGGAAATTGCAGGTGTGATGCCCGTGATATGGAACCAATCCACCCCCGCAAACGCCTTCTCCCAGTCAACATCGCCCGTCTTTGCCAGAGCGATTGCCGAATTGGCGCGGTCATAGATGACCTTGCTCGGAAGCTGATTGGCACCGGCTTCCAGAAAATAGATGCCCATGCGTCCCTCGCCGCGCAGGATGCGGGTGGTATCCACACCGAAGCCGCGCAGTTCTCTGACGCACGCATCGCCGAGGGCATTCTTCGGCAGCACCGTCAGATACGCCGCGTCCTCTCCGAAGTTTGCCAGCGACACCGCTACATTCGCCTCGCCGCCGCCGAAGGTCGCCTCCATCATATTGCTCTGGAAAAAGCGCTCGTGTCCCGGGGAACGCAGGCGAAGCATAATCTCACCAAAAGTTAAATATTTCATGGTTCTTCCCTCACTTTTGCAGCAGATGCACGGCAAAGCCGCCGAATTCCTTTTTCAGATAGACCGCAATCATCTTCTCGCCCTTATATTTGGCCGTCTCCGGCTCCACCGTATAACCGCGCTTTTCCAGCTCCGCTATTGCGGCATTGATGCGGTTGGTACGGATGGCGATATGACCGTTCTTTCCCAAATAGTCCGACTTCATCACCTCAATCGAGGAGGTGGAGAAGTTCGAGCTGTTGCCCTCCTTCGTCTCAAACCCGAAGGCGTCCTGCAGCAGCCTGCATACCTGAGCGCTGGTTTCCGCATCGGCGCAGTTGATGCCGACATGCGCCACCTCAAAGCCCAAAACGGCTTTGCGTGCTTCTGCGCACAGCGCCGTAATCTTTTCGAAGTGACCCGCGGCGATGTCCGCCTTGGGGCAGACCCAGCTTCCGCCCACCGCGTGAATAAAGGGCGCGGTCAGGTACTCCGCGAGGTTCTGGGCGTTTACGCCGCCCGTGGGGATGAATTTGATCCCGCCGAAGGGACCGGACAGCGCCTTCATTGCGCCGAGCCCGCCATAGACGTTGGCGGGGAAGAACTTAATAACCTTCAGTCCCAGCGACATTGCCTCCATAATCTCCGTCGGCGTGACGCACCCCGGAGTCACGGCAACTTCATGGGCAACGCACCATTCCACGACCTCACGGTTGAACCCCGGCGCTACAATGAATTTCGCCCCTGCCGCAACGGCGGTCTTGCACTGCTCCAGCGTAATCACCGTCCCCGCGCCGACCAGCATATCGGGGCAGGAGGCGCTAACTGCGGCAATGGCGTCCTTTGCGGCGGCGGTGCGGAAGGTAATCTCCATCACATCAATGCCGCCTGCCAGCATGGCGTTCGCGGTGGGAACCGCGTCCTTCGCGTCTTCAATCACGACAACCGGCACGACACCGGCATTGGCAAGACGAGTCAGTATATCCATACCGTTCCCTCCTTATTGCTCCACGGGAAGGGCGATGCCGTTCTCCTCCGCCAGTCCGCGCAGCGACGCTTCGACGTCGGCGGGCAGGTCAAAGCCCTCGGCATCCACCTTTGCATGCTTGCCCCACTCGATCTCGCCCGGCGTGAAGATGCGCTCCGCGCCCTTCGCTTTCGGCGCGCTGCGCAGCGTGTCCGCCATCTGCTCCACCCGGTCGGATACCTTCTCTTCTCCGAGGAACAGCTTCGGGTTAATGGCGAGGAAGGTATGACAGACGTTGTTCGGCTTCTCCAGTTCAAAGCACCACGAGACGATATCTCCGCCCATCGACGTGCAGCCGCCGGAGAGGATGCCCGTCAGCAGTTCGACCATGACCGCAAGACCGTAGCCCTTGTGGGCTGCCATCGGCTGCATTGCGCCCTCCTCCGGATAGTGACTCGGATCCGTGGTGGGAAGTCCGTCCTTATCGACAATCCACGTCGGCGGGATCTGCTTGCCGTCCTTGCGGGCCTGCACGACCTTCAGAGAGGCAACATTGCTCATTGCAATATCCAAAAACACGCTGGGCGTGCTGTTCGCAGGCGCGGCATAGGCAAAGGGGTTGTTGCCGATCAGCATTCCTCTTGCCCCGGGGACGGTCATGTTCGGATCGACGTTCGACATGCTCAGACCGATCATTCCCTTCCGGGCGGCGATGTTGGCATAATAGCCTGCGGCACCGAAATGGGTGCTGTTTTTCACCGTGACGATGGCGATTCCCGCCGTCTCCGCCTTGGCGCAGGCAAGCTCCATCGCCTGCACCGAGGGAATCATGCCCAAGGTGTTGTGCGCGTCAATGACGGCAAACGCGGGACCCTCCGCGACAATCTCCGGCTCTCCATGGATATCCATGCCGCCGACACGGAACTTTCGAATGTAGTTATGCAGATTCTTCGTGCCGTGGGAGTTCGTGCCGCAGGCGTCCGTCTCGGAAAGCACCTCTGCCACGAGCTGCGCATATTCCGCCTTCATGCCCTCTTTGACAAGGTTCTCTTTGCAGAAGGCTTTCAGATTTTCCAGCTTAATCTTTGCCATTTTCATGTTCTCCTTTGCTTAAATTCCCCAGAATGCCGAGAAGCCGCCGTCTACCGGAATCACGGCGCCGTTTACAAAGGACGCCGCCTCGGAGCAGAGCCAAATGACTGGTCCTGCCATTTCCTCCGGTTCACCGTAGCGACCCATCGGCGTTTTGTTCAGCACACGCTCGCCCCGCGCCGTCGGCGTGCCGTCCTCATTTTGCATCAGGAAGCGGTTCTGCGTCGTCAGCAGGAAGCCGGGCGCAATCGCGTTCACGCGGATATTCTTGCTGTAGTTCTGATTAAAGTGGGTCGCCATCCACTCGGTAAAGTTGGCAACCGCCGCTTTTGCGCCGCAGTAGGCAACCGTGTTCGTCAGCGGATGGTAGGTTGCCATGGAAGCAATGTTGATGACGTTGCCGCTCCCCTGCTTTGCCAAAAGCTCGCCGAAGACCATCGTCGTCAGCACCGCGCCGGTCACATTCAGGTCAAAGACCCATTTGAAGGCATCCACGTTCAGGTGGAAGAAATCCAATTCAGGAGAGACGGTCGCCTCCTTCTTGTTGCCGCCCGCGCCGTTGATAAGAATATCGACGCGTCCAAAGCGGGAAAGCACATTTTCCCGCGCCTGCTCCAAGCTCTCGCGGTCAAGTACATTTGCCTTGACTGCAATCGCCTCGCCGCCGTCCGCGTTGATTTCGTCAGCAATCTTTTGGGCGTTTTCCACGAACAAGTCAAGCAGCGCGACCTTAACGCCCTTTTTTGCCATCTCCTGCGCCATCTTCCCGCAGATGATGCCGCCGGCACCCGTAATGACCGCTACCTGTCCGGAGATATCAAAGTTTACCATAGTCATGCCTCCTTTATTTCTTCTCAAAGCAGCCGCGAATCGCAGCCGCTGCAAAATCACGAATGTGCTGCGCATCGGGTCGGTTCAAAACCTCCAGCGACACAAAACCGTCGTAGCCGTTCTTTTCCAGCGTGCGGATCACAGACGGGAAATCGATATGTCCTTCGCCGGGTAAGGCGCGGTTGCTGTCGGCAAAATGTACATGGGAAATGCTTCCTGCGTATGTTTCAATCTCCTTCAGCATGTCCGCATCTTCAATGTTGGAATGGAAGGTGTCGTAAAGGATACCGACATTTTCCGGTCTGCCGATCTTCTCTAAAATCGCATCGCCCTCAGCGGTCGAATGGATCAACTTGCATTCATAGCGGTTAATCGGTTCAAGGTTCAGCGTAACGCCCTTTTGCGCCGCGTATTCGGCAACCACCAAAAGCTCTCGGCACAGAAGCCCTTCCTCAATCTCCTCCGCCGTCTCGCCGCCTCTGCCGCGAATCAGTCCGATGGTCACATTGGGCTTTCCAAGCGCGGCGGAAAAATCAATGTCGGCGTACAATCTCTTGCGCGCCGCTTCACGTATGAGCGCCGAAGGGGAGGTCATTGCAATGCCTTCCATCCCCATCGCCTGGCCGGTGGAGATAGTGGAAACGCCCAATTCCAGCTCGTCGAGCTTTCTTCTGATACGCTCCAAATCCAAAAGCGCAGGATCGGAGAGGATGATCTCAACGGCGTCAAAGCCGCATGCCTTTACCCAATCAAAGCCCTGCTCCCATTCACAGCCGCGAAACGGAGCAAAGGGATTGTCGTATTGCACCGATATGGATGCACTGACACGAATCATAGAGTATTACGCCTCCTCAAAACAGTATTTCGTATTTCGTATACGGAATACCTTTGTCCTAAGTATACCATAGTTTTTCTTCATTTCAAGTCCTTTTTCGGCACAATCACCAAAATCATCACAATTAACAAAAGAAAAATTGCTCTTTTGTCAAATCTGCACAGAATTCCGCGAATGCACAACGATGCAGCGCCGCCCAATGCCATAGAACTCCACGTTGAACCTTCCCTCGCTGTGAAGAAACGCCTTGTAGGGCGGGGACATGTCCCCGCAGGTGCAGGAACTACGAAGTGCGTACAAAACCATTTGTCCGTACCGTCTGCCGCTTCACGGTCTGCGAGGACTTGTCCCCGCCCAAAAAAATGCAGCGCTTTTTGGGGTATATGAAAGAGATTGCCACGTCGCTGCGCTCCTCGCAATGACACGGATAGGGATACCCTCTTTGTCATTGCGAGGCGCTTGCGCCGTGGCAATCTCTCGCACGCATCCGCGACACCGTCCTCGATATCGCGCGTGCAGGAATTACTTACTGCATACACCGATACAAAGTGCATTTGACCTTAGTGTAAAATAATAATTGGCAAACAAAAAGGTAGGGCGAAACC
>JBJFGB010000004.1:0-6378 GCA_051892295.1 Faecousia sp. | reverse complement strand
TGTAGACGTCGCCGCAAACGGAGCAGGTAAAGGTGGTATAACCGCCCTCCGTACAGGTCGGGTCGGTTACGGTATCCTTGTAGTCATGGCCAAGTGCCTCAACCTCACGGGTCTCATAATACCCGCAAAGAGAACAATCCCGGCGTTCCTCACCCTTATCCGTACAGGTCGGCTCCTCGGTAAGTACCCAGGCACCGAAGCTGTGGGTAACCGTCACCGTGTAGGTGGTGGTGATTCCTGCATAGGTCACCGTTAATATCTGTTCTCCGAAAACAGAATTGTCAAAGCCCGTGACCATGGAATCCACCATAGGAACCTCAAGAACCTTGCCGCCTAAATAGGAAACCTTCAGCATACCGCCGCTGACATCCAGGGGTGCTCCTACCAAAAATGTGAGTTTATCCGGCAGAGTATCAATGCTGACATCAACGAGCCTGTCTGTAAATACCATCGGCACCGTTTGCAGCTCGGGGAACAGGAAGTCTTCATGCCCCTCCATGGTCCACACCGTTTCAAAGTCAAAGCCCGCAAACGTTTCCTGTTGCTTCATCTGCTCAATCGTACAGGCAGTTGCAGTATCCGTGCCGCGGCCAACACCCTTACCGATGATATTCAGGTAATAACAGTTGGTAATGTTTCTGAAGAAAACATCTCCCGCAATGCCGCCGGCATAGACATAAGGAGAATCGGAGCCGGCTGTTACGCTGCCCGTGTTGTAGCCGTTGGTAATGGTGCTGTAGCCGGCATACCCCACAATGCCGCCGGCATAGGCACTGGAAGAATCGGATGTGGCTGTTACGCTGCCCGTGTTGTAGCAGTTGGTGACGGCGTTGGTGGTGCTGCTGCCGCTGCTGTAAGTGTCCCCCGCAATGCCGCCGGCATAGGCATCGGAAGAACCGGATGTGGCTGTGACGCTGCCCGTGTTGTAGCAGTTGGTGATGTCAGTGCTGTCAGTGTTCCCCACAATGCCGCCGGCATAGGCTCTGTAAGAACCGGATGTGGCTGTTACGCTGCCCGTGTTGTAGCAGTCAGTGACAGTACTGTCGGTAGCTTCCCCCGCAATGCCGCCGGCATCGGCTCCGGAAGAATCGGATGTGGCTGTTACGCTGCCCCTGTTGGAGCACCTTGTGACGGTAGCGTCTATGATGAGGATACCGTTGCTGCCGGTGCCGCCTCTGGCATACCCCACAATGCCGCCGGCATTGGCTCCGGAAGAATCGGATGTGGCTGTTACGCTGCCTGTGTTGCAGCAGTCGGTAATAGAGCCAATGCCGTCGGAAGCCCCCGCAATGCCGCCGGCATCGGCTCCGGAAGAATCGGATGTGGCTGTTACGCTACCCGTGTTGCAGCAATTGGTGATGGCGGTATCGTAAGCAATCGCCACAATGCCGCCGACACTGCTATTGGAGGTTACGCTGCCCGTGTTGCAGCAGTCGGTGATGGCGCTGTCTTTTGCACGCCCCACAATGCCGCCGGCAACGCTATTGGAGGTTACGCTGCCCGTGTTGTAGCAGTTGGTGATGATGGTGGTGGCACCGTATTGAACATACCCCACAATGCCGCCGGCATAGGCATTGGAAGAACCGGATGTAACCTCAATGCAACTATCCTCCATGCCCAGATTCCTGATTCTACACTCCTTTGCATATCCGAACAGACCGGCATATACGGTACTGCCGGCGGTAATGTTGATTTGCAGACCTATAACGGCATGACCGTTGCCGTCAAAATAATCGTTGAAGGGCTCAGAAGAAGTGCCGATGGGCTGCCAGCCTGCGCCGCCGTTATAGAACGCTCCGCCTTCCGCAAAATCCGCCTCGGTAAACACAATGTCCGCAATCAGCTTAAAATGTCCCGAATGGTTTCGCACATTGTTCAGCTGCTCCTTGGTAGCGATTTGATAGGGACTTCCAAGGCTGCCGCTGCCCCCGGCAAAGTTGACCGTATCTGCCGTTTCAACATGAGCAAATTCGCGCAGTGTAGGCAGCGAATACGCAGCGGCAGCGTCCATCGTCCACACCGTATTAAAGTTAAAACCTGAAAATGTTGCCTGTTTCTTCATCTGCTCTTCCGTACAGGCAGTTGCAGCAGTCTTGCCGCCTCCAACGCCCTGATTGATGATATCCAGGTAATAACAGTTGGTGATGGTGCTGCCAATCTGCCCCGCAATGCCGCCGGCATAGTCCATTGAAGAAAGGCTGCCTGTGCTGTAGCATTTGGTGATGGCGTTGTAGCGAGCATACCCCACAATGCCGCCGGCATAGTCATAGGCGGCATTGGGATAACCGGTTGTAGCTACGGTTGTTACGCTGTCCGTGTTGTAGCAGTTGGTGACGGTAGTGCTGCCGTCAGCATATCCCGCAATGCCGCCGGCATAGGCATAGCAGCTGCCATATTTGGAATTGTCTTTGGCTATAGCTGTTACGCAGCCCGTGTTGTAGCAGATGGCAATGGTGACATTGTTAACATACCCCGCAATACCGCCGGCATAGGCTTTGTACGAACCGGTTTTCCTCGAGGCTGTTACGCTGCCTGTATTGCAGCAGGTGGTAATATTGGTGTTGTTAGCATACCCCGCAATACCGCCGGCATAAGATGATCCGTTGGATAAGGCCGTTATGCTGCCCATGTTGCGGCAGCCTCTGATGGCGGCGCCGGAAGCATACCCCGCAATGCCGCCGGCATAGGCATAACTAGAAGAAATGGATGTGGATGTAGCCTTAATGCTGCTATCCACCATGCCCAGATCCCGGATTGTACAATTCTTTGCATATCCGAACAGACCGGCATATAAGGTACCGTCGGCGGTAATGTTGATTTGCAGACCTATAACGGCATGACCATTGCCGTCAAAATAGCCGTTGAAGGGTGCAGAAGAAGTGCCGATGGGCTGCCAACCCGCGCCGTCGTGATAGAATGCTCCGTCTTCGGCGAAATCCGCCTCGGTAAATTCAATATCGGCGCTCATCATATAATGCGCATCCAAGTAATCGCGAACATGATCCAGGTGCTCTTTCGTTTTGATAAGATACGGGTGGTTTACCGTCCCCAGACCGCCAAAGAACTCTGTGGTATTCTCCTGACAGATCTCCACGGTGAATTCAGCGGTTTCCCCGGCGTATGTAACCGTCAGAGCTTGCTCGCCCAAAACAGTGTTGTCAAAGCCGGAAATCATTTCGTCAGTCATCGGAATATTCGCTGTGGTGCCGTTTTCATAACTGACGGTGATCTCGCCGCCGCCCACATCCAAATTATCCACATTCAGCAAATATCTGGTGAGATTGGGAAGCTTTGCAACAGAAATAGAGACAACCTTTGTTTCAAAAACCTCTATCTGATAGGTCGTCGTTAATCCGCGATATGCAACCGTGATCGTTTGGACTCCGGCAGTATTGCCATCAAAACCGGAAACCATATCGGCAGTCATGTCCACAAGCTCAGAAGTGTCATTATTATAGAGGAGTCTGATTTGACCGCCGGTAATATCCAAAGCTTCCTCCCCAAGGAGATATGTGGTTTTTGTCGGAGTTTGCGCAAGGGTCAGCTCGGCCAATGTTTTTGCCCGAATCTCCACTTGGTAGGTCGTTGTCTGCCCCGCATAAGTGACCGTGAGGGTCTGCGCTCCCACGCTGGTATTATCAAAGCCTGTAACCATGTCCAATGTCATGGGGAAGATTCTGTCCGGTGTGCCGTCAGCATAGCTGACCGTCAGCTCGCCGCCGGTGACGTCCAAAGTGTCCTTGTCTTCCAGATAGGTCAGCTTTGCGGGCAGCGTGGTGACAGAGATTGCCGAAGCAGGCTTGGGCGTAACCAGCACATCGAAGGTACAGGTGAGTCCTGCATAAGAAACCGTCAAGGTCTGTGTGCCCAATACAGTGCTGTCAAATCCGGTGACCATATCCTCTGTTATGGGAATGTCCTCCAGAAAATCGTCGCTGTAGTTCACTAACAGTTCGGCGCCGGTCATATCCAGAGATTCCCACTCGTAGTAAGTCAGCTTTTTGGGCAGAGCGGAAATCTCGATGAAAACCACCGCCTCGGCAAATACCGCAGCCGATGTGGACAGCAGAAGTGCAGCCGCCAACAGCAGGCTAAGAATCCGTTTTCCTGTTTTCATAATGTGTTCTCCCTTCTGTGAATATGTTTATATACGAAGAAAAAAGCCAAGGGACCTCCGAATCGATCCGCAAGCGCGATCGGCAGGAGATTTTTCCGCAAAGAAACAATGCCGACAGCCATAGGGGGTGTCAATGATTTTTCCCATTTTGGTATTTTTTGTTATTTTATCAAATTTTTGCTCCATTGACAAGATGTATATTGTATATTCTGATGAATTCCTTTGCGCTAATGGCATAAAGGAAGCAAACATCTCCACCTGATGCAAAAAGGGAGCGGATTGCCCTGCTCGTTGTCATGGCGCAGTCCAAAATTTCCACCCCTGCGAACCCCTTGCGCGGTCGGCACGCCGAGGTCGTCGTGCCCTACGATTGTAGAACGCACCCTCATCGTAGGCCGCGCACCCGCAAGGGGCATGCCGCATCCGTAAGGCTCCTTCGTCGCCAACGGCTGCGCTAACGACTCGGCGCGCCGGTGCAGGAACTGCCGAGTACATGCAAACCGGCAGAAAGAGATTGCACCCGCAAGGGGTATGCCGCATCCGTAACGCTCGTTCCTCGCGAACGGCTGCGCTACCACGTCGCTTGCGCTCCTCGCAATGACAAATACGATTGCCTTTTCTGTCATTGCCATGAAGCTCCTTGTAGGGCGGGGACATGTCCCCGCCGGTGCAGGAACTACCCACCGCATGCAAGCCTCCTACTGTGTCATTGCGAACCCAGTGCGCACACTGGGTGTGGCAATCCCGTGCAGGAACTACCGACTGCGTACGAATCAACAGCCTGAGATTGCCACGTCGCTGGCGCTCCTCGCAATGACAAATGCGGTTGCCTTTTCTGTCATTGCGAGGCGCTTGCGCCGTGGCAATCCCGTGCAGGAACTACCGACTGCGTACGAATCAACAACCTGAGATTGCACCCGCAAGGGGTATGCCGCATCCGTAACGCTCGTTCCTCGGGAACGGCTGCGCTGCCGCGTCGCTGCGCTCCTCGCAATGACAAATTACGAAAGTGAAAAAGGGAGCGGATTGCTCCGCTCCCTCGGTGGGTTTTCGATTTTCTCAGTCTAAAATCTCCATCCGTCTGCCGCAGCAGAAGGGGATGGGCTCGCCCGCCTTGACGTGCCGGGTCTTGTTGCAGGTGACGCAGTAGACATCCGTGTCATAGGGCGCGATGACCCCGGGACGCCCTTTGGTTGAATTTGTACGCTGAGTGAACTCCACAGCACTTGGCTCTTCGTTATGAAGCCGCCTGCTTTTCAGATCAATCTCCCCAAATAGTACCGCCGTCATCGGGCGCGGGAGGATTGTCGCCGCCAATGGGAATGTTCGCTGTACTTGTTGTAATAACATCCTCTGTCTCAAAATGGGAGATCTGCATTTCTGCCGGTTCAAATTTTTTCAAAGCCATATATTTTCCCTCCGTTGAATGATTTTACAGCAATATGCCCTGTGAGAAATGACAGTATTGACTACAAATGATTGTAACTACATTTTGTCAAGTTGTCAAGAACAATTTATTTCGCGAAATTGAAAAGAGGGAGCGGATTGCTCCGCTCCCTCGAGGATGATTTAATCTAAAATTTCCATCAGTCTGCCGCAGCAGAATGGAATCGGCTCGCCCGCCTTGACGTGCTGGGTCTTGTTGCAGGTGACGCAGTAAACATCCGTGTCATAGGGCGCGCGGATGACGGGGATCTCGTTCTTCTCCTTGAGACTCAGACCCTCGATGTGGAAGGTCGCGGTCTTGTTCTCGGAGGGGACATAGACGCCCATCGGCTGCAGGGACTTCGTTGCGCCGGTGCAGTTGCCCATCTTGACCCACAGGGCTTCCAATTCCGCAGCCTCGGCTGCGTGCTCGGGGGTAAACTCCACGACATCCTTATTGATGCGAATCTTCATGGCTTATTCCTCCGGGCTGAAATCTTCTTTGCCTACGCCGCAAAGCTCGCAGGCGAAGTCCTCGGGAAGGTCTTCCCACTTCACGCCGGTCTCTTCCTCATCATAGACCCAGCCGCACATATTGCAGACATACTTCATTGTAAAAAATCTCCTTTACGGTTTTTTCAAAAAGTAATCGTTCCGGCAAAGCGCCGGAGCTTTCGTGCGCCGGAGAAGCGGGACAGCCCGCTTCTTCGCAGTTTACGCCGTCGGTTCGTCAGACTGCGGCTCCTCCATGGGCGCAGCCTCCGCCGGAGCTTCCTCAACAGGTGTCTCCGCCGCTTCGGCGGATTCCTCCGGCTGTTCTTCGGATGCCTCTTGCG
>JBJFGB010000003.1:0-1680 GCA_051892295.1 Faecousia sp. | reverse complement strand
GCCTTTCGGCTCGTGCCCGCGACCGATCGGAAAACTCGCAAGCGGTATTATAACACAAGCCGCGGCATTCTGCCACTGAAATATGCTAAAAAATGAAGGCCGGAAGAGAATCTCCCGGCCTTTTGGGTTTTTGTGTTGTTTCTCAGCCGACCCAACGTCCGCTGCTGTTGAATGTGTATTTCACGCCGTCGATCGTGAGCGTTTCGCTCGCGGCCATCACGCCGTTGGATTTCAGGTAATACCAATAACCGCCGGACTTCACCCACTGGCTCGCGGCCATGACGCCGGAGGACTTCAGGTAGTACCAGTAACCGTTGTACTTCACCCACTGGCTCTTGACCATCACCCCGTCGGCGTCAAGCCAGTACCAGCTCGTGCCGGACTTTGCCCAGGCATTCTTCAGCAGCGCGCCGGAAGAACCGGCATAGTACCAGCTTCCGCCGAACGCCGCCCAGCCGGTAACCATCTGGCCGGAGGCGTTGAAGATATACTCCGAAGGGCCGACGGCGAGCTTTTCACCCGCGGCCATGACGCCGTTGGACTTCAGGTAATACCAATAACCGTTGTACTTCACCCACTGGCTCTTGGCCATCACCCCGTCGGCCTTGAGCCAGTACCAATAACCGTTGTACTTCACCCACTCGTTTGTCACGGGCTTGCCGCTTGAACCGACATAGTACCACTCGCCGTTGTATTTCTGCCAGCCTGCCGTTGTCGGGCCGGCATAACTTTCCTCAACCGTAAGCGTGAACACCGCGGACTTATTTGGGCCGCAGTCATACGTAAAGGTAACCTGCTTCGCGCCGCTGTTTACTGTAAGGAGATTCCCGCTCACCGTGCCGCCGCTCCAGCCGCTCGCCTTCGTGGCGTCAAAGCTCCCCGGGAGCTTTGACAGGTCGAATTGGCGGTTTGTGCCGACGGAGATGGAATAGGTGTTGCCGTGGCAATCCATCAACGTCAGCGCCGCATTCTTGCTCAGGTCCAGACTTGTCAGCTGGTTGTCGTAGCAATACAGCGACGTCAGCGCCGCATTCTTACTCAGGTCCAAACTTGTCATCTGGTTGCTGTAGCAATACAGCGTCTTCAGCGCCGTGTTCTTGCTCACGTCCAAAGCCGTCAGGCGGTTGACGTGGCAATCCAGCGACGTCAGCGCCGCATTCTTGCTCAGGTTCAGACTTGTCAGCTGGTTGGCGTAGCAATACAGCGTCTCCAGCGCCGTGTTCTGGCTCATGTCCAACGCCGTCAGCCGGTTGTCGTTGCATCCAAGGTACGTCAGCGCGATGTTCTTGCTCACATTCAGACTGGTCAGCTGGTTGCCGTAGCATTGCAAAAACAGCAGCGACGTGTTTTGGCTCACATCCAGACTTGTCAGCCGGTTTCCGCCGCAAGACAGCTCCGTCAGCGCCGTGTTCTGGCTCACGTCCAGACTGGCCAGCTGGTTATCGTCGCACCACAGTTGTTGCAGCGACGTGAAATACTCCACACCTTGCAGGCTGGAAATGTTACTGGCGGATACATCGATCTTTGTTATACTTGCGATCTCATCGGTGCTCAGATAACCGTCTTTGTCTGTGTCGCAGTTTTCCGATACATAGGTGCGGAAGACTGCATCCGGGAAGATCATCGCATTGACGTCAACGCCGCTTGCGCTCTGCGCGTCCTCTGCCGCGATGTCCTCCG
>JBJFGB010000002.1:0-1687 GCA_051892295.1 Faecousia sp. | reverse complement strand
TCGTACAGCGCATCATTTGGGCGCTTCCCATCCAAAAATCAGTCCACTTTTGCAGATGATGAGCTGAGAAAATTTGTGAAAAACAGACCGGCTATGAAAAGTCAATAGATTAATCAGGAATCACAGCCGGGACGTAAGGGGTGTTATCGCGGAGAACAGCAAAGATGATGGAGATCATTTTGCGGCAGATATGGCCGATGACAGTCATGTGGTCTTTACCCTCAGCGCGTTTGCGTTCATAGAGCGCATGAATCGCAGGATCCTTGAAAGCAGCAACAGTGGACGCAAGCCAGATCGCCCGGCGCAGGTAGGGAGAGCCACGCTTGGACATCTTCATACGGGTGCCGGAGAAGTCGCCGGACTGCTTCACCGTCGGGTCAACACCCGCATAGGCGGCGAGCTTTGCAGGCGAGGAGAAACGTCGGATGTCACCGCCGATTTCGGAGAGGATGACGGCAGCGAGTGTGGGGCCAATGCCAGTGATCGTCGTGAGCTGGGTGTCAAAGCCGGACAGAAGCCGGGCAATCTCGGCATCGAAGACAGCGACAGAATCTTCCAGAGAGCGAATCTGTTCGATGTACTGGCGGATGATGAGCGAGAAGCTGCCGGAGGCCATCACGATGCCAAAGGAATTACGGGCGGCGTTCTGGATTTCCTCAGCCTTCGCTGCGCCAAGCCTGCCTCTGCTGGCCTTTTCCAGCACTTCGGCAAGCTGCTGTGAGCTGACGGAGAGCATTTCTTCCGGCGTGGTGTACTGGGACAGGATTTCCATGGAGGAGGCTCCGAAGGTATCTGAAAAGAGCTTCTCGTACTCGGGAAAGACCTGATCCAGCAGCGCGATGACCTTGCGCTTCAGATCGGAGGCCATGTCAATGATGTAGAAGCGCTGGCGGCACAGCTCACGCATGGCCTGAAGGTCGCCGGGTTCCACGGAAGTCTCACAATACCGGCCAAAGCGGATGACGTCGGCGATGATGACGCTGTCGATGGAATCGGTCTTGGTCTTGCGGATGTACATGCCGCGCAGCGCATCGGACTGGATGGGGTTGATGACATGCACCGTAAAGCCGTCATTGCGCAGATGCGTGTAGAGCGTCAGCCAGTAGTGCCCCGTCGCCTCCATGCCGAACACGACGGGCTCGTTAAGACCTCGCACCATGTCCATGAACTTGTTGTAACCCGCCTGGGAATTGGCAAAGCGCATGGCCTTGCGGATGACGCTCCCGTCCTGAGCGATGACGGAGGCCTCATGGTTACGCTTGGCAATGTCAATACCGACAAACAGCATAGAAGACACCTCGAAAAATCAAGTTGCAGACAGTCCTCTGAACGAAGCGGGTCAAAACCTACTTGGACATGCGAAGACAGCTGGCAGGCTGCGACATCCGGCTCATAAGTGAAATCCCGCAGGGACAGAGGTCACACTCTGTGAAAAGTGGACAGCAACCACATGGAGGTGATCGTGATCCTCTGTCCGCACGAGAAGATTATATCAAAATCCGAAGCGGATTTCGATACCCAATGGAGGCGGCGGATGCCGCGCGATTTGGAAGGCTCAGTCGCTACGCTCCTTCCCCTTCCAAATCGTTTTGTCTCTACCGAAGGTTAGCGTAGACATGACTTTATTATAGTAGGGAGGTGAAAGCCATTGTCCGGGACAAAAAAGCGAAAGCTCACCCGCGAAGAA
>JBJFGB010000001.1:0-6430 GCA_051892295.1 Faecousia sp. | reverse complement strand
GTAGGGCGGTTTCGCCCTACCTTTTTGTTTGCCAATTATTATTTTACACTAAGGTAGAAAAAGTATCGGAGAATGTGAACCTCGCCATATACTGACTTGCGCAGAAGCTCTCGCCATCATATATTGTTCCGATACCCTTTGCAGGGTGGGCGCATATGTCCCTGCCGACCGCGAAGCGGCAGACGGTATCAAGGAACCAAGCTTGTACACGCTCGTGGTTCCTGTACCGGTTTATGACATATTCCTGCTCCCTTTCCTCGCAGCACATAGGACGCATCTCGTACGCTCTATTCCTGCGTGCCCCGTGTCACCGTCTTCCCGTCGCTTGTGAGAACGATATCTCCCAGCTCATCCGTGCGCAGGATGGTTGCCTCCGCGTCTTGCAGACGGGAAAGAACCGTTTCGCTCGGGTGCCCATAGCTGTTCTTCTTCGCAACGGAGATCACCGCATACTGCGGCATGACTTCATTCAAGAAACGGTAAGAGGTTGAGGTATCGCTGCCGTGATGCCCAACCTTGAGAACGGTTGCTGAAAGATCAACCCCGGATTCCAGCAGCGTCTCCTCCACCTCGTATTCGGCATCTCCCGTAAAAAGGAAGCTCGTCTCGCCGTAGACGACTTTCAGAACGATGGAGGAGTTATTTGTCTCAGCCGCGTCGGGGTCGCAGGCGAGGATATCCACCCGCGCCGAGCCGAGGCGGAAGCTGTCGCCCGCCGCGGGAACCGTCAGCTCTACGCTCTGCTCCGCCGCAGTGCGGGCAAAGGTTCGGAAGCACTCGGAATCATACTCCGTCACGGGAGAATAGATCGTCCCAACCGTACAGGCATGCAGTGCGGCGGAGAGCCCCCCCACATGATCCTCGTGCGCGTGGGTGCAAACCACATAGTCCAAGTGGGTAATCTCCCGCTTTTCCAAAACGGTGTAAATGATGTCGCTGTCCGCCACATTGCCGCCGTCAATCAGCATTGTCTCGCCCTCGCAGAGAACAAGTGCGGCATCCGCCTGTCCGACGTCGAGAAAGACAACGGAAAAATCGGGATTCTCCGGAATTGACTCCGTTTCTTTCCATGGCGTTCCGCTGACAAGCAGATAGACGCCCCACAGTGCAATGGCAACCAAGGCGACGATCCAGCTATATTTTGAGGGGCGCGAAGCTTTTTTTGAATTCTTTTTCGGAAAAATACCGTTTTCGACAAACTTTTTCTGTTGCATATGTTATTCTATCCTCACAGCTTATCCAATGCGAGCGCACTTCATAGTTCAGCGTGATTCACGCTGATCCCACAACCGGCTTGCCCTCCGATCTCGGAGGGCACTTTTTTTACGATTCCAATATGCCGTACTTCACCTTGACACGGTCGAGCTTTTCAAGCATCGGCTCTCCGAAAATCCAAAGATAGATCACAGTTGCCGCCGCATGGACGACATCGACAGGAAAGCCGCTGACGCAGTATGCCAAAATGCTGCGCCACGAAAGCTCCGTATACCATGTAAAGGCGGAGGAGACATTCATAATGACGCCGTAGACCGCAATTGCCATCACCGCGCCGAATATCGACAGCGAAACACGACCTCTGCGCAGAACGCCGCGCCTGTACAAGACCCCTGCCAGGAAGCCCACAAGGCCCATTGCGAACATCTGCCACGGCGTCCACGGTCCCTGCCCGAAAACGATGTTGGACAGGAGCATCGAAAGCGCGCCAACCAAGAAGCCGCCCTCCCCGCCGAGCGCCACGCCGGAGATGATCACAAGCGCCAGCACGGGCTTAAAATTCGGCAGCGCATAAAATGCCGTGCGTCCCGCAACCGCAAGGGCGGAGAGCGCCGCAAGCAGCACCAACTCCCGCGCGGTCGGTCCGCGCCGCTCAAACAGCAGCACAAAGGGCAGCATAATCTCAAATAAGACGAGCAGCGAGATAAACAGATAGCGCCGTCCGTCCAATAGAAACACGCCGCACAAAATCGTCGCGGGCACGGCAAGCAGCGCGATGCCGAAGGTCAGCCATGTCCGCCGCGTCAGGCGCTGTTTTTGCGCAGTGAACGGCGCTCGGTCGCTTTTCCTGCTCACGCAGAGCATCAATATCACAAGGGAGAGTGCCAAAAGCACATACTGCGCTCCCTGCGGCAGCGGTCGGAAAAAGGTAAATTTCAGCGGCGTAACGGTCTGCAAAAACAGCAGCACGGCAAGCACAAGGGAGACTGTTGCAAGCGTCAGCCGCCACCAGGGCAGCGGTTTAACCGTAAGCGGCGCGGACTGTGCGGCGGGCGCAGTCTCCCGCTCGTCATCATCCGCCGAAAAATCCGACACCTCGATACCGCAGGCATTCGCCAACTCGGAAAAAGTCACGGCATCGGGCAGAAGCTTTCTTGCAATGCGGTTGGCAGCCGTGGTATAGAAGCTGTTGCCGGAGAAAAACGCGGTCGGCGTCCCCTCTGCGGCAATCGCGCCGTCAAACATCAACAGACACCGGTCGGCATACTCCGCGCAGAATTCAACATCATGGCTGACCATAATGACCGTTCTGCCCCCGTCCAGCAGGCGGCGCAAAATCGCGGCAAATTCGCGTTTGAACTGCGCGTCCATGCCCTTGGTCGGCTCGTCCAGCAGGAGAATATCCGGTGAAGCCAGCAATATTTTTGCCAAAGCGCAGCGCTGCTGCTCACCGCCGGAGAGATCATAGGGATGGCGGTCGAGGAGACTCTCCAACCTGCACAATTTTGCTGTCTCCACGATTTTCGCCTCTCGCTGCGCCTTGTCTGTTCCGCGCAGCAGCTCCTCCAACTCCCCCCGCACCGTCGCCCGGACAAAGAGTGTCTGAGGATCCTGCGGCAAGAGGGCGACGCGCAGTTTTCCGTCTTTCCTCACCTTGCCCTGCTGCGGGCGGTGCAGTCCCGCAAGGAGCGAGAGCGTGGTCGTTTTTCCGCTGCCGTTGCCGCCGAGCAGGGCGGTAAACTGCCCCCGGAGGAATTGGCAGGAGAGATCGCGCAGCACCTCCGCGCCGTTTTTTTCATAGCGGAAGCGGACGCTTTGCAGCTCCAACGCAACACCCCCGCCTGCCCGCAGCTCGCGCGGCGGAACGGGCGTTAGAGGCTGCGTTTCGGCATAGTCGTTGAGCCAGCGCCTCGCCTGACTGACCGTCAGCTTGCCGCACAGGCGCAGCGGCGTCGGCATGGAGGCATACAGCGGGTGACGCAGGGCAAGCAGCGTTTCCGCCGCCTCCGTCGGCGTGCCCTCCGCAATCACGCGCCCGCCGTCCAAAACAAGCACACGGTCGGAAAGCGGCAGCGCCTCCTCCAAGCGGTGCTCGCTCAAGATCACCGTCGTGCCCAGCTCGCGGCGGATGCGCCCGACTGCGTTTAAAAACTCCGATGCGGCAATCGGGTCAAGCTGCGCCGTCGGCTCGTCCAGCAGCAGCACACGCGGCTGCATTGCCATGACGGAGGCTAAATTCAGAAGCTGCTTCTGCCCGCCCGAAAGCTCCGAGACATTTTTATAAAACCAATCCTCAATGCCGAAAAACGCTGCCATCTCCGCCACCCTTCTGCGGATGACGGGTGTTTGCATGCCGAGGCTCTCTAATCCAAACGCCATCTCGTGCCAGACCTTGTCCGTAACGATCTGATTGTCCGGATTTTGCAGCACAAAGCCGATCTCCGATGCCTGCTGCCGCGCATCAAGTTGGGAGAGTGGCTGACCGAAAAAGTCAATCTCCCCTGTCAGCGTGCCGTGGGGTGTGAGGGCGGGCTTTAGCGCACGCAAAAGCGTCGATTTTCCGCTGCCTGATGCGCCGATCACGGTCAGGAATTCTCCCTCCGCAATGCGAAAGTCAATCTGTGACAGCGCCCGAAGCGTCTGCTCCGGATAGGTAAAGCTCAGATTCTTGACTGAGATATCCGCCATTGTACCGCCTCCTTTGCCTCATACATTACGGGAAATGCTGCTAAAAGCCCAAACGCCGCCGCAGACAAAACCGTCCAAAGCCCCCCGCTTCCCTGCATCACCGGATAAAACTGCCACGAAAGCTTACCGGTCAACGCAGCAAGCAGCACCACCACGCCGAAAACGAGCAAATACGCCAGCGCTGCGCCGTCTCTTACCGTAAAGTGATAAAGGGAAAAGGCGCTGCGCTTCGGCAGTCCGTAGCCGCGGCTTTTCATTGAGTCGGCGGTATCGAGCGCGTTTTCCAGCGACCAAGTAATCACGATGGAGATCACGCGCCCCGCATGACGCAAGCCCTTGCTGTCCGGGCAAAGGCATTTCTGCGCTTCAGACACCTCCCGAATTCTGCGGAGCAGTCTCGGAATCAGCCGCAGTCCCATCGAGATTGTCAGGGACAGCGCAGGGATCACGCGCCCGAACAAAAACACGAATTTATCCGAGGTAATGACGGCGTTCCACCCGACAAACCAGAACAGCACCGTTGCCAGCCGCACCGCCGCAAACACGCCGTAGAGGACGGATTCCAGCGTGCAGGCGTTGCCCGAGGGAAAATAGAACAGAATTGTCACCCCCTGGTGGGTGATGAGCGGGTTCAAGATTGCCGTAAAGAGCATCAGCGGCACAATCAGCAACAGCTGCCGCAAAAACTTTTTCCCGCCAACGCAGGAAAGTGCCATCGCCGCCGCAAGCGCCAGTCCGAGCAACTGCACCCACGGGTGCGAGACAAACATGGAAAACGCCAGTACAAGCAGGAAAAAGGCAGCTTCCACAAAGGGGTGAAGCTTGGAAAACCCCGTCATACCTACACCTCCGCCAAAAGAAAAACGGAACGCCGAGACGTCCCGCAGTCGGCGCAGAATGACCCTATCCCGCGCGCAGCCGTTTCGCCTCAGAAAACCGCTGAGAACAGGCGGGAATATACCGACTTGACCCATTTTCAAAGAATCCTACTCCGGTCGCCTTCCCGAAGAATCCCTCAGTGGCATTTCTGACCCTTTCGTTGGCCGCACGGTTGCCGAGACACAGTGGACTGTTTCCTCCGCTGCCTGTTCAACAATATTCGGCTATAGTTTACCACAAATTACGGCAAAAGTAAACGAATAATTGTGTCGAATCGGCGCGAGGCGCATAGACTATAGCGAAGGGGGGCATTGCTATGGCACGCTATGTGCTGAAATTCGGCGGCAGCTCGGTCGCGGACGCCGCAAAGCTCTATGCCGCCGCACGAAAGCTTGCCGCCGAACACCGCGCAGGGCACGAGGTCATCGGCGTTCTGTCGGCGCAGGGCGGCACGACGGACGCGCTGCTCGCCAAAGCGCGGGAGATCGACCCCGATTGCAGCGGACGCGAGCTGGATGCCTTGCTCTCCACCGGCGAGACCTGCTCCGTCAGCCTTTGTGCCCTTGCCCTGCGTCGTTTGGGCGTGCCCGCCGTCAGCCTGTGCGGATGGCAGGCAGGTCTGGTGACCGAAAATGTCCACGGGGGCGCGCGCGTTCTGCGCTTGGAGGGCGGACGCATTGAACGGGAGCTGCGCGCGAACAACATCGTCTTGGTCGCAGGCTTTCAGGGCATCAACGATGCCGGCGACATCACAACCCTCGGACGCGGCGGCTCAGATACCACGGCAGTCGCCTTGGCAGCTTTCCTGCACGCCGACCGCTGCCGCATCTACACCGATGTGGACGGGGTTTATAACAAGGATCCGCGCAGATTTCCCGACGCGGTCAAATACGATACGATCAGCTACGACGAAATGCTCACCCTCGCCCGCAGCGGCGCAAGGGTTCTGCACGACCGCTGCGTAGAGCTGGCAAAGCGCTACGGTGTAGAAATTGAAGTCCTCTCCAGCTTCCGCCCTTTGCCCGGCACGGTGGTACGGAGATAATTTAGGGAAAGCCTCATTTTTTTGGAAACATTTCATCGAAATATTGTTTTTAAGTGCGTTATTCGTTATAATAACAGAATAACGCACCATTTTTTGCAAAGGAGCGATGGAAATGCAGCTATCGCGGGAAAAGCTAAATAAATTTGCGCCGGCAGAGACGCTTGTCTCGCTGCTTGGCGCGATGGAATATGAACGGGGCACACTCTGCCGGTCGGTGTTGAACGCACTTCTTCCCATGTTGGACAAGATCTCTTCCCCGCCGCAGGAGGGTTGGCTTGCCTGCGCCTATGCGGAGCTTTGCCACGGGTTGTTTCCCGATTCAAACCATCAGGCGCTGCCCGAAAAAATACAGGAGGGTGTCGCTCTGCTCATTCCCGCGCTGGATGCCGCGCTCGCCTGCGAGGAAGCGCCCTTTGACCCTTTGACCGATCTGCTTCCCTTTGACGAGGCGATGTGCAAGGACAGCCGTGTGGCGGAGGAATACGCACGGTTTCTGACGGAGCTTGCCGCCTCGCGGTACCTGTTGACGCTGCGGCTTGCGCGGGAGATCATGCCCTTTGACCCCGCCTCGCACACCATCGGCGTGCGCAATGTCGCGGTTCA